>NZ_CP110644.1:4124318-4448409 GCF_026153515.1 Pseudomonas sp. KU26590
CAACGTACTTAAGCAACTGGCCCGCAGCGTTGTACTCAAGTTTCTTGGTATTCCCGTTGGCGTCCTTGATCGCGGTAGGAAGGCCGAATTTGTTGTAGGCGTATTCGGTAACGTTCTCTAGCGGGTCGATCGCCTCGATCAGATTTCCGCGAAGGTCGTAGTCACGCTTCCACAGCCCACCTTCGCCATCGCTGATCTTGATCAGATGGCTTTTGTCGTCGTAGGCGTAATTCATCACGCTGTGATCAGCGCGGGTGTGTTCGGTGAGGTTGCTTAGCTTGTCGTAGCGATAACGGTCGGTGCTGCCGTCGGTGTGGACGTGGCGGATGATGTTTTTCGCCTGATCACGAAAGAACCACTCGGAGCGGCCATCCGCGTGGCAAATGCGATAGGTATAACCAAGGCTGTCGTAGTAATGCCGGGTTTCGTGGCCCAAAGCGTCAGTGACGTAGGTCAGGCGGATGTTTTTATCCCACGCCAATCGCGTATCAAAACTGCCGTCGTCAGCCCATTCACGGACAGCTTTCGCGTCGGGGCCTGTTCCTTGCCATTGCAGATTCAAGCCACGATTGGTGCGGTCGGTGTAGCGAGTGATCAGGTGATTTTGATACTGATAACGCCAGGCCGAGCCGTGCTCGTCTTGGGCCAGAACAAGATCGCCGGAATCATCGTACTGATACGCACAGAGTTGGCGTTTGACGTCGCCGTCCCGAATTTCCCAAAGACCCGTCAGCCGCCCCAGATCATCAATCAAAGTGCCCAAGCGAAGATGGACCTTGTTGGCATCTTTTTCCGAGTAAGTGACCAACTCGGAGAGCACCGAATCCCCATCATGCCGATGCTCGTGATGCAGCATGACTCCGGCGCCGTTGGGCAGAACCTTGTTGATCAGGACAAACCGATCACCTCGACGAACATAGGTTTCCCTGTGCTCAAGGCCCCGCATCAGCAATAACCGATCTTTGCTGAGGCGAACGACGGTCAGGTTTTCAATGGCGTTGAAGTGAAACAGCTTGACCTTGGGAAGAGGGAATTCATGGCTACGCCCATCGGAGTCATGAAACACCAAACCATCACCGACGAGATCAAAGCGTGTCGTAAACGGCGTGATCCAGCGTGCGCCGATAACATCCCCATCGAACGCATCCAGACTCGAGCAATAAGTCCGCGTCCATTCAATGGGAAACGGCCCCGGCAAACTGAAATCGGTATGACTGACCGACTCCGAGCCCATCGCAAAGCTGATGCTGTGGCCCGTATAAGCACAGGCACAGTTTATTTCCGGATTAGGCAAGCCCTTGGCAGGTTTCTCGAACTGAACAGCCTCAAGCTTGCCTTCCCCGCCCCGGCGCTTGGCCTGATTAGTAACGCCAGGCTTGATGTTGAAAGATTGCCCATGCCCGTTGCGCGAGCGCCAGCTGACGACCGCACCCTCCAAACTAACCAGCAACGCAGCGATAGAATGCTGAGCTCCGGGATTCCCCAACCCTGTGATCTGCGTGCGAAGCTGAGGAGCCAGATCACGCAATAACTTGGCCTGCCTGCCCACCTCTTTTTTAACCGCTTCAGGCACGAGGTATTCAGCAGCACCGTTGACCGCACCCTTACCCGCCGCAACGCAAACATCCGCAGCCGCCGCGAAAATATTGCCGATCGCAGCCTGAGGATCGTAGGCCCAAAGATCACCAGCGGCCTGAACCAACTGCTCCGCCTCAAGCAAATCTGCCTTGGCGTTCAGATCCGGATTGGCCAACCTCTCCAGGCCAGTTGCAAGCTGAAGCAGCACGCCTTCGCCCAGTTTCCCCGCATCCTCGAGAATCCCGGGGAGCTTCCCCTGCGCCTGTGTCGCAAAGTCATCAAGGGTGCCGACAATGGTTGCATTCAGGTGCCCGATCAGAATCTCGATCAGCGCGTCGCCCAACACCATCTTCCCCGCCTGACGCATTTCCTGGCGCACCAGAAACAGCATCGGCCGCAGGCTCATCCTCGCCGCCGCCATGCCCGGCGGAATCGGTACCATCCCGATCAGGTTGATGCCCAGACTCACCCAATCCAGCGGGTCTCGCTCCGAGCTTGTAGAAAGCCGAACGATGTCATTCAGCGCATCAACCAGCGCCATGATGTTGCCCACCACCGGCAGTCCGCCGGCCACGGTCTTGATCCGTTCAAGCGTGACAACCCCGCCGCTGATGTCCTGCAGCCACGCATCGACATTCGCCGCACCCAGCCCGACGTCCTCAAGCTGGATCTGATCAAGTGGAACGATCGCCACTTGAGGTTCGCGTTTCTCACCACCAACGGGCAGATTTAGGGGGGTCGCCAAGGATGCTCTCCGTGCTCAAAAAACCATCCGAAAAGGCGTGAATGCCAAACCGGGGGCCACGGAGATATCAAGGCTTATGCCAACTAGAGATTAGTCAAACAAAATCAATAGCTTAAGAAAGAAAACAGCAGGCTTTAGCGAACGCCAAACCCGATAACAAAGTAAAAGTGCGCAAGAAGTTGCGCACCCCTGCGCAACTTCTTGCGCACTCGCATGCAAGCCACAAAAGACGTGGCTTACAGAGCAGAAGGCACCCTAAAACATACAATCAAGTGCGCAACTTCTTGCGCATCATGGCAATAAAATACCAACGCTCTAAACGGGCTAACCCGATCACTCAAGCACCACCGCTCTACCCTCCCGCACCGCCAGAATGCGCGGCAGATTTTCCTCGATCCAAGTCGTTAGCCCGTCCATCTGCAACGCCACCTCCTCGCCCATCGCGGTCAGTCGGTATTCGACATGGGGCGGCACCACCGGCAGCGCTTTGCGATCAACGAACCCGTCCTGTTCCAGACTCTGCAGTGTCTGCGAAAGCATCTTTTCGCTGACGCCGCCGATCTTGCGGCGCAGCTCGCTGAACCGGTGCATGCCGTCCAGCAGCACCACCAGCACCAGTACACCCCACCGGCTGCACACATGATTGAGGATGTCCCGCGACGGGCAATCCCGAGCCAGCACCTCACCGGTACGGATTCTCTCGAGCAAAGAGACAGTGCCTACAGAGGGAGAAGTAATATCGTTCATCACACTTACCTTTTCGTACGTACTTACGAAAGGTTAGCACGCTGACTATGCTGATCGCTCATTCACCTTGTTCAGGAATCATCATGATCGTCATCACCGGTGCATCAGGCCAGCTGGGCCGCCTCGTCATCGCTCAACTGCTCGAAACCGTGCCTGCCTCGCAGATCATTGCGGCCGCCCGTGACCTTGAGAAAGTGGCCGATCTCGCCGCCCAAGGCGTGCAGGTCCGTCAAGCCGATTATTCGCAGCCGGACACGCTGGACCGCGTCTTCGAAGGCGCCGAGAAGGTCCTGCTGATTTCCTCCAGCGAAGTGGGCCAGCGCGTGGCTCAGCATCGCGCGGTGATCGATGCCGCCAAACGCGCCGGCGTGAAACTGCTGGGCTACACCAGCGTGCTCCACGCCGACACCTCCGCGCTGGGCCTGGCCGAGGAGCACAAGCAGACCGAGGCGGCGCTGGCGCAGTCCGGCGTTCCGGCGGTGGTGTTGCGCAACGGTTGGTATCACGAAAACTACACGGCCGGCGTGGCCCACGCGGTGGCGAACGGCGCGCATTACGGCAGCGCAGGTGAAGGCCGGATCAGCTCAGCCGCGCGGGCGGACTACTCAGCGGCGGCGGCCGTTGTGCTGACGTCAACTGAGGATCAGGCGGGCAAGGTGTACGAATTGGCCGGCGACGAGTCTTACACGCTGAAGGCATTCGCCGCTCAAATCGCGGAGCAATCCGGCAAGCCTGTCGTCTACACCGATCTTCCAGAAGCTGAGTACAAGGCTGCGTTGCTGCAGGCCGGGCTTCCGGAGTTCGTCGCCGAGTTGCTCGCCAACTCCGATGCCGCCGCGGCCAAAGGTGCGCTGTTCGACGACGGTGGGCAGTTGAGCCGCCTGATGGGCCGGCCGACCACGCCACTGTCCACCAGCATTACTGAGGCGCTGTCCCATTGACATTCGCCGCCACCACCTGCAACAGCGGGCGGCGCGCCAGCACGTCCACTGAATGATTTGCGCTCACCACGGTCGGAACTAATGACAGCGCACCACGCGCTGGCCAAGGAGTTTCGAATGAACAGCAAATCGCTCATTGCCGGTCTGGCGATTCTGGGTAGCATTTCCGTCGCGAGTTTCACGGTGCAGGCCGCCAACGCAACGGAGCCGACCATTCAACCTTCCAGAGACAACATGCGCGAGCTAGAAGTCGGCAGCCGTTCGCCGCAGGAATTTCAGCGTCCAGACGCCGCGATCAAAGACTGGAAAGCCAAGGGCCTGGAAGAACCGGCCAAGATGAGCCAGTGGACGCGCATCCACGACAAATACGTCGAAGTGCAGACCACCAACGGCCAGATCACCAAGATTGTCCCGATCGAGAAATAAGTCGGGTCATTGACCCAGCGCGCCGGGTTCACAGGGCGCGCATCGCTGAAAAGAACCTATAAGAACGCCCAAAGGAATTCCCATGAACATGAAAAACCTGATGGCCTGCGCGGCCGTGGTCACATGTCTGAGCGGCACCAGCTTCGCGGCGATGGCGCAAACCCCTGCAACCAAAAGCGTGCAGGCGGAACACACCAATGAACAGTACAAGGTCGGTGATACCACCCATGACCTCTACAAAGACGAACGCGTCGGCGTCAAGGACTGGCAGGGCAAAGGCCTGACCGCACCCAAGGAAGGCACGCAATGGGTGCTGATCAGCGATAAATACGCGCTCATCAACATGGAAGACGGCAAGGTCCTCGACATCGCGCCGGGCAACCTCAAACCGCTTAAAAAGTAATTGCCGATATACCGTCCACCGTGCCCGATACCCGTCGGGCACCGCTTTGCCATCCCGACTCGTGCAAACGCCCTTCCCCTCCGGTTACCGCTGACAAGAAAGGTTGCACCCTAACGATTGCGCCCTCTACTCTGCGGCTCTCGTTTGTTGCGCCATAGGCCCGGGTTCGATGTCTTCCGTCTTGAATGTCCTACTTCCGATCTTCGCGCTCATTCTGGTGGGCTACCTCTGTCGCCGCACCAACCGCCTCGGGCCGACCGCCGCCTCTGAAATCAACCGAATGGTGGTCTGGCTGTGCTTGCCGGCCCTGCTGTTCACCGCCACTGCCCACGCCACCTGGGCGCAGATCTGGCACCCGGGTTTCGTGCTGACCTTCACCCTGTCGACCCTGGCGATGTTCGTCATTACCTTGCTGCTGCGGCGCAGAAAGGCCGGGCATTTCGCCGATGCCAGCATTGATGCCCTCAGCGCGTCCTACGCCAACACCGGCTACATCGGCATTCCGTTGTGCGTCATGGTCCTGGGGCAGGAAGGCCTGGAACCGGCGCTCATCGCCTCGTTGCTGGTGGTCTGCGTGGTATTCGGCATCGCCCTGGTGTGCATCGAAATCGGGCTGCAAAGCGAGGCCCGCGTGCATCGCATCGTGCTCAAAGTGCTGCTGGCGCTGGCGAAAAATCCTCTGGTGGTGTCACCGATCCTTGGCGCCTGCTGGGCCTCGACCGGCGTGGCATTGCCGGGCGCGCTGGACAAATTCCTCAGCCTGCTGGGTGCCGCGACGACGCCTTGTGCGCTGATTTCCCTGGGCCTGTTTCTCGCTCAAAAACAGCAAGGCCCCCGTGAGGGCACGACGTTGCTGGTGCTGATAAAGCTGATCGCTCACCCGCTGTTCACATGGTTTCTGGCGTTTCGGGTGTTCCACCTGTCGCCGCTGTGGGCCAACTCGGCCCTGCTGTTGAGCGCCCTGCCCACCGGCACCGGGCCGTTCATGCTGGCCGAGTACTACAAGCGCGAGGCGTCGGTGGTGTCGAGCACGATCCTGATCTCGACGCTGGGCTCGCTGGTGACGCTGTCGCTGTGCATTTATTACATCAACGGCTGACGGGCTGACGTCGGGCATAAGGTGGGGTGCGTCGCCATGAACAAGCTGGACTTGCTGAAAACCTTCGTCAGGGTCGCCGAGCTGTCGAGCTTCACCCACGCCGGCGATGCCTTGGGCCTGCCGCGCTCGACGGTGTCGGAGCACGTTCGCAGCCTCGAAGAATTGCTCGGCGCGCGTCTGCTCTTGCGCACCACGCGCAAGGTGCAAATGACCCCCGACGGCCAGGCGCTGTACGAACGCAGCAAGGATCTGCTTGGCCAGATGGACGAGCTTGAAGGCTTGTTCCGGCAGGACAGCTCGGTGCTGAGCGGGCGTCTGCGGGTCGACATGCCCACCGCCATCGCGCGGCGGCTGGTGATGCCCCGGCTAAGTGAATTTCTTGAGCGGCACCCGCTGATCGAGCTTGAAATCAGCAGCACGGACCGGCGCGTCGATCTGGTCCGCGAGGGGTTTGATTGCGTACTGCGCATCGGCGCGTTGCCGGACACGCCGCTGGTCGCGCGCAACGTTGGCCTGCTCCGGATGATCAACTGCGTGAGCCAAGGGTATGCAGACCGCTTCGGCATTCCGCAGAATCTGGAAGCGCTGCAGCAGCACCGGCTGGTCAACTATGCGCCCGCGTTTGGCACTGCCGATGCGCTGTTCGAGTATTGCCGCGAAGGCAAGGACTTCTATGTGCCGATGCCCTGCAGCGTGACGGTCAACAACATCGAAGCTTATGAGGCGGCGTGTGTCGGCGGGCTCGGGATCATCCAGATTCCGCGCCTGGCCGACGCTTACCAGCAGCAACGCGGCGCGTTGATCGAAATCCTCCCCGAGTACCGGCCGACGGCGATGCCAGTGTCACTGCTCTACGCCCACCGCCGGCACCTGCCCCAGCGATGCCGGGTGTTCATGGATTGGCTGGAGGTGTTACTCGCGGAATATGGGGTCGAGCCGAAGGGCTCGCGCGAGCGGCGTTAGCCGGGCGTCCCGTGTCACAGCGTGAAATTGATAGCGCACACACCGGCCTCTTCCCGGCTGAAGCCGGTCCCACTAAGGATCGCGTACATCCAGTGTTTTTAAAGGGGACTGGTTTATTTACAACATTTCAGCGTAGATCAAACTAAACCACATCAAAAACCCACTAAAAGCTCTGAAAATGTTCAGTAAGTTTTGCCCCGCACTCATGACTTTGAATACACCAACGTTTTAAAGTGGAAAAACAGTAATAGCGACACAATCGAAAAGACCACTGCCGCGATCGTTATCTTCGGAGTGTCCACAATACCATCGCTGAACATCACACACGTCATTATGACGCCGAAGACAAAAGTACCTGTGAGCCAGGAGCTTCTAAAGAATTGCCTTTTGGTTTCTAAATCCATTTCTGAAACTTTTTCTTTTAGCGTTTTTTTCAATTTAGCTCTCCAGACGAGGAAGAAACCACGTTCCCCGGCGCCCCAACTCTTAATGGATGATTGTTATAAAACTTCTTAAGCGAGTTTTTTAAAAAACGTCCTCTTACGTCCAATATAAGCAGTGCTGATGGTGTGGATGCTATCAGACTGCAGACCAAAGCAGCCCGCTAGAACCATAGCCCACCCACCGGAATTGCACTGGGGGGTCAGTTCAGTCGTTTCATAGCCCGACGTCGGCGATTGCACACCTGACCGTATCGAAGGCGAAAAAAAACCACCGCACAAAGGCGGTGGTTTTTCAGGCGTGCAGGACGCGTCGGATCAGACTTTGACGATCCAGCCCGCCGGGCCTTCGATGTCGCCGGACTGAATGCCGGTCAGCTCTTTGTACAAGCGCTGGGTCACGGGACCGACCTCGGTTTCGCTGTGAAACACGTGCAGTTTGTCTTTGTAGCTGATGCCGCCGATCGGGGTGATCACCGCAGCGGTGCCGCACGCGCCGGCTTCCTTGAACAGGTCAAGCTTGTCGATGAACACCTCGCCTTCGGTGACCTTCAGGCCCAGACGGCTTTGCGCCAGTTCGATCAACGACAGACGGGTGATGCCCGGCAGCACGGACGGCGATTTCGGTGTGATGAACTGGTCGTCGTGGGTGATCCCGAAGAAGTTGGCCGAGCCGACTTCTTCGATCTTGGTGTGGGTCAACGGATCCAGGTAGATGGCGTCGGCGAAGTTGGCTTTCTTGGCCTCGGCACCCGGCATCATGCTCGCCGCATAGTTGCCGCCGACTTTCGCAGCGCCGGTGCCTTGTGGCGCGGCGCGGTCGTAGCTGGAGATCACGAAGTTGTGCGGTTTCATGCCGCCCTTGAAGTACGGGCCAACCGGAATGCAGAACACCGAAAAGATGAACTCGGGCGCGGTGCGCACGCCGATGTTGTCGCCAACGCCGATCACGAACGGACGCAGGTACAAGGCGCCGCCAGTGCCATACGGCGGGATAAAACGCTCGTTGGCGCGGACCACTTGCTTGCACGCTTCGATGAACTGCTCGGTCGGCATGTGGGGCATCAGCAGACGGCTGCAGCTGCGCTGCATGCGCGCAGCGTTCTGGTCGGGGCGAAACAGGTTGATCGAGCCGTCTTTGGCGCGATAGGCCTTAAGGCCTTCGAAGCATTGCTGGCCGTAATGCAGCGCGGTCGAGCCTTCGCTGATGTGCAGCACGTTGTCTTCGGTCAGGGTGCCGTGGTCCCACTCGCCATCGCGCCAGTGAGCCAGGTAGCGTTTGTCGGTCTTGATGTAGTCGAAGCCGAGCTTGTCCCAGTTAATGCTTTCGTTACCCATGACACCCTCTATGTCCAGGCCAGCGCGGCCGGTAGGTTCCGGCGTCTGGCGTTTCATCAATAAGGCCCGGTACAGGACGCGACCCGTTCCGGTGTGTCGCCATCTTACTGATTTTTCTCCCTGCAAACCGCCTAGGCGGCAGATGAGCTGAAAAAGATACGCTGCGGCCCGCCTCAAGCGCCGAGGTTTGTGCCGTCTGTAGCAAAAGCACTACTGGACGTGTGCAGATTCGCCAATGTTGCCTATGGTGTGTACATCGTCTGAGACAGGAGCAGCACCCATGGGTATCGATCAGTTGTTCGCCGATTTGAGCAGTCTTCCCAGCATTCCCAAGGTGGCGCAGGACCTGATCAAGCAGTTCGACAGCCCGTCGTCGGATCTGGGCAGCATCGCCGGCAACATCGAAAAGGACCCGGTGATCGCGGCGAAGATCCTGCGGCTGGCCAACTCCGCGCGTTTTCGCGGCGCGCGGGAATCGTCGAGCATTGAGGACGCGGCCATGCGTCTGGGCTTCAATACCTTGCGCACGCTGGTGCTGGCGTCGGCGGTGACCGGCGCGTTCAAGGCAGGGCCGAGTTTTGATTTGAAGGGCTTCTGGCTGAAGAGCTTTCAAGTGGCCGGGATCTGCCGTTTGCTGGCGAAACAGTCCGGTGCGGATGCGGAAATCGCCTTCACCTGCGGGGTCATGCACGACATCGGCGAACTGCTGATCCAGACCGGGGCGCCAGCCGTTGCCGAGCGCATCAACAGCGTGACCAAGACCGGCACAACCGGCCGCGCGGCCATTGAAACGTTGCAGCTGGGCTTTGGTTATCCGGAAGTCGGCGCAGAACTGGCCCGGCGCTGGGGATTGCCCGAGGTCATCCAGAACGCCATCGCGTATCAGGCGCGGCCCATGCAGGCGCCGGGTAACGCGATCCAGCCCCGCATCGTGGCTCAGGCATTGACCATTTCTGCGGCACTGGAGAATCACGGCGGCGCCACCGCGCAGGCCAAGCAGGAAGTGGATGGGCCGTTGCTGGAGGGGGTTGACCTGGATGCGGTGTTCACCGCGCTGCCGAAGGTGCTGGAGGATGACAAGGCGTTTGCGGAGTTGTTGAGTTAGGGAAAGCAATCATGGTCTGAAGTGGATGGCGCCTGAACCGGCCTCTTCCCGGCTGAAGCCGGTCCCACAAATTGACCGCGGTCCGACTGACACAACGCGGTCAACCTGTAGGACTGGCTTCAGCCGGGAAGGCGTCAGGCGTCACGCTGCAAAACTGACGGCGCTCACTCAGGCCCCTTCCCGGCTGAAGCCGGTCCCACTAATAGATCCCATGCACCCAGATAAACAGGCGGTGACCTCGACTGTGGGACCGGCTTTAGCCGGGAAGGCGTCAGGCGTCACGCTGCAAAACTGATGGCGCTCACTCAGGCCTCTTGCCGGCTGAAGCCGGTCCCACTAATGGATCGCGGTCTGACTGACACAACGCGGTCAACCTGTAGGACTGGCTTTAGCCGGGAAGGCGTCAGGCGTCACGCTGCAAAACTGACGGCGCTCACTCGGGCCTCTTCCCGGCTGAAGCCGGTCCCACTAACAGATCGCATGCACTCAGAAAAACGGGCGATGACCTCGACTGTGGGACCGGCTTCAGCCGGGAAAGCGTCAGGCGTCACGCTGCAAAACTGATGGCGCTCACTCAGGCCCCTTCCCGGCTGAAGCCGGTCCCACTAACAGATCGCATGCACTCAGAAAGACCGGCGGAGACCTCGACTGTAGGACTGGCTTCAGCCGGGAAAGCTGCAGGCGTCACGCTGCAAAACTGATGGCGCTCACTCGGGCCTCTTCCCGGTTGAAGCCGGTCCTACTAGTATCAGCGCACAGCCGCTCTTGAGGACCTGTGCATGCCTGATGTTCCTGACACCCACGTCGATACCCTGCTTCACTGGATGCACGACCGCTCGTTCGTCGTGCTAACTGGCGCCGGTATCAGCACCTCTTCCGGGATTCCGGATTACCGCGACAGCGAGGGCGTGCGCCGGGGTCGGCAGCCGATGATGTTTCAGGAATTCCTCAATGCCCCTGAAGCCCGGCGTCGTTACTGGGCCCGGGCAATGCTCGGCTGGCCGCGTGTTCGTGTCGCGCAACCCAATCCGGCCCACGAGGCGATTGCGCGCTTGCAGCAGCACGACCTCATCAGTGGCGTGATCACCCAGAACGTCGACACCTTGCACGATCAGGCCGGCAGTCATGATGTGGTGGAATTGCACGGCAGCCTGCATTGGGTGCTGTGCCTGGACTGCGGCCAGCGCACCGAGCGCGACATCATTCAATTGACCCTGGTCGAGCAAAACCCCTACCTGGCGGGGGTTGATGCGGTGCAGGCGCCCGATGGCGATACCCTGCTCGACCCGGCTTTCGAGGAGCGCTTCCAGGTGCCCCACTGCCCCCACTGCGGGGGTGAACGCATGAAACCTGACGTGGTGTTTTTCGGCGAGAACGTCGCGCCACCCACGGCGGCCAAGGCCATGCAGCGCGTGGAAGAAGCCCAGGGCCTGCTGGTCGTGGGCTCATCGCTGATGGCGTTTTCGGCGTTTCGTCTGTGCCGCGCCATCCGCGATCAGGGCAAACCGCTGATCGCCATCAACCTGGGCAAAACCCGGGCGGATGACCTGCTCAATCTGAAGATCGAAGCGTCGTGCGAGGTGCTGTTGCCGGCGTTGGCGGAACGGTTGCTGGAGGCGTAGGCATTGAAGGCCTCTTCGCGGGCAAGCGCGCTCCTACAAAGACCGTGTTGAAGAAAATCCGGCATACAGCCAGTCACACGTCTAAACGCAGCGAATCCCCGGCAACGCCGCCAAAGCCCGGTCCCATACCTGCCGCGTCCTCACCCACGCCACTTCCTGCCAGTCCGGGTCCGCGGGGTAAAACTGCTCCAGCAGCCCTTCCTTGATCCGCCGCCCGGTCTCGTCCAGCGGATCGCCGTGCAGGTGCAGCCAGTGATCATCACGCAAATGCCCGTGCACCGCCGCGCCCGGGTATGTGCCGCACTCAATGACAAACGGCATCAAGTGCACCCCCGGCAGCGCGTCGAGGAGCATCTGCGAGGTATAGCCGGTCGATGTCGCCGCGACACCCGTTTCGCTAACCCGATTGGCACCGGTGATCAGCGTGAACAGCCACGGCCCGAACAACGCCTTGGCATCGTCCAGCGCCGGATAGGCTGACTCGACGATGCTCATCAGCATCGGATGACCGTAATCCCCGGCGCCGGTGTGCAGGTCGAAACAGGTCACCACTTCGGCGTCCCGCAAGTAACGCCCGACGATGGCGCGCAGGGTGCGATTGGACCAACTCGGCTCGCTGCCGCCGAAAAACAGGCCGTCAGGGAATGCGTACTGCCCCGCCTCCACCACCGACATCAACCCTGCCCAACCCCGCGCGTCGATCGCTGCCTGAAACATCGCATCAGCATGATCGCGCTTTGGTCCGCGCAACTGCTCGCAGGCATAAATGTTGTGGACGTCGGCGTAGGCGCGGTTGTCCGGCAGCGGCTTGCTGAAGTCCAGGTAGTTGCGGTTCTGATCGAGGTTGTCCTCATTGACCCGGCGCATCCACGCCGTGCCCCAAGGGTTGATCAGGTGGATCATCAAGATCGCCACGCCCTCGGGGAGCGAGCGTGGGTCAAACCCCTCGAGCCAGCGGCTCTGGCAATCGGAGCCGTAATAACCCTCGACGCCATGGGTGCCGCTCAACGCCACCAGCACCCGCTGCGCATCCGGGTCGCCCAGCCAGGCCACGTCCGTGGTCAGGGTCTCGCCAAACGGCCCCGGCATCGGGTGGACGTATTCGCTTAACCGCGCCCCAGCTGCCGTCGCGGCTGCAAGGAAGCGCTCGCGAAGCTGGCGATAACCCGGACGATCAGGAAAAAAGTGGCTCATTGATGCTCTCCATAGACCATGCGACAGCGCGGCCATAGCCGGGATAGACAAGCCGACAGCCACGCTAAAAAGGGCACTGCGTCAAAAATGTTACAACCGGACACGTTTTGGCACACTTCTTTCTAGTGTTTCTCTTGTGGAACGTCAGTACCACGAAACGCTTCGCGTCCAGCCCAAGCTGCCGCGAGTCTACGCTGCCAAACGGTGCGCACAACGCACCCATGGGCAGGAACCGGACATTACCCCGTCCGAAACAGTGCAGGACGCCGACCAGAAGTCTGGCGTCCGTCGATAAGGAATTCGATTCGTGCCAGACATGCGCCCTTCACACCCGATCCGCCTACACCGCGCCTTGCTTTTTCCGCTGCACGCATCCGTCAGCGAGCCTGCCATCCGCCCCATCTCCCTTCAGCGCTCCGGCTGAAACGCAACGCCTATTCGCTGCAGTGCCCGACATTTTTTTGATGTTAATGGCTGTCGCTTTTATAGCGATCAGGTAGCCACTTTTTATTGCTCCTGTTCGGCACAGGTGCGCCTACCCCACTAAAAGTTTTAATAGCGCGGGATCGCTCGCTGTTCATTCACGCACACTAAAAACCATCACTGATCGTTTTTAAGAAGTGCGCGCGAACGATAACGACCCTTCACACTCTGACCGACAAGTCACACGTTCAGGACACACCACAATGATCACTTGAACGCTCACGCACCAACTTGCACCTACTTAATCACGTTTGGTGCATTGCACTTCTGATCCAACCGGAACAGGTCAACGCGCAAACACGCGGTGAACCTGAGTGGATAGGTTCGCCCCCTGGTCAGGCAACTTGCCCTGCTTCTATAGAGCCAACTGAGACAGAACTGATGAAATTCGCTAAAAAGTTACAGGAATGCGACATCGCCCCGATCCAGGCCAGAAATGGCGGCCCAGAGCCCTGCACTGGCATAGCGGTTGCAATAGCGATCATCGTTAGGTAGTCATTCTGAAACAAAGACGTACATCTCCGTACTCAACAAGCATTCAGGGAACTGCAATGTCGTCTCCATAGCTAACGCGCAGCAGCACTTATATAAGAGTGGTTCTTTAAAGACCTGCTCCCCCAGGCCTCGTGCTACCGACAGCACGGACGTCAACTTCAAACACGGCAACTTGTTTGAACGGACCCTTATTGCCCTTCAACCACCCGAGGGAGCTTTAATGAATGACGCGGTAAAAACGAAAGCCATACCTGACCCGGCGCCGGACGCACTGTCCATGGCCTGGCCGCGTATTCCTTTCAAGGAAAACACATCGCGCCCTGGTGAACTAAGCCGCACGCACGTGTTGATATTGATTGCCGCCTCGGTCCTTATTCACGGCGCCCTCTGGTGGTATATGCAGACCGCTAAAGCCGACGTCCCGGAAGTTGCGCCGCAAGTGCCCGAAATGACCGTGGAATTGACCAGCCCGACACCGCCAACCCCGGAAACTCCACCTGAGCCACCACCACCGCCGCCTCCACCTGAGCCACCTCCGCCTCCACCGCCGCCTCCTGAACCGGAGCAGCCGGTCGAGGACCCCGACGCCGCCAAGCCGCCGCCAAAACCGGTGGAAAAGCCGAAGGTCGAGAAGCCCAAGCCGGTCAAGAAGCCTGAACCGGTGAAAAAGCCAACACCGCCCGCCCCTGCTGCACCCGCTGCGCCGAGCACACCTGCGCCGGCCGCACCGTCGCCATCCCCTGCACCGCCAGCGCCGGCACCGGCACCGGCCAAGGAATCGGCCGCGATTTCCGGGCTCGCCAGCCTGGGCAACCCGCCACCGGAATACCCCGGCGCGGCGCTGCGCAAAGGCATGGAAGGCCGCGTGATCCTGCGCATCAAGGTGTTGCCGAACGGCCGCGCCGGCACGGTCGAGGTGACCAAATCCAGCGGCAAGCAGGTGCTGGACGATGCGGCGGTAGAGACGGTGCGCAACTGGAAGTTTGTTCCGGCCAAGCGCGGCGACACCCCGATCGAAGGCTTCGCGACGCAAACCATCGACTTCAAGCTGCCCGAATGAACCCGGTCAGCCAATCAACAACAACTTTTTATAGAGCGGGTGAGGTGTAACCATGAACGAATCGATCTCTTCGATGATTGTCCCCGGCGTACTCTGGGCGCTGGTAGTGTTTTCAGTGCTGAGCTGGGGACTGTTGCTGATCAAATCCGCGCAGTACTTACGCTTAAAGACCCAGAACAAACAGTTCACCAAAGCCTTCTGGGCGGCGCCGGATCTGCTCACCGCCGCCGAGCACTCCACGCAGTACCCGGGTTCACTGGCGCGGATCGCCAACAGCGGTTTCGAAGCGATGGCGGTGGATGACACCCCGCGCAACACCCAGCAACTCGCCCACACCATCAACCGCTCCGACCGCCTGGAACGCAACCTGCGCCAGCAGATCCAGAAAGAACGCCGCGCCCTGGAAGCCGGTCAGGCCATCCTCGCCAGTATCGGCAGCACCGCGCCGTTCATTGGCCTGTTCGGCACGGTCTGGGGGATCATGGAAGCGTTGCAAAGCATCGGCGCCAGCGGTTCGGCGAGCCTGGAAACCGTGGCCGGCCCTATCGGTCACGCCCTGATTGCCACCGGTGTCGGCATCGCCGTCGCAGTCCCGGCAGTGCTGATCTACAACTTCTTCCTGCGTCGCCTCAAGCTCGCCGTCGCCGACATGGATGATTTCGCCCACGACTTCGACGCCCTCGCCCAACGCAGCGCCTTCGCCATCAACCGTCAGGCCATCGCCAGCAAGCACAGCCAGGCTGTGCGGGAGGCGAGCTGATGTCGTTCTCCACCCAAGACAGCGATGAAGTGCTCAGCGAAATGAACGTCACGCCGCTGGTGGACGTGATGCTCGTGCTGCTGGTGGTGTTCATCGTCACCGCGCCGCTGATGACCAACGCCATCAAGGTCAACCTGCCGAAAACCGACGCCGTCGCCGCCGCCGCCGACAAGAAAGACCCGGTGGTGGTCAGCGTCGATCAGGACGGCAAGTTCTACCTGGCCAAATCCGAAGTCGCGCCGGAATCCCTGGAGCTCAGCCTCAAGGACGTCAAGGCCAAGGACCCGGAGGTCCGTGTACAGCTGCAGGCCGACACCAACGTCAACTACGGCCAGGTGGCCAAGGCGATGGCGTCGATCGAGCGCTCGGGCATTACCAAAATTTCAGTGATGACCTCGAAATGATCGGCCCATGACCCGCACTTGATCTGCACCTGAAGCAGGCGCCGCACCCCGCTGCGGCGCTGCACACCCTACTCCCGATTCACCGCCGTCCGGTTTTTTGCCTCGGAGGGGAGCGGCTTGCTTGAAATAAGGAAATTCCCGACCGCCATCACCGCGTCGGAGCAACGAGGGCTCACAAGGCCATTTCAATAACATCTGGAATAAGTCGGAAACTACCATGCTGATGAGCTTTCCCGGTTTTACCCTCAAGCCCCTTGTTGTTGCCGTACAACGCCACCCCCGTGCGCTGATTTGCGCACTGGCGGTCGGCATGAGCCCGGCCTATGGCGCAGAAAACACCGATGGCGCCAGCGAAGCTGCCGCACCAGCCTCCGCTGCAGCGCCTGCGACCACGCAACTGCAACGGGTAGAGGTAACGGGCTCGGCGATTCGCCGGGTCGATGCCGAAACGGCGGTGCCTATTACCATCCTGCGCGCCGATGATCTCAGGAAACAGGGCGTCACCACGACCGCCGAACTGGTTCAGCGCATCACTGGCAGTCAGTCCATCAACAACAGCGCAGGCTCCGTGGGCTCAGCGACTGGCGGCGCTTCGTTCGCCGATATGCGCGGCATTGGCGCGAACAAAACCCTGGTGCTGCTCAACGGTCGTCGCCTTGCCAACAACGCGCTGTCGGGCACCAACTCGGCAGGTGGAGCGGTCGATCTGAACATGATCCCGTTCGCCGCCATCGAACGCGTGGAAGTGCTGCGTGACGGAGCATCGGCGTTGTACGGCACCGACGCCATTGGTGGCGTGATCAACTTCATCACAAAAAAAGCGCTGACCGACGGCTCGCTTAGCCTCGGTGGCTCGTCCCCTACCGCTGCCGGCGGCGGTGACACCAAAGACATGAGCGCCAGTTGGGGCTACGGCGATCTGGAGGAACAGCGTTTCAATGTCATGGGCGTGTTCAACTACAACACCCAAGGCAACCTCGCTGCCCGTGACCGCTCGTTTGCCAATAGCTACCAACCTGGCCGCGGCCTTGACCAGACCTCGGGGACCTCGTTCCCGGCCAACTACAACCAGGGCGACAATGCCAGCAACCCGTTGCTGGGGAGCAATTGCAGCGGCCCAGGCCAAGTACTGAGCCGTGGCCTTTGCCGCTTCGACACCAAGCAATACATTGATCTGGTGCCGCAGACTGAAAAAACGTCGTTCTTCGGTAAAGCCACTGGCAAGCTGGCCGACGATCATAACGTCAGCCTGGAGTACTTCTGGGCGCGCAACAACAACGCCACCGCCATTGCTCCGGCACCACTGACCGGCCAAAGCCTGGCCCCGTCTTCCCCTTATTACCCTGGGAACGGCATCACACCGCTACCCAGCAATTTCGCGCTCGACCCGACCCAACCTGTAGATCTCAACTGGCGTGAAACCGCTGCAGGCGGCCGCGAATCCAAAGACCAGAACACCAGCCAGCGTATTTTGCTGACCTTCGACGGCTTGGTTGGCGGCTGGGACTACAACGTCGGCGCCTCGTATAACCAGAACAAAATTCTCTCGTCCGTCACCAATGGTTACGTCAGCGACAGCGCCATGGTGGCCGGCCTGGCCAACGGCACTATCAACCCGTTCGGCGCCCAGTCCGCAGCGGGCCAGCAGTACATCGACGACGCGGCGTATCACGGCCAGTATTCCTCGGCAGTCGGTCGTGTAATGGCCTTGGACGGTCGAGTCAGCCGTGAAATCGGTGACTGGTTTGGCGCGGGCCCTTCCGGCCTGGCCTTGGGCGGTGAGTACCGTAAAGAGAAATTCCACCAGGACTTCAACCCGTTCGTCGATGACATCAGCAGCCTGGGCCTGGACTCAAACGGCAGCGTGACCGGTGACCGTACTGTAAAAGCTGAATACGCCGAACTGAACGTGCCCGTGCTCGACAGCCTGGAGCTGAGCGCCGCTATTCGTCACGATGCCTACAGTGACTTCGGCAGCACCACCAACCCTAAGTATTCGTTCCGCTACCAGCCGTTCAAGCAATTGGTGGTTCGCGGTGCGTACAGCGAAGGGTTCCGCGCGCCATCGTTGTATGAGCTTTATGCTCCGCAAAGCATTACCTTCACCCAAGCGTCCTACAACGACCCTCGCCTGTGTACCGGTGGCGTGGTGCAGCCTGGCGGCAACGCCGGTCGCGACTGCGGCCAGCAATTTCTTAGTCAGATCGGCGGCAATCCGGACCTGGCGCCTGAAAAAGCCCGTAACGTCACCTTCGGCTTTGTTTATCAGCCTGTTCGCGATTTGTCGGTGGGTCTGGACTTCTGGTGGGTTCACATCTCAAACCAGATCCAGGCGTTTCCGGAGTCCACAGTGTTCTCTGACTCAACGGCCTATGCCGACCGTTACGTGCGCAATGCCGACGGCACGCTGGCCAACATCATCGCGACCAACTCCAACCTGGGTAACGTCGATACCAACGGCGTGGACGTCTCGCTGGACTACCGCTTCCCGAACACGCCATACGGCCAGTTCGGCCTCGGCCTGCAAGGCACTTACGTCGACGCTTATGATTTCCAGAGCACGATCAAAGGGCCTTATACCGACAAAGTCGGCGACTTCCAGGGTGATGGCGTGATTGCGCGCTGGAAACACAACCTGACAGCCAGTTGGAACCTGGGCCCGGCCCGTGCCACGCTGACCAACCGCTTCACCACTGGCTACAACGATTACGACCGCGACACGAACGCGCGCGTTGCGTCCTACTCGGTATGGGACGTGGCGACGGGTTACACCTTCGAAAAAGTACTGGATGTCGATGTCGGCATGAGAAACATGTTTGACCGCAACCCTCCGTTCACCAACCAGGCTTACAACTTCCAGTCCGGCTACGACCCGCGCTACACCGATCCACTGGGCCGCACGCTGTTCGCCCGCGCCACGTACCACTTCTAAGCGCTGACGCCCGACGCGCTGGTGCTCCGGCGCGTCGGGCTGCACCCAAGGATTGTCCGCCCATGTGCACCCCTCCTCTTTCATTGCCACGCCTGCTGCAGGGCGTGGCATTGCTGTACACGGTGCTGTTGTTTACCTCGCTGCTGCTTGGCGCTCCTCAGGTTTTCGCCACACCGGTGCATGCACTGACCGTCTATGGCGAAGCGCCGAAATACGCCGCTGATTTTCAGCACTTTGATTACGTCGACCCTGACGCGCCCAAGGGCGGTTCGATGAGCCGCGCGTCCGAGGAGATCGGCCAGTTCAACTACCTCACGCCCTATGTCGATCAAGGCATTTCCGTGAGCCAGATCGACACGTGGGTGTATGCGCCGCTGGCCTATCGCTCACTCGATGAGCCCTACACGGTATACGGGCTGGTCGCCGAGAAGATGGAACGCGACCCCGACAATCTCTGGGTGCGCTTCTACCTGAACCCCAAGGCGCGTTTCGATGACGGCACGCAGATCACCGCCGAAGACGTGCGCTACACCTGGCAGACGCTGATCACCCAGGGCAGCTTCAGCTATCGACCGCTGTACGCCGACGTCAAGGACGCGGTCATTGAAGCGCCGGGGCAGATCCGTTTCGATTTCAAGACCGGCACCAACCGCACCCTCGCACTGGACATCGCCAGCCTGCGTATCCTGCCCGAGCACTGGTGGAAGACCCGCGACTTCACCAAGGGCGGCGGTTTCGAACCGCCGCTGGGCAGCGGGCCGTACCGTGTCTCGCGGGTCGACGCCGGGCGCAGCGTCAGCTTCGAACGGGTCAAGGACTGGTGGGGCAAAGACCTGCCGGTCAGCCGTGGGCTCTACAACTTCGACGCGCTGACGGTGAATTTCTATGGCGATGTCGACGTGGCCCGTCAGTTGGTCCAGGCCGGCAACTTCGACTACAACCGCGAGTTCTCCTCGGCGGGCTATGTCGTCGGCTACACCGCACCGAGCCTGCAGGACGGCCGTCTGCAAAAGACCATTCTGGCCAAACGCCGCCCGGTGGCCGGTCAGGGTTTTGTGTTCAATCTCGACAAGCCGGTCTTCCAGGACCGCCGTGTGCGCGAGGCCCTGGCCATGCTCTGGGATTTCGAGTGGGTCAACGGCCAGATCATGCGCAACTTCTATGTGCGCGAACAAACCTACTTCCCGAAGAGCGAAATGGCCGCCACCAAGCTGACCGACGCCCAGGAGCTGAGCATTCTCGAGCCCCTGCGCGGGCAGGTGCCGGACGAAGTCTTCGATCAGGTCTGGCGCGCACCGAAGACCGACGGCAGCGGCTACATCCGCGACAAACAGCTCAAGGCTCTCAAGCTGCTGGCCGACGCTGGCTGGCACGCGAAGAACAACCGGCTGGTGAACGCCGCCGGTCAGCCGCTGGAATTTTCCTTCCTCGACGGCCAGGGCGGCTTCGAGCGGTTGGTGCTGCCGTACAAGCGTGTGCTGGCGCAGATCGGCATCACCCTGAATTTCCGCCGGGTGGATTCGGCGCAGTACATGAACCGCCTCAACGCCCGGGACTACGACATGATCGTGGTGACCTTGCCGAGCAATGGCAATCCGATCCTCTCCCCCGGCCGTGAGCTGTACAACCTGTTCGGCTCGCAAAGCGCCCGCCAGGTCGGCAGTTCCAACGCCATGGTGCTGCGCAACCCGGCGGTCGATCGCCTCATCGACGGCCTGGTCGCAGCTAACAACCGCAACGACATGCTGCACTACGCCCGCGCCCTGGATCGGGTGCTGCTCTGGGGTTTCTACATGATTCCGAACTATTACTCCCAAGGCACACCGGTGGTCTATGCCAACCGCTTTGGCAAACCGGCCATCGAGCCGATCTACGACGTCGGCCTGGAAAGCTGGTGGGAAGTCAGCCGCGTGCCACTGACCGATGCGCAGATGGCTGCGGGTTCGGCGCCACAACGCAGTGTGTCGAACGACCGTCCTGCGCCAACGCCAATGCCAGAAACGGAGGGCCAGTGACATGCTCGCCTACACCCTGCGTCGCCTGCTGCTGATCATTCCCACGCTGCTGTGCATTCTGGTGGTCAATTTCCTCATCGTGCAGGCCGCGCCGGGCGGTCCCGTCGAGCAAGCCATCGCCCGGGTTCAGGGCATGGGCCCAACAGGCGGAATTGGTGGCGGCGGTGGCGAGGTCGCGGCCACCGGCGGCATCAGCCGGGGCGCCCAGGGTCTGGACCCTGAACTGGTGGAGGCGATCAAGCACCAATACGGTTTCGACAAGCCGCTGCACGAGCGCCTGTGGCTGATGCTGACTCACTACGCGCAGCTGGATTTTGGCAGCAGCTTCTTTCGCGGCGCCACGGTCACCGGGCTGATTCTGCAAAAACTGCCGGTGACGCTATCCCTCGGGCTGTGGGCGACGCTGATCACGTACCTGATCTCGATCCCGCTGGGCATCCGCAAGGCCGTGCTGCATGGCAGCCGCTTCGATGTCTGGAGCAGCACGGTGATCATCATCGGCTACGCCATCCCGGCGTTTCTGTTCGCCATTCTGCTGATCGTGGTGTTTGCCGGCGGCAGCTACTGGAGCTGGTTTCCGGCCCAGGGGCTGTTCTCGGACGACTTCGCCAGCCTCTCGCCGCTGGGCAAGCTGGGCGATTACCTCTGGCATCTGGTGCTGCCGGTCAGCGCGCTGGTGATCGGCGGCTTCGCGACCCTGACCATCCTCACCAAAAACAGCTTTCTCAACGAGATTGGCCGCCAGTACGTGGTCACCGCCCGGGCCAAGGGCCTCAGCGAACAGCGCGTGCTCTACGGCCACGTGTTCCGCAACGCCATGCTGCTGGTGGTGGCGGGCATTCCCCAGGCGCTGATCGAGGTGTTCTTCGCCGGCTCGCTGCTTATCGAAACCATCTTCGGCCTCGATGGCATCGGCCGCATGAGCTACGAAGCGGCGGTGTCCCGGGATTATCCGGTGGTCTTCGGCACGCTGTTTCTGTTCACCCTGTTCGGCCTGTTGATCAAGCTGGTGGGCGACCTGTGCTACACGCTGGTCGACCCGCGCATCGACTTTTCCGCGAGGAGCGCCTGATGTTCGAGTTTTCCCCGCAAAACCGGCGCCGCATCGCCAACTTCAAGGCCAACCGGCGCGGCTGGTGGTCGCTGTGGCTGTTCGTGGCGCTGTTGGTCATCTGCCTGTGCGGCGAACTGATCGCCAACGACAAGCCCTTGCTCGTCCGTTATCAGGGCGCGCTGTATTTCCCGGCCCTGCATCAATACCTGGAAACCGACTTCGGCGGCGAACTGCCCTTCGAGCCAGACTATTCAAGTGACTACGTGCGCAAACTGATCGCAAGTAAGGGCGGCTGGATGCTCTTCGCCCCGATCCCGTTCAGCTACGACACGGTCAATTACGAACTCCGCGAGCCCTCCCCCAGCCCGCCCAGCGCACGCAACTGGCTTGGCACCGACGATCAGGCCCGGGACGTGATGGCGCGGGTGCTGTTCGGCACCCGGGTGTCGATTCTGTTTGCGTTGGCGCTGACCGCCATCAGCACGGTGATCGGCGTGTTTGCCGGGGCGATTCAGGGCTATTACGGCGGGCTGGCGGATTTGATCGGCCAGCGTTTGCAGGAAGTCTGGTCGGGGCTGCCGGTGCTGTACCTGTTGATCATTCTGTCGGGCTTCGTTGAACCGGATTTCTGGTGGCTGCTGGGGATCATGTCGCTGTTTTCCTGGTTGGCGCTGGTCGACGTGGTCCGCGCTGAATTCCTCCGTGGGCGCAACCTGGAATACGTCAAAGCCGCCCGCGCCCTGGGCCTCAGTGACGGCGCCTTGATGTGGCGGCACATTCTGCCCAACGCCATGACCAGCACCCTCACCTACTTGCCGTTCATCATCACCGGCGCCATCGCCACGCTGACCGCGCTGGATTTCCTTGGCTTCGGCATGCCCGCCGAAAGCGCGTCCCTGGGCGAACTGATCGGCCAGGCCAAACGCAACTTGCAGGCGCCGTGGCTGGGCGTCACGGCGTTCTGCGCCCTGGCGCTGATCCTCACGCTACTGGTGTTTATCGGCGAAGCCTGCCGCGACGCCTTCGACCCTCGGACTTGAGCGCTGCCATGACTGACCCTCTGATCCAGATCCGCAACCTGCGCGTAGCCTTCAACGGCGCCGAAGTTGTGCACGGCATCGACCTCGACATTCAGCCCGGCGAGTGTCTGGCGCTGGTCGGCGAGTCCGGTTCGGGCAAGTCGGTGACCGCGCACTCGATCCTGCGCCTGCTGCCGGCCAAGTCCGTCAGCACCCAGGGCAGCATTCGTTACAAGGGCGTCGATCTGCTGCAGGCCAGCGACAAGGTGCTGCGGGGGCTACGTGGCAACCGCATCGCCATGATCTTTCAGGAGCCGATGACCTCGCTGAACCCCTTGCACAGCGTGGAGAAACAGATCGGCGAAATCCTCGCCATGCACAAGGGCCTCAAGGGCAAGGCGGCCCGCGAGCGCACCCTGGAATTGCTCGGGCTGGTGGGCATTCAGAACCCGCCGCAGCGGTTGAAGGCCCTGCCCCATCAACTGTCCGGCGGCCAGCGCCAGCGGGTAATGATCGCCATGGCGCTGGCCAATGAACCCGAACTGCTGATCGCCGACGAACCCACTACGGCGCTGGACGTCACGGTGCAGCTGAAAATTCTCGAACTGCTCAAATCCCTGCAGCAACGGCTGGGCATGTCGCTGCTGCTGATCAGCCATGACCTCAATCTGGTGCGGCGCATCGCCCAACGGGTCTGCGTGATGCGCGCCGGCGAAATCGTTGAGCAAGCTGACTGCCAAACGCTGTTTGCCGCTCCGCAACACCCCTACAGCCGCCTGCTGATCAATGCCGAACCCGACGGCGAACCGGTGCCCGGCGAGCATACCCAGACGCTGCTGTCGGTGGACGCACTGAAGGTTTGGTTTCCCCTGCCCAAGCCGTTGCTGCGGCGCGAGCGGCAGTACATCAAGGCGGTGGACGGGGTGAGTTTCGAGCTGTTGAAAGGCCAGACCCTGGGCATCGTCGGCGAGTCCGGGTCGGGCAAATCGACCCTGGGCCAGGCGATCCTGCGGCTGATCGATTCCGAAGGCAGCATCCGCTTCGGCAACAAGGAACTGAGCCTGCGCAGCCAGCAACTGATGCGGCCGTTGCGCAAACGCATTCAGGTGGTGTTTCAGGACCCGTTCGGCAGCCTGAGTCCGCGCATGACCGTGCAGCAGATCATCGCCGAAGGGCTGCTGACCCACGGCATCGGCACCCCGGCCCAGCGTGAACAGACGGTGATTCGGGTGCTCGGCGAAGTCGGCCTGGACCCGGACAGCCGCCATCGCTACCCCCACGAATTCTCCGGCGGGCAGCGCCAGCGCGTGGCCATTGCCCGGGCGCTGGTGCTGGAACCGGAGCTGATCCTGCTCGACGAACCCACCTCGGCGCTGGACCGCACCGTGCAAAAGCAAATCATCGCGTTGCTGCGGGATCTGCAGATTCGTCACGGCCTCAGTTATCTGTTCATCAGCCACGACCTGGCGGTGGTTCATGCATTGGCCCATGAGGTGCTGGTGATCAAGGACGGCCAAGTGGTCGAGCAAGGCGCGGCGCGGGAGATCTTCTGCAACCCGCGACAGCCCTACACCCAGGAACTGCTGCGTGCGTCCGGGCTGGATTTCGGCGGGCGGGCGTGAGCCGACATCCCTTGCGACACCTACTATAATGCCCGGCCACGGCGTATCATCCCGCCCCCACGATTTCCTGCTCTGGTGCCTGTCATGACTGCCCTCCCGCTCACCTCCGAACGCCGCGGCTGGTCGTTCTGGTGGAAACCCCTGGCGTTCCTGCTGGTGGCCGCCATCGGCTTGTACTACGTCAAGTGGTCGCCGTATTACCTGAAGTCCTTCATCGCTGCCGACACCCATAGCATCGGCGGCTCGATCATCAATGACAATCCGGCCACGCCGTGGGCCGCTGCATTGGCGTACGCCCAGGTGTACTTTCTGGCGATCTGGAAAGCCGCCGTGCTGGCGATCATCCTCGGCTCGCTGCTGCAGGTGCTGATTCCCCGGGACTGGCTGCTGAAAATGTTCGGACGTGCCGGGCTGGGCTCGACCATTCGCGGCGGCCTGTTCGCCCTGCCAGGCATGATGTGCAGCTGCTGTGCGGCGCCAGTGGCTGCGGGCTTGCGCAAGCAAAACGTCTCGGTGGGCGCGGCGCTGGCCTTCTGGATCGCCAACCCGGTGCTCAACCCGGCCACGCTGGTGTTCATGGGCTTCGTGTTGGGCTGGGGCTTCACGGCGCTGCGACTGGTGGCGGGCCTGGTGCTGGTGATCGGCGTGTCGTTGGTGGCTCAGCGTATCTCGCGCCCGGAGGCCGTGCCTGAACAGGCGCTGCAAGCCGTGGCCAACGCCGAGATGCCGGACGAAGGCAGCCTGTTGGTGCGTTGGGGCAAGACGCTCTGGCAGTTGTTCTGGACCACTATCCCGATCTACGTCATCGCCGTGCTGATCCTGGGTGCCGCGCGGGTCTGGCTGTTCCCCCACGTCGACGGTGCCATGGGCAACAGCCTGCTGTGGCTGGTGCCGCTGGCGATCGTCGGCACGCTGTTCGTGATCCCGACAGCCGCCGAAATCCCGATCGTGCAAACCCTGCTGACGTTGGGCCTGGGCACTGCACCTGCAGTGGCATTGCTCATGACCCTGCCGAGCGTGAGCCTGCCGTCGCTGCTGATGCTGCGCAAATCCTTCGACGCCAACGTGCTGGTGACCGTGGGTGTGCTGACCATGCTGGTCGGGGTGGTGAGTGGACTGGTGGGGGCCGCGTTGTTGTAAGGCCAGGATCAAGATCTCAAGATCAAGCGCTACGGCGGCTCTGCCTCACGGCAGGCCGCTTCGCCTTCGACGGGTGACGTGGAAAAGCGCCGCGCTCGTGGCTCAAGCGTCAGCCGCCCGACACCTCAAATCACACCACATGTGAACCTTCGACACATACTGCTCCCCCACGGCGACCGCGTACGGCTCTACCCCAAACACCTCAAACCCCATCCGTTCATACAGGTTCTGCGCGCCGCTATTGCCCTCGGTCACCGTCAACTGGACAAGCACCAACTGCGGCTGCGTCCGGGCATGCTCCAACACACTGTGCACCAAATCATGCCCAATGCCCTTGCCCCGATGCGCGTGGGGAACGTACATCCCGAACAGCGTGGACTTGTGACGGGCCTTCTTTCTGCGCTCCACAGACAGGCCGGCAACCCCCAGCAACCTTCCTGCTTCAACGGCGCCGAACACCACCTCCGTCGCGTCAGGCCCGACCACAAGCCGCTTTTCCCACCAACTGATCGGCAAGGCTTCGCGCTCGCCGACGTCGGACGTGAACGCATCAGGGTGGAGGGCGTACGCTTCAAGCATCAGGGCTCGATACGCCGAGGCATATTCCGGGGTCAGTCGCTTTATGGTCGTGGTCATCGAAGTCACACTGCAGGGTCGAGCGCTGATTATGTGGCGAAACAGCGGGTTTTCACCTCGGCTATTGCAAAAACCCTGCTCATCGCTGCAACCTCCACGGTTTGTGCGGCTCAGACTATTTCGCGACAGGTAAAATCGCGCACCGTGGGCGCGTCAGTTCGAGGGAGATTTCCATGCGTTTCAGATCATTCATCCAGTGTCTCGCTGTTGTGCCCCTGGCGCTTCTTATGGCAGGGACGGCCGTGGCCAGCGAGGAAACGCAGCTGATCCAGTCAATCAATTCCTACCGCAGCCAGGCCCAGCCTTGCGCCAATGTGGCATCCACCGAGCTGCCGCCACTCAACAGCGACCCGCGCCTGAACCTCCCGGCCAGCGGCACGGTCGATCTGCAGCCGATGCTGGCGCGGGCGTCATATTCGATGGTCAGCGTCCAGGCGATCACCCTCTCGGGTCCGCGCGATGCGCAGGCGGCGATGGCGGCGATTCAGGAAAGTTTTTGTCAGGTGGTGCTCAATCCGCAGTTCGTCGACATCGGCGTCAGCCACAACGACCGCGACTGGCGCATTGTGCTCGCGCGTCCACTGCTCGCAGGCGGGTTGGGTAACGCGCAGGCAGAGGGCCAGAAGCTGCTCGGTCTGATCAATGAAGCGCGCAAGCAACCGCAACAATGTGGCGCTCAGTCGTTCTCCGCCGCCGCGCCGCTGGTGTGGAACGACACACTGATGAGCGCAGCCGAAAGCCACTCGCGCTCCATGGCCAACAACAACTATTTTGATCATAAGGGTCGCAACGGCGGGACGCCGGGGGATCGTGCGGAGCTGGCCGGTTATATCGGCCAGCAGATCGGCGAGAACATTGCCGCCGGGCAGGACAATGCGCGCAAGGTGGTCGAGGGCTGGCTGGCCAGCCCCGGCCATTGCGCCAACATCATGAACCCGCAGTTTCATGATCTCGGCGCGGCCTACGCCACCGACCCGAAAAGCGACGCCGGCATTTACTGGACGGCGATGTTCGGGGTGCAGTAAGCGCTGGTCGCTAGTGCAATCCGCCTTGGCAAGCGGCTAGGCTATCAGAGGCCGTCAGCGGCGTGCAGGGTGCGCAACTCGACATCCGCCGCGCTCTTCTTCTGCCAGACCGGCCAGTATTCAACGCGCTTGGACTCGACAGACACCTTGTTGCTCTGGAACCAGTCCAGAGATTTCGGCGAGCTGGTCACTCGCTTGGTGTGGACGATCCAATCCTTGAAATCACTGGGATGAGGACGGTACAAGGCGTCAGCAAACTGCATCGCCTGCTGATACCAGGCGATGCAGCACTATCACACCGCTGTCTTCAGCCCCACAAAGTGCGGCCGAAGAACGTCAGCGTGCGGTCCATGGCCAGTTGTGCCCAGACCGGGTCGTATTGCGTGCCCGGAATCCGGCCAGGCCCGACGGCTTCTTCGTTGGCGAAGGCGTGGTGCGCCAGGTAGCGGTGGAATTCCAGGTCGACACCGCCTTCGCTGAGTTTGGCTTCGAGCTGATCGACGCCGTCCGCCGGGAAAAACTCATCCTGAGTGCCCCAGTGCGCCAGCACCGGCACCTTGATCGCCGCAGGGTCGAGGAATTCCAGCGGCGGCATGCCGTAGAACACCACGCCAGCGGACAGCTCGGGGATGAAGTTCAGTGCCAGCAGGGTCAGCGCGCCGCCCATGCAAAAGCCGGTGACACCGACTTTCTGGCTGTGGCCCTTGAGGTACTGCACAGCGCCGCGGATGTCTTGGGTGGCGGCGTCGGCGAAGTCGAGTTTGTCCATCAGGTGATGGGCTTCTTCTTCCTCAACCGTCATTTCGCCACGGTAAAGGTCAGGTACCAGCGCCAGATAACCGCATGCCGCCAGCCGATCGGCCACGCCACGGATCTGATCGTTCAGGCCCCACCATTCCTGAATCACTACCACGGCCGGTGCGCCTTCGGTCTTGGCCGGGCTGGCCAGATAGCCACTCAACTCTTTGCCGTCGGGGCGTTTGAAGGTGACGGTTTTGCCCGTTGCCTGTGTCGATGGGTGAGTCATGGGGTTCTCCGGAGAAGAAATTCGATTGGGTTAACAGCGTGAAACGGCTGACCGTCAGTTCTACGACAGCAACACGACGCTGAACAGCGCGACGCACATGAAATTAATGACAGGTTCGAAGTGGAATCCGTTCAGCCGTTCTGCAGATCGGTGCCCATGGCAGCGCCACTGAGATCCCGGCAGCGCTCCGCGCTGGAGGCAGAGCGATGATCGCGCAGCTGCTTTTTCAGCGTGGCGGCCGACGGCGCATAAAGAAAGCCGAACGACACGCTGTTGCGTCGTCCTTTCACGGCGTGGTGCATCAAGTGCGCGTGGTAGAGGCGTTTGAGGTAGCGGCTGCGCGGCCGTGGGCGAACCGGCCAATGGCGATGGACCATGCCGTCGTGAACAAACAAGTAGATCAGGCCGAACGCGGCAACGCCAGCGCCCACCCATTGCAGCGGGTCATGGCCGCTGTTGCCCGCGACGATCAGCGCGATCGCCACCACGCCCAGCGCCAGCAGATAGATGTCGTTGGTTTCGAAGGCGCCGAGCTGCTCTTCGTGGTGGGACTTGTGCAAGAACCAGCCCCAGCCGTGCATGACGTACTTGTGGGCGAGAAAGCCGACCCCTTCCATGGCGACAAGGGTGAGGAGAAAAATCGTGAAGTTGAAGATCATAGCGTCGGGAGGGCCGATGGGTCTGGACGTCGCCGTGCAGCATACCGGGGCCACGGGAAATTTCCAGATTCGCGCTCACAACGTTTGCTTTCCTGACCCAGCGATGTAAAAAATGGCCCCATGGGTGAACGTCTCGAACGCTCACTGTATTCGTGCCCTGCCCCCTCGCGGCGCCCGGCACCGCTTTCAAGGAATCAAGAATGGCTCCAAGACACGTCATCAACGCTTCGGTCAGCCCCAAGGGCAGCCTGGAAACACTGTCGCAACGCGAAGTCCAGCAGCTCAGCGCCGCAGGCTCCGGCAGCATTTACACCCTGTTCCGCCAGTGCGCCCTGGCCATCCTCAACACCGGCGCCCATGTCGATAACGCCAAAACCATCCTCGAGGCCTATCAGGACTTCGAAGTGCGTATCCACCAGCAAGACCGTGGCGTGCGCCTCGAACTGCTGAACGCCCCTGCCGACGCGTTCGTCGACGGCGAGATGATCGCCAGCACCCGGGAAATGCTCTTCAGCGCCCTGCGCGATATCGTCTACACCGAGAGCGAGCTCGACAGCCAGCGCATCGACCTGAGCAGTTCCCAGGGCATCACCGACTACGTGTTCCACCTGCTGCGCAACGCCCGCACCCTGCGCCCCGGCGTCGAGCCGAAGATGGTGGTGTGCTGGGGCGGCCACTCGATCAACACCGAGGAATACAAATACACCAAGAAAGTCGGCCATGAATTGGGCCTGCGCAAACTGGACATCTGCACCGGCTGCGGCCCGGGCGTGATGAAAGGCCCGATGAAGGGCGCGACCATTGCCCACGCCAAGCAGCGCATCACCGGCGGCCGTTACCTGGGCCTGACCGAGCCGGGCATCATCGCCGCCGAAGCGCCGAACCCGATCGTCAACGAACTGGTGATCTTGCCGGATATCGAAAAGCGCCTGGAAGCCTTCGTGCGCGTCGGCCACGGCATCATCATTTTCCCGGGTGGCGCGGGCACGGCGGAGGAATTCCTCTACCTGCTCGGCATCCTCATGCACCCGGACAACCAGGAGCTGCCGTTCCCGGTCATCCTGACCGGCCCGAAAAGCACCGCGCCGTACCTGGAGCAATTGCACGCGTTCGTCAGCGCCACCCTGGGTGAAGAAGCGCACAAGCATTACCAGATCATCATCGACAACCCGTCGGAAGTGGCGCGGCAGATGACCCTTGGCCTGGCTTCGGTGCGCCAGTTCCGCCGCGACCGCGCCGACGCGTTCCACTTCAACTGGCTGCTGAAGATCGAAGAGAGCTTCCAGCGCCCCTTCGATCCGACCCACGCCAACATGGCCAGCCTGCAACTGCGCCGCGACCTGCCGCCCCACGAACTGGCGGCCAACCTGCGCCGGGCGTTTTCCGGGATTGTGGCGGGCAACGTCAAGGACAAGGGCATTCGCCTGATCGAGGAACACGGCCCCTATGAAATCCACGGTGACGCCGAAGTGATGAAGCCGCTGGACAAGCTGTTGCAGGCCTTCGTCGAGCAGCACCGGATGAAACTGCCGGGCGGCGCGGCGTATGTGCCGTGTTATCGGGTGGTGTCCTGACTTACTCGATGTAGTGCTACCTGACATCCGGCGGCTTCCCACGCTGTCCGGAATAAACGCAGTTCCTGTAGGAGCTGGCTTGCTGCGGGCCGCGATCGGACGAAGGCGTCCGTCCAAACCCCTTGATGGCGAATGAACCCTCCCATTCGCCAGCAAGCCGGCTCCTACGGGTGATGTTCGCAACCCGATGGAATGCCCATGATCCACATCCGCCCCATGACCACCGATGACTTCGAGGTCTTCTGGCCCACCTTTCAGGCCGTGGTCCGGGCGCAGGAAACCTACGCCTACGCCCCCGACCTGACCTACGAGCAGGCCCGGCACCTGTGGCTGGAATACCCGCTGCACACGCTGATCGCCGAAGAAGACGGCGTGCTGCTCGGCAGCTGTTACCTCAAGGCCAACGCGGCCGGCCCTGGCAGTCATGTCAGCAACTGCGGCCACATGGTTACCCCTGCCGCGCGGGGTCGCGGCGTCGCGCGCCTGATGTGCGAGCACTCACAGCAATTGGCGCTGGACAGCGGCTTCTCGGCCATGCAGTTCAACTCCGTGGTGGCCACCAACGAAGTCGCCGTCGCGCTCTGGCAGAAACTCGGTTTCGAGATCGTCGGGCGCCTGCCCCGCGCTTACCGCCACGCGCGGCTCGGGCTGGTGGATTGCCTGGTGATGTACAAATGGCTGGCCGACATGCCGGCCTCGCGCAAAGCCAAAAGCCCGTTGCTGATCGGACGCAAGAACATCGAGTCGGTGATCTCCCGCCCCCGCCGCAAGCCCTCTGACGGGTCTGCCTGATCTTTTCGGAGAATCGGGAACCACCCGCCCGCCTGACGCCACTCACCCTGCAAAGCACTCACTTGCACGGACGGCGTCAGCATGGCTTTACCTCCAGTGTTACGTGGCCAGACCACGAATGTCGGCACCACCCACCTGAACCCTGCTGCTGCAACAGGAACAGCAACCGGCCCCACGCAGCGCAAAAACGTTCTGGCGCGCATGGCCACTGCCAGTCGGTCAACGCTGCAGAAAAGCCGTAACTTCGCAGGCGGTCTGTTCAAGGCCCGGCCGGGCGACGCCTCATCAATTCCCCGCAGCGCGGGGGCTGCGAACGCCACGCACACGGCGCTGGCACCCAATCCGGCAAGTGCCTCAACCACGACCGCCGCAACGACTGCCACAAGCGCTGCAGCCACGGCGCAGGCGACTGTGCCGCCACCCGGTCCGGCGCCAACCGCTCCAACCGGTCCCGCGACAGCCCAGCCGCAAGCCATGGCGATGACACCCCGTCTGAGCATGGCGCTGCACAATCAAAAACTGGTCTTTGGCGCCCCCGGCCAGACCAATCGCACCGAGCGTCTGCTCGAAGGCATTCTGAGCAAACACGACCAGCGCTATCAGGGCCTTGCGCAGCTCAATCAGAGCACAGAGAAAACCGAATACCTGCTGGTCGATACGCAGCACCGGCTGCTGCACGCCCATGCCAGTGATACGGCCATTTCCCTGTTCAAGAGCAGTGAAAACCAGCCCTACAATGCCTCTCATGTGGCGATGCCCACCGATGCCCATCGTGCGCAGATCACCGGCGTGCACAAAGACGCCAGCAACACGGCCTGGCGGATTCACGAAAATAAGCTGTACGCGTTGCAAGGGGGTCAATGGCAGGAAAACACCCAGGGCGCAACGCTGAAAACCCTGCATAACATCGGCGACGGCAACCTGTTCGGGCTCGACGACAAAGGCAAGGTGTACTCGCTGAATGATCTGACTACGCCGTTGGATTTCAAAGGAAAGGTCACGGCCCTCGGACGCTCCACGGCCGGTGAACTGATGGCGCTCAGCGAAAACGCCTCGGGCAACCCGTTGCTCCAACTGCGCAACAGGCTCGGCCCCGGCCTGAATGATGCGCTTCAGCTCATTGCCCCCACCGGCACGGATAACGACGAGGCCATGAAAGCCAAATCCGTGGCGGTCGTCGGCGATCGTCTGCTGGCGACCACAGCCTCGGGCAAACTCCTGCAGGCGGATCTACCGAGCGCTGCAGAGCGACGAAACAACATCTTCGTCGCGGGTGAGCTCACACTGCAGCAAGCGCCACCCTCGCGCGCCCTGCAGGCGGCCTTCGGCAACCATACCGTCAGCGACTTCTTTCACGATGAAGCAAACGTCCTGCACGCCCGGGTCAAGGATCAGCAAGGCCTGGAGCACAGTGCTGCGTGGGATGACCAAAGACAGGACTTCGTCCCCGGCTGGTCCATGGCGCCGCTGGTCATGGATCGCCAGCGCGGCTTGCCCGCCCTGACCCCTGACGCCGCCACGCAGATTCAGCTGCCGCGCGGCAAAATCGCCCTCCACGAGGAAAAACGCTCAGCGCTGGTTCAGGCACCGCGCGGCGAATACGTACGTCCCCTCGACAAGCGGTTAGTGCACAACCCGCCCGTTGAAGAGTTGAAAGAAACCACCGAAAAGACGCTGTTGGTGCAAGACCCGCGCACCGAGGAATGGAAGAAGACCTCCGAAAAGGACATCAAGGCGTTGCAGGCTGGCCAGGACGGCTTCGCTTACCTCATCGACAAGGATGGCAAGCTCAAACAGTTGAAAGTGGCACCCCAGGCCGCCGCCCATGACATGGGCCGCGGCGCCGACCTGGCCCTGCAAGGTCGCGGGACTGAAGCCAAGGGCACCGCCCTGCGCGGCGCCGAGCATTTGGTGGCAGACAAGCTGGCCGTGCAGAACGATCAGAATTTCATGACCCTGAGCGGCGGTGAGCTGCGCCTGCACGACCAGAACGGCGAGCGCGCGCTGTTGCCAAAGCCGCCCGGCGCGGGCGATATCCAGGCGATCAGCACGGGCGGCAAGCACTGGTTTGCCCTGCGCGGCGGCGCAGTGTTCCAGCTGAGCGGCGACGATGCCAACGCCCGAAAGCTCAATCCTCAGCGGACCTGGCAAGCGGTTCAGGGCCCGACCACCCCACCGGGGACCGTTCTTCAGGACCTGCGCCCCAATCACGACGGACGTTTGCTGGCCACCACCAGCGCCGGAGAATTCGTCAAAACCGCGATCGGATGGGAAGCCGCAACACCCGCACCAGCCGCCCCGCGCAATGACCACACAGCCTTCAATCGGCTGGCCGCAGCCGAGCCGGAGCCCCTGCGCAGGGGCTCGGCCAAGGTCACCGTCAATGTCATGGGCAGTAACAACGTCGAGAGCATGAAGGCAAAGCAATACGCCCCTACGTCCCTCACCCAGAACTACCTGACCTCCCATCTTTCGCTGACCGGCGCGGTGAAAGTGCCTGCCGACAGCCTCCAGCACGCCTGGAAAGGCCGCGAAGGCCTGAGGCCGATCTACACCGAAGAAACCGCGTTGCTGCGCGAACTGCAGACCCGTGCGGCCGCGGCGACCGGTGCGGCGACTGGCACACAGCCCAGGCCCATGGCTGCGCGCATTGATGACCTGGCGCCCCGCCTGATGTCCCCTGAATCGAGCGAGCTGGCCGAGCTGTTCAACTGGTTCCAGACCAGCGTCACCGAAGACCTGCACAAGACGCTGCGCGAACTGGCCCAGGACGAAGGCGCTTTGCTGAAAAATGGCGCGATCAACCCGGCCTTCCAGGGCAAGCCGCGCAACAATGACATGCTGCCGCAAGTGGCCAGCGTCCTTCGTCACAGCGGCATCGACAACGCTCACGAAGTCGGGCAGCTGCTCACCAAGCTGGAGAACGCGCATTTCACGCTGGAGCGGCGCAACACCCAATCGCCGCTGGATGGCTCTCGCACCCAAGGCGATAACCAGGCGCTGCTGCGCGCTCGTCTGGCGTTGGACGTCAAGGTGCTCAACGACATCAGCGCCGCCCTTGACGGGTTCGCCAATGAAGTGAAGAAACCGGGGGCGAAGGATTTCGACACCATCGCCACAGCGCTGGCCACCTTGCACAACGACGCCTACGAAGGCAGCCCGGTCAAGCGCTACACCGATGCCGGCTTCCGTGACCATGCCTCCCTCGAAGCCAGTTACGACGCCACCAAGAACCTGCTCAAGCACTTGCGCAAGGACAACCACCCGCTCAAGCGCAACGTGCTGCAGGGGCTGCAAACCCCTGCCGGCCCGAATAACGCCGCTGTCATGCTCGCCCTGACCGAGGCGCTCCAGAATCTTGAGCCTCGGGAAAGTCTCAAGCTGAACCGCAATTACGGCGGCGGCGTCACCGGTGGCGTCGCGGGGCCGGCAGAGCCCGCGTTCCTGGGTTTTCGCGGCAACATCGATCCAGAGCGGACCTACGGCCTGACCTTCACCCGCTTCGACCGCGGCCTGAAAGTCTCGATGAACCGCGAAGGCGCCATCAGCGGCACCGGAAGCTTCGGTTTTGGCGGCGGGAAAAGTGACACCAAAACTACGTCCGGCGACAGCCACGCCAACCTCCAGACCAACGGCGGCTGGTTCGGCGGCAGCCTGGACGCCAAGTACAAATACGCCAACAGCACGGCACTGAGCTTTTTCATCCGCGACGACGAAATCGATGATTTCATGATTGACCTGATGCAGACGCAACTGGCCAGCAGCAAGCGCCCGGCACAGGGAGGCCTCAAACCCATGGAGTTGATGGATCGCGGCGTCGAGAAGGAAGTGCGCACCACGGGCAAACACGCCTTCGACCTGGATGCCGGGGTCAACCTCGAATCCCGGACCAACAAGGGCCAGACCGATGCGGAACCTGTGGCCGGCTTCATGCGCTTCGGCGCGGGCCTGCTGGGAACCGTGTCACTGCTCAGCGCCGAACGGGAACGCACCGAGGGCCACGGCAGCGACGGCCTGCACACCGACATCTACAGCAGCAACCGCGCGCGCTTCCTCGAAAAAGGCTCGGTGACCGGCTACGCGCGGATGTTCAGCACCGTCTTTACTTCGCGCCCCAGCAACCTGTTCGTGGCCGGCGGCGCACCCTTGGGGGTCAGCGCGACACTGGCGTTCGACAACAAGACCGGCAAAAGCTACGACGTGCGCTTCAAGAACGCCCTGCCGCTGCAAACCGCCGACGTCAAAACCCTGGGTGACACACTGGAAAAGGCCTTCCCCGGCATGAGCAAGAATCCGTCGCCCGACGGCAAGAATCCCGAGCAGGTGCTGCAGGACCTCAAGGCCAAATACCTGAAGGACACGCCGAACGAGAACGACGCGCAATACGCCGCACGCCAGAGCCTGCGCCAGCTCGACCGGCAGAACACCGCTGCCGGCCAGGGCTCGAGCCTGATGTCGCTGATGGACATGGTGGTCAAGCACAACAACGTTAACCGGCTGGACCAGGCCGCGCCTTCCAAGCGGCAGATCGACCGCGTCAAACAGATGCTCGGCCGCGACTGCAACGAAGGCAACGCCGAGCGCATTCACGACATGATGAGCGCCGACCCGCAGCTCAAAGGCCTGCTCGACGCGATGAAGGACACCAAGGGCACCACTCGCGCGGAAATCAAGCTAGAGGTCCGCGACGACATCAAGGAGCGCATCGAAAACGGCGCATTGAGCGGACGGCTGACCGACGCAATGCTCAAGGACATACTCAACGACAAGAACAATCTGCGCATCAAGAGCATCGCGGTCTTCAAGACCGCCGCGAAAGAAGACTCGTTCGGCACCCCGTTCCCCTTCGTCAGCTACAAGAGCGGCAGCGCGTTGAGCATCGAACGCCTGATGGGCGAAGTCACCTTCGACTACGGCCCAGACCAAACGAACCCGAAAAAGGCCACCGCAGACGGCGACATCGCCGACCGTGGCGACCCACAGCCCGCTCACGAGCTGGGCCAGGCCAACAACGGCGCCTTCCGGCCGCGCTAGGCCGCCGCCCCTGACCCTCCATTGATCGAATTGAAACCCGGACAGGACACCGCAGATGATGAACACCACGACACAAGCAGATGCCTGCATTCAGGCACTGGGCAAACAACTGGGCACCGCCTTGCAGCTCGAAAACGGCGTGTGCGCGCTGTTCGACGAGGGCCGCGAAGTGGTCATCATCGAGATCCCCGCGGCGGGCGACGTCGCGATCCTGCATTGCCAACTGTCGCTGCGTCCCGACCCGGGCCTGTATGAGCGGCTGATGAGGCTCAACTTCGACAGCGGCGCCATGGGTGGCTGCTGGCTGGCCCTGGATGAGCAGCACGCGGTGCGCCTGTGCACGCAACTGCCGCTCAACGCCCTCGATGAACTGACGTTCGTGGATTGGGTGCAAGGGTTTGTTCTGCAGACCCGTGACGTTGCCGGTCTGCTGCAGCAGCGCGCTGCATCGCCGGCAAAGACACCGATTCATGCACAGGGACAGGGCGGCCTGTCGCGGCGGATCGGCTGACCTCGCGCCGGCGCACGGATGCTGCAACGGGAAATCAGGTCGCTGACGCTTTCAGTGCTGGGCATGGCGCTTTCAAACTTGCCGGAATGCCATCTCTCGACGATTCTCTATGCACGGCCAGCTTGGCCGTGCTCACAAGAAACGCGCCGGAGAGGCCAGCATGACGACCGTAGCCGAACTACTGAAGTTGAAAGACCCGCATCACGCTGACGTCCACACCGTCGGTCCCGGGGAGATGGTCATCGAGGCGATCAAGTTGATGGCCGAGAAAAACATCGGTGCCGTGCCGGTGGTGCGCGACGGCAAGGTGGTAGGCATCGTCAGCGAGCGTGATTACGCCCGCAAGATGGAGCTCAAGGGCCGCGCCTCGGCCGGCACCCCGGTCAGCGACATCATGACCCACGACGTACAGACCGTGGGTTCGCAGCACACGGTCGACCACTGCATGAACATCATGACCGACCGCCGATTGCGCCACTTACCAGTGGTGGATGAGGGCCGACTGATCGGCTTGTTGTCCATCGGCGACCTGGTCAAGGAGGCTATTGCGGAACAGGCCAGGCTGATCGAAAAAATGCAGGAATACATTCGCGGCGAAAGCTACTGAATCCACACACGTAAAAGCCGGAGCTTCAAGGGCTCCGGCTTGCTTTGCACGAGTGAATGGATGGCCGGTTAGCGAACCTTGAAGCGATCGATCATCGCCACCAGCCGCTCGTTGGACGCCATCAGCGCGTCTACGCTGGTGTCGGTCTGCTGACCACAGCCCACCAGTTCACCGACCATGTGCCGAATGGCGATCATGTTCTGGTTGATCTCCTCGGTCACCGCGCTCTGCTCCTCCGCCGCCGTTGCAATGTGCGCGCTGAGGTCATGAATGCGCAGCACCGAACCTGCCATCCCGTCCAGGCCCTCGTTGACCCGCGACGTGCGATCGGCCGTGGACTGGCAACTGATCTTGGTTTTTTCCATCGCGCCCACCGCGGTGCTGACGCCCTGCTCCAGTCGCGCAAGCATTTCGTTGATCTCGGACGTGCTCTGCTGGGTGCGACCGGCCAGCGCCCGCACCTCGTCGGCCACCACGGCAAAGCCTCGGCCCTGCTCGCCGGCCCGCGCCGCTTCGATGGCCGCGTTGAGCGCCAACAGGTTGGTTTGCTGAGCAATGCCGCCTATGACCCCGAGCACGTCGGTGATGCGCTTGGCGTCAACCTGCATTTCCTGCACATACCGGGTGGCGTCTTCAACTTCTGCCACCAACGCCCGCACGCTGACCGACGCTTCGTCGACGACGTCACGGGAACGCTGCGCGGCATCGTTCGCCGATTGGGTAAAGCTCGCCGTCTGCGTAGCACTCTCGGCAACGCTGTCGGCGGTGGCGCTCATCTCGTTGATCGCGGTCACCGCCTGATCGGTTTCCGAGGCGTGGCGATTGAGGATCTGGTTGATGTTGCGCGACTGATCCTGCAACTGCAGCAGGCCGGCGGAAATCTGCTCGGTGCCACTGCGCACCTCGACAATCATGGCTTGCTGGAAGGCGATGAACTTGTTGATCGAGTGGCCGACCGCGTCCAGTTCGTCTTCACCCTTGATCGGAATACGGCGGGTCAGGTCGGCTTCACCCGAAGACAGCGCGTCGATGTTGGTGCGCAGAACGGTCAGACGTGCCAGCAGCCGATGGAAAGCAAAGCCCAGCACCACCAGCAACAGAATGACCAGTGGAATCTGCAACCAGCCCAGGGTCTTCAGCACTTCGGTACTGCTGGCGGTGAGCATGGCGGTCGGCAGCGAGGTGGCGATCATCCACGGCGTGCCCACGACGGGACGCAGGAAGAAGGTCAGGTCACCCAGTTGCGGGTCGATGTATTCCTGGGAATACACGCCGTCGCCGGAGACTTGACCCAGACCGTCCTGAATGGCTTTGGCGAACATCGACTGGCCGCTGAAGCCGGAAATGTTCTTGAGGATGATTTCGCCGGGGATGCGGCTCTGGTTAGTGAGGATCTTGCCGTCGCGCTCGACGATCATCACCTGACCCTGAATGTCTTTTTCCTTTTCCTGGATCAGGCCGTTGAAGAAGCCCAGGGTGACGTCGATGGTCGAAACGCCGTACAGCGCGCCATCCTTGTAGATGCCCATCGCGCAATTGGTGCGCGGCTGCGGGCTGGCTTCGTCCTGATAGGCCGCCGCCCAGGCGCATTTGCCTTTGGGTGCGTTCTGCCCGGCGCGGTGCCACGGCTGTTCCCAGTAGTTGGGCGCGGGGTCGGAGTTCCAGAACGTGCTCACCACCAGTTGGCCGCTGCCGTCACGGTGGAAAAACGAGCTGTACTTGTTGCGCCCCGGGGTGCGCTTGTCCGGCATCGGCCACACGCCGCCGCCGAAGACTTTCTGATCGCCATATTGATCAACCAGGCCTGGCAGCACCTTGTCGATGCCATCGCTGTCCAGTAGCGGCACCGCCTGGGTAATCGCCCGGGACTGGGCCTCTACGCGGGCCAGGTCCGACAGAATACGCGTGCCGATCTGATCGACCTGACTCAGCACCACTTTTTCCTGAGTCTCCCGCACCTTGGGCGTGACGAAATGCACGATCCCCTGCTCGGTGATCACTGCGATCACCAGGATCAACGCCACAAATATGACCGTATAACGCGCCTGCACTGTTTTGAACATCGTCGACCCCATGTCAGATATTTTGTAATTGTTTTTGAATATTCCTGATGAGCTATCGACCGAATGCCGACAAGGATGAGGGGCCAAAAAAAAGGTTTTGCCCGGTGCAGCAGGGCGTCATCTCACCATCGGCGTTCTGTCGGCGGCAAACCCGCCGCCTTTTGGTGTCACCTCTACGGCGAGTCGGCCACCACGTCGGCTTTCATGCAAATGATTCCCTCATCCATTTGACGCAGCCCTCGGCTTTCACCAAGCTAGCCGCCTTCGCATGATTTTCAGGAAACACCCCGCGTGATGACCACAAGCCTGCACTGGCGCCGTTTCGTATTCTGCCTCGCTCCACTGATCGCCCTGCTCGCTGCCTGCGACGGCGGCGCGCCGAAAACCAAGCCCTCCGAAGCGACGACCTACGTCAGCGTCGAGTGGGATAAACTGCCGGCGGTGAACGACACCGACCTGATGGCGGGCTATAACAGCTGGTTCTCGGCGTGCAAGCGCCTGGCCAAGGACCCGGTCTGGGGTGGCACATGCGCCCTCGCCGCCCAGGTGCCGCAAAACCCGGCCGCCGTGCGCGATTTCCTCAAGAATCAGCTGCAGGTCTACAGCCTGCGCTCCTCCGAGCACGGCGCAAACGGCCTGATCACCGGCTATTACGAACCGATCTATAAAGGCAGCGAGCAGCGCAACGATGAGCACCCGGTGGCGGTGTATGGCGTGCCCGATGACCTGATCATCGTCAACCTCGACAGCATCTATCCCGAGCTCAAGGGCAAGCGCCTGCGCGGACGCCTGGATGGCCGTGTGCTGCGTCCCTACGACGATGCCGCGACCATCGGCAACAAAGGCGCCAATGCCCCCGTGCTGGCCTGGCTGGAAAACCCCATCGACCTGCAGTTCCTGCAAATTCAGGGGTCGGGTCGGGTCCAGCTGGAAAGCGGCCGTCAGCTGCGCATCGCCTACGCCGACCAGAACGGCTACCCGTACAAGCCGATCGGCCGCTGGCTGGTGGAGCAAGGCCAATTGACCAAGGACGAAGTGTCCATGGGCCGCATCCGCGATTGGGCGATTGCGCACCCCGAGCGTGTCAATGAATTGCTGGGCAGCAACCCAAGCTACGTGTTCTTCACCCTGCGCCCGGACAGCACCGAAGGCCCGCGCGGCTCGCTGAATGTGCCGCTGACCGCCGGCTACAGCGTGGCGATTGATCGCAAGGTGATCCCCCTCGGCAGCCTGTTGTGGCTGTCGTCGACCCGCCCCGACGGCACGCCGCTGGTACGCCCGGTCGCGGCCCAGGACACTGGAGGCGCCATCGCCGGCGAAGTCCGTGCTGACATGTTCTGGGGCACCGGCGACGCGGCCGGCGAGCTGGCCGGGAACATGAAGCAACAAGGGCAGATCTGGATGCTGTGGCCCAAAGGCGCCGCCCTGCCTGACGCCAAGCCCAAGGACTGATAGCCCATGAGCCCAGCCACTGTCCCCAGCGAGTACGTGACCTTGACCGGCGATCGAGTGGAGCTCGTGCCGCTCGAAACGCATCATGCGCCACTGCTGGTGCGCGCGGCCGAGGACGGTGAGCTGTGGAATATGAAGGTGACAGTGATTCCGGGGCCGTCCACGGCGCAGCACTATGTGGATAGCGCATTGGCCGGTCGAGCCGCCGGCACCGTCATGCCGTTCGCGATTGTGCAGCGCAGTTCAGGTGAGGTCGTCGGCAGCACGCGTTTCTGGAAGATCGACCGCCATAACCGCAAGCTGGAAATCGGCCATACCTGGCTCGGGCAATCGGTGCAGCGCTCGGGGCTGAACACCGAGATGAAATACCTGCTGCTGCGTTACGCCTTCGAGGTGATGCAGTGCGTGCGCGTGCAGTTCACCACCGACGAGCTGAACGAGAATTCCCGCGCCGCGATCCTGCGCATCGGCGCGCGTCAGGAAGGCATCGTGCGCCACGAGCGGATCATGCCCGACGGTCGCAAACGTAACTCCGTGCGCTTCAGCATCATCGATGACGAATGGCCCGAGGTGAAGACGATGCTTGAGGCCCGTATGGCGCAGGCTATCTGATGCAAGGGTGGGTTGGAGACCACGTTTAACCGAGGCTGCCAGATGCAGGTTGAACTGAAATCGGTTTCAGGTATCACAGCATGCTTGTTCCCGGAAACCCTTCTCGATCGCCCATGAATACCTCCCACTCCCCGCAACATTTCAACATGGGCTGGCTGCTGTTCGCCCTCGCCATGGGCGCGTTCGCGATCGGCACCACCGAATTCGCGTCAATGACCCTGCTGCCGTTCATTGCCAGTGAGTTCCAGGTCACCCAGCCGCTGGCCGGGCATGCCATCAGTGCCTATGCCTTGGGCGTTGTCATCGGCTCGCCGGTGATCATGGTCCTCGGTGTGCGCCTGCCTCGTCGCGCCTTGCTGGTGGCGCTCGCCGCCTTCATCGGGATCGCCAACGCGTTGAGCGCCGTGGCGCCTTCGCTGCCATGGCTGGTGTTTTTCCGCTTTCTCAGCGGGTTTCCCCACGGCGCGTACTTCGGCGTGGCCATGCTGCTGGCCGCTTCGCTGGTGCCCAAGAATCGTCGCGCCCAAGCGGTTTCCCGGGTGTTCATGGGGCTGACCATCGCCACCATCATCGGCGTGCCGTTCGCCACCTGGATCGGCCAGACCATCGGCTGGCGCTGGGGCATGGCCATTGTCTCCGGGCTCGCCGTCCTCACCGCCGTGCTGATCCGTTTCCTGGCACCCGCTACTCCCGCTGAAGCTGACGCCAGCCCCTTGCGGGAACTCAATGCCCTGCGCTCGCGGCAGGTCTGGCTCACCCTGGGCATTGCCGGCATCGGCTTCGGCGGGATCTTCTGCGTGTACACCTATCTGGCGGCCACGCTGATCGAGGTCACCCACGCTTCCGCTTTCATGATCCCGGTGGTGATGGCCGTGTTTGGCCTGGGCACCACAGTGGGCAATCTGGTCTGCGGCTGGGCTGCGGACCGCGCCACGATGCTCGCCGCTGGCGTGTCGCTGGGCTTCACCGCACTCGTACTGGCGCTGTACCCCTCGGCCACGGACAATCTCTGGCTGCTCATTCCGCTGGTGTTTTTCATTGGCTGCGGCGTGGGTCTGGCGGCCATCCTTCAGACCCGTCTGATGGACGTGGCGCCGAACGCCCAATCACTGGCCGGGGCACTGGTGCAAAGCGCCTTCAATGTGGCCAACGCCATCGGCCCGCTGGTGGGCGGCGTGGTGATTGCCGCAGGCTTCGGTTTGCCGGCCACGGGTTATGCGGCAGCGGCATTGACGCTGGGCGGGCTGGGCATGTGGTATTGGGCGCTGATGGACGCGCGGCGGGCTGATCGCCGCGTTGACCGGCAGGCCTGCGGGTCAGTCTGAAGCCGCGAGGTGTTGGATTGCGGCGTTGATCCGAGCTTCGCCCTGACACCGCGCCTGGGCGAGCTCTAGACTCAATCACACGTCGGGGTCTGCCTCATCGGGCGACGGGAACAACGTATCGACCTTGTGCTTGCTTGAAGTGCGGACCGGCGCCATGGCAGCGGACTCCGCCAGGCGTGTCGCCATTTCCCAGTGACGGGACTCCTGCCCTTCAGGCTTGCCTTCGGTTTCCCAGATCAACTGGGCCAACTGACGAACAGTGTCTTCGTCGACATTCATGCGTATCCCCCATTTATGCTTGCGCAAGACAGCGGCCGGCGCTAGAGCGGTGCCGAATCCATCGTCCGCTACGGTACCCGCCATGAACAGTACCAGGCGATAACGAGGGTAAATGACGGGCGTGCAAAGGCCGGCAAACGCAAGCCGGCCGCTGGTCGGACTTAACGGATCCACCGGAAATCGACGGCGAACCACGATGGCGTCCTCAATCCCTGTTGCGTTTAAGCAACAGGCTGGCCACCAGGCCCAGGCCGGCTGCAACACCGACGGCCGCCCAGGGATGGGTCGTCACGTAGGATTTGGCATTGCCCACCGCGCGGGTCAGCGCAGGTTGGGCGTCCATTTCGATCTCGGTCACCGCGCTGGTGCCACGGGCGAGAAAATCCTTGAGCCGCTCATGGGCCTGGGTGGTGCGATCCTCGTTCAAGGCATCCCCTGCCGCCAGCAAGGCATTGGTCTCATCGAGAAAAGTGTTCAGCTCGGAACGGGTTTTCTGATAAAGATCGTCACGCAGTTTTTCTGTGATATCGCTTGCCATGATAATTCTGCCTCCTGGGTGTGAGAAAGGTTGACTGAAGCGCCAATCGATTCGTTCCAGTGACTTTGAAAAAACCCCTTTTTGCCGCCCTGCACGTGTTGAAGCAGCGCTCGCTGTGCAGGCTGAATCGGGACTCAATCGCCGTATAACGTGTTCAAAAGGGACTCCATGAAAGTCGTGTCGATCCTCGGCCTGCCCGCCGACCAACAGGCCCACGTCCGGCTACTGCGCAATCAGCCAGACGTGCGCAAGTTCATGTACACGGACCATGAGATCAGCGAGGCCGAGCATCTCAACTGGCTTGAGGGCCTGCGTAGCAGTTCACGGCAGCAGGTCTTCGTGGTGGTGATTGAGGGCGCGCCGGTGGGCGTCGTCGCTCTGAGCGCCATCAACACTACCCACCGCACTGCAGACTGGGCCTTTTATCTGGACACCACGCTGCAAGGCAAAGGCCTTGGCAGTCAGGTGGAGTGGTGGATACTCGACTACGCGTTCGGCACCGCAGGGCTGGAAAAACTCAACTGCGAAGTGCTCGAGATCAACCCGGCGGTGATCAAGATGCACCAGAAGTTCGGCTTCGTGACTGAGGGCGTGCGGCGGGAAAATATTATTCGCGATGGCAAACGCATCAACGTGGTGTTGCTGGGCATTACCAAAGGCGAATGGCACGCGCAGCGGCCCAAGGTGTTAGCTGCCGTGGAGCGGATTGCGGGGCGTCGCTAGCGGACTGGCCGACCATGTTGAACATGTTTAAAAGGTTTAAGGCGTGCCCACTGGCTGATCACGCGATGTTCAGTAACCGCACCGCTGGACGCTCATCGGCTTTGCAGTACAGATAGTCGCGCCATTGCCTGAAAGCGCTCTGCTGCCGCACGAAAGCCTTTTCCCACTGAGTACCACCGATATGGTCGACGGGGATAGACATCATCTGCTCCGTGGCCTTGTCCAGCTCGCTAATCAGGTCGAGTGCGTTAGGAATATCGTTGATCTGAGGTCTCATCCGGGGTCCCTTATTTTTTTTGGCTAGTACATTGAGTAGCCAACCCCTTGATAGTGCTCACGCTCCGACGAGTGGCTCATTTGTGTAACACAGTAGTCGTTGTGTAGGAAAAACCCCACGCAGGGTGGGGTTTGGTGTAAAGCGCCGCGTCTAGCTGTTGCCCGGCGATGGCTCCTCGTCTTCGTCGACAGGGGGATTATCGGGGATCTCCATCTCATCCAGGCCCTTGTTTCGAGCTGCGATGGCTGCGTCCTCATTATTGTCGATGCCTTCAGCCGAGTCTGCACTCGCGTCGGGATAAACCTCTTCTTTGCTGCCCGGCTCGGCTGGACCCTGATACGCGTTATCTGGCCCGTTGTCTTCGATACCCATGATGACCTCCAGTACGAGTCGCAGGAAATCTGCGCTTATAGGACAGAGGTGGATTGAGGGGGATTAGTGCCGGGGGATGGATGAGCGGTGTGTCGGCAAAGCGTTGCAGGTCGATTGGCCATGACGGGACATGGGCATGCCCGCCTGTGGTCCCGCTACGGTCACCGCACTAAGCAGTGTGCACGGTGACCGATACTCCGCCCGTTCAGCGAATGAAGCCATCAGCCGCTGGCAGACGCTTGACGACATGCTCAGCCTCAAGCGGCGCGCTTTTCGACCGGTTCTGAAATACAGGGTCTTTTCTGATGTAGACCAGCCACGCGGCAAATGCAGCTTGCTGACGACGGTGCGCCCGTTGCCATTGCTCACGCCCGAACGCGGCACTGTCCATGGACATCAGCTCTGCCGTGGCTCGATTGAGCTCATCCAGCAGGCGCCCGCTATCTTCGGCGTTCATATCTGAAGCAAACATATTTCTGCTCATCACGAAGGGATTACTCTGACAGCGCAATCGACGCTTCATTGCAAATCGCCATGAGGGACGGACGGGCGGTAGCCATTTGCCGTCATTCGAGGGCGTGATCGGCGGTATGTGTTGCACGGGGGAGTTGAGATCAGGCATCAGGCATCAGTGATCAGTGATCAGTGATCAGTGATCGGACGGCATGCTCTCAAAACTGTTGTGTGAGTGAATGCGGCATACAGTTTTGCGCGGGTTTTGCGCAAGTCAGAAATGAAAAAGGGAATCGAGCCGCTAGGTGGCTGATTCCCTTTGCAAAATATGGTCGGGACGGAGTGATTCGAACACTCGACCCCTAGCACCCCATGCTGGGGACGATAGGCTCACAACCCCTTGATCTATATAGAAAATATACCCTAATCGCTGTCGCAAAATACGGCCTTTCGTGTGATTTTGCAAACGGAAAGACGGGGTCTCCAGAGGTGGTTTTGCGCCTCACACGCCACGACGAAGGCGTCTACAGCGTACGCTGAGATAGATGACGATCCAACGATCGATCAATGACCCTACGCTGGATCTCTTCGCGGTGGTTCAGTATCAACATGCGTCGCAGCTGGTGTTATTGTAGGCGCTCTTAATATCGCCTTTTGCGCGATGTCCTTAAGATCGGCCAGCGGTTTGCTTCCAAAATGTTTTATATACTTCTGGTATTTTGGCCATTCAGAAATGTAGCGACTTCCGCCGTGAACGAGCTCATTCCGTAAATCAAACAGCCAACGTGTTTTTTCTGCAGCCTTCGCATTCAATCCCAGCTTAGCTACTCCAGCGATGATGGACTTTTCGACGGATCCGCGAACACCAAACAAAGCATCCAAGGCTATGAAATAATTTATATATGACTCTATATCGTCCGAGTTCATGGCACGATTGAAAAAATTAACTGCTTTCTTTATGCGCTGCTGGTGATTTAGAGGGCATTCATTTAGCGACTCATACCAAACCCTTATTTTGATCGCTAGCTCATCATTAATTTGGATATCTGATGCGTAAAATGGAGAAAGTGCGCCACAGTCGCTAAACGTAATCGAGCGGTCAGGCGCGGTTTGATGAGGGAACTGTATGCAGTTGGAGAATGGCTGGGCCATAGATTTTGAATAGCCATGACTGGAAAACTCAGACGCGTAAGCGAAAAGCACAGTAATTAACATCCTGAACTTCAAGCTACTTGAGAACTTCGCTCCTTTCTGCGTTCCATACTCTTCAGCTAATAAGATATAGTGAAACCCGGACCCGAATTGATCCATAAAGCCGAATCTACTTGTAGCAGTAAAGGGTGATTTTGGCGTCCAGCCGTCAAAAACATATCCTTGATCGCATAAACCTTTCCAACCAACTTCATCGCTGCAGGCAATCAAATGAAGTCCTTCTTTTGGCAAGAAAACGGAAGGCCCATTGAATCTGGTTAACGGATAAACGGTACACCTCCTTCCAACAATTCCACGTAGGTTTGATTTGATCTCGCCCAGGATGAATTGGGTGAGCTCAATAACATCCACGCCTCTGCATTCAAAAAGCGTAGCCTTTAGAGCAAACGCAACCTCATCAGAATTGAAGAACGGTGAATCAAAACAGACTTTCTGCAGCGTTGTCATCACGATGGAATTAACCGATTCGAGATCGCAGTCATTGAACTCGAGCTCGGTTTCGATAAGTAGCGAAGCTACAGCATCGGTCGCATCGTAAGTATCCCTGCCATACCACCAACTCAACCCCATTCCGCCAGAAAATGAGAAGGCTTTCCCTCGTCCCCCATAAAATTGCGCTGAGGGAATTTTCCCGTCAACAGGACGTTTCAGAAGAATTGAACGCGTCAGCCTTGCTATTTGAGTCTGTACTCGATCCATCCGGAGCCCCTATAGTCTAATACTAATGTTCAGTAAGCCACGATCCATCTGGTTAGGCGCCGCATGCTCACTTCTGATGACGTGCTTAAGGCTACGTAACTGATCCGTCCTACACCTTAAACGTTCGACTGAAGCAACACGCTATTTAGAAAATTGGCTAACCTCGGCAGCATAATTCATACTCCATCCGCCCCACGGAAGCCAGTACGCACCTGTTTTCCTCGCATCGGAATGGGCTAGGGACTAAGCGGAACTACCGCTTTGAAATCTGGGTTTCACGGATGAATGGGTCAACTGCGACATAATTCCGGGTGCGTTGATCCCAGTAGACTAGGGTAATGATTTCGGGGGTTTGCTTACCCGGATCAACCCTCCTTTACCCGCTCAAACGCACCAGGTGGTACAAAAAGTGGTACGAGAGCTTTAATCCCGCTGTTGCGTCACAGCGGGAGCTCCATCCCCTCCCCGGCGTTCTGCCTAACATCACACCCCTAATTGCACCTCACGGTCCACAGCTGATCCATTTGCGTCGTGAAGCTTTGACTCATTAGGTCTCGACGCATTGCCCAACCAGGGGCAGACGGCACACTTGCCGCGCGCAACGTTCCACGCCCCCACTTGGCATTGATCTCATCAAGCACGTTCATCACCTTCTCGGCTTCCATTGGCTGCGAATGGGCAAACAGGTCGTCGGTAAATTCGCCGGGCTGGCGCAGATCCATCAGCAGCACCTCGGCCTTGCTGTACTTGAAGCCCGGCCGGAACAGGCGATTGACCGCCTCTGTCGCAGCCTTCGTCATCAGGCGCACGTCATTGGTGGGATACGGCAGCTCAACCATCGCGCCGTTGGCATATTTGGCCTCCTCAGGGTTGAACATCCCCGTTCGGATGCTGACCCGGATCCTCTTGCACAGCGAGTTCTGTGCCCGGAGTTTTTCTGCGGCGCGCTGGGTGTATGTGGCGACGGCTTCCTTGATGGGCTCGATAGTCGTCAAACGGCTTCCAAACATTCGGCTGCAGCAGATCTCTTGCTTAGGTGGATCGGCCTCCCCCAATTCCAGGCATGACGTCCCCGACAATTCGCGCGCAGTCTTCTCGATCACAACGCTGAATTTCTGCCGCAGCGTCCAGGGATCGGCCTTTGCCAGATCCATTGCGGTCTTGATCCCCATGACTTCAAGGTGGGCCTTCATGCGCTTGCCTACGCCCCATACCTCGCCGACTTCCGTGTTACGCAGCGTCCAGTCACGGTTGAACGGGTCGCAGATATCGACTACCCCGCCGGTCTTCGCCAGCAAGCGTTTTGCCGTGTGATTGGCCAGCTTTGCCAATGTTTTGGTGCGGGCTATCCCCACGCCCACCGGGATACCAGTGCGTTTATAGATGGTCGCCCGGATCTGCCTTCCGAAAGCCGTCAGGTCGCCGGGGATGCCAGAAAGGTCAGCGAACGCCTCGTCGATGCTGTAGACCTCCAGCGCGGGGACCATCGATTCGATGATGCTCATGACCCGCTCGCTCATGTCGCCATACAGCGCGTAATTGCTGCTAAACGCGATCACACCGTCGCGGCGCAATTGATCCTTGATCTGAAAGTAAGGCGCACCCATTTTCACGAACGGCTTTGCATCATAGCTTCGAGCAATCACACAGCCATCGTTATTGGACAGCACCACGATGGGCGTTTTGGCGAGGTCAGGCCGAAAGACACGCTCGCAACTGGCATAAAAGCTGTTGCAGTCAATCAGCGCAAAGACGGGCTCAGGCTTTGTCATGATCGCGGACGCTGAATCACCACGCCCCAGATCACCCGTTCATCCCCTTCCATCACCTGGCGAGAGGGGTAGTTCGGGTTTTCCGACTTCAGAACGACCTCTTCCCCGCGCATGTGCAGAGGGATGTGCATCTGGATGTGATCAGCCGCTGGCGATGGAAAGCCGGCCGGTACGTGAGAGGAGTAGAGACGCAGCTTTTCGCCGCAGGCCGATAATGGGCCAAGAATAGTGACGCTCATGATGCAAGCCTTGCCGTGAATAACTGTATGTACATACAGTTAACGTACTGGCCAGCATGCGGTCAACGTTCTGTGTAGGAATTTTCGACGGGTGACCGTAGGTGCGGACGCTACTCGATCGACGAGCCTGCGGACCATCGTCCCTGAGGGGCTCGCGCCAAAGCAGTTGGTTATCAATGTGGAGCGCTACAACGTCGCGCCGACGACTCGCGTCGAGATGATGAAGATTTGCGACACGACGGCCGAGCAATCCACTGGGTTCGAAATGGACCATCCCTTGCAATGGCAAACCTGCGAATCAGCGAATCAGCGACGATGTTATTGAAGGCACACGTCCCTGATGTACGTCGGTACTGAGAGGCGCCAACTCGTTGCCTGCCACCGAGTCATGCAGCGCTCAATCGACGGGCTCGTCGAGGGGTTGCCACAGTATCGTTTCGACCAGACTCCGTCCTTTCAACGGGAGGCTATACCCAACTCGGCAGAGTCAATTCCCTGCCGGTGGGAAAAGATAGGACTGGGCCACCGTAAGTACTGCGCATGACGCTCAGCTCATTACAGCGGGTTCCATCCATGTTTAGGAATCATTAGTACAGATTGTCAACTTTTCGCTTTTCCAGAGTGTAGGTTTTCAGATCAATCTCGTTAGCTGAAAGCCTGGCGTCAAGACGATCCATGTCCCGTCGCTTCAAGCTGGCTACATGAGCCTTTGATGCCTGATAGTTGATGGACTCAGCTGCGTCGTAGCCACTGACAGGATCCCAGATAATGGACAATGGCCACAGCAACAGGTTGACAACACCGTAGCCGTAAGCGCGCCCGTAGAACGATCCACCGCCAGGCAGGAGGCCCAGTCCTGCGGCCAGGCCTGGACTTTTTTCTTGAACGTCAAGATGGTTGGCACGATAGCCAGCCAGTTCAGATTCTTGCGTGTGATCCAAACCGGAGGCACAGCCAGCAGTCAAAACTAACAAAACGGCTGCTGACAAGTTGCGAAGAACGTACATCTGAATTCCCTATATAAATAATGCTCAGCCAGAGCTGGAACTGAGCGCCGCGCATTGTACACACTTAAATTGCCCGTAGATGGCCTAATGCTACATTTCTCTTACTTCTCATATAAAGTGCGATCCTCACCCCTACGCGTCCGCGCATGGAAAAGGGTCGTCAGTTTCGATGAAGTGCCGACTCTTTGTATGGGGTAAGTCGACCTCTGAGCCATTGCAAGCAGTTCGGGTAACAGGATGGCCCCAGTTTCCAACTTGCTGGCGGTCCAGGTGCACTGCGCGAGTCATGGAGCAGAAGAGAAGGGGCCTAGCCCTGGCTGGCCCTGATGATAAAGTTCTTGTGTACGTCGCCGATAGGTACACATTCCCCGTAAGCCATGGAGCATTAAATGTTTAATCCACGTGAGGCAGAACGAGACCATCTGTACAACCGGGTCGTCCTGCTAACTATCGCATGCTGTGTTTTATTAGCATTCGCCGCGATGGCGAGACACGAAGGTTTCACCTATGCAGCCCTTCAGTGGAATGGGGCCCAAGTGAACGGCACGGTGACGCATCTGGAGGAAATCCCGCGAAACCGACTTGCTAAAATCGTCCACTACCGTTACGTGGACCAAGATAACCGACCTCACGAAGGGCAATACCTGGACACAGGATGCGGCGAGAGGGAAAACTGTGGAGTAGACCAAGACGTCACCCTGATCTATTCGCGCTGGTTTCCGGATTACAGCGCCGTCGCCGCCAACGTCCATAGCTTTCGGCCGGGTTTTTACATCATGAGCGGCGGCGTACTGATTTCGCTGCTCTTCTTCGGGATTTCCTTCTGGACGCTCGGTCGTATCAGTGCCATGAAGCGAGATGAAGCACAGCACCTCCATACGAAACACTGAGTCTCAGCCTCGAATACTGAGCAACGATCTCGGTGATTTTCGCGACTGATTTCGCCAACTCGCAGGCGCCACTGCCTACGAAGCGCTCGCGCATTGTTCCAGCCGTTCTCGATGGCACGTCCAGCGCTTGCTACAGGGTGGTGCAGAATGCCTGAAAGTGAACGCACACAGGGGAATCCAGGGGTTCAGTCGCGAGGTTCTCGGGCAAGTCAAATGACCGAACCACCCTCCTGCGCATTCACAGAGTGCGCAGCGGGATGCGAAAGACGTATGCACCGCGCAAGGCGATCCTCCACCCCCCCTTAGCGCGGGCTGAAATTGATTATTTCGAGCCGTAATGCTTGCACATGTCTTTGGCGACATACGCCCCCATTGGGGAGTGCATCAAGTTGTCAGCCATGCTGCTCACTTTGAATTTATAGGCAGGGTCAGATTTGATTTTTCTCACTTCCGCCTTTGTTGCCTCGTCGATAGTGGAATCCGATGCCATGACGTTCTCAACATCGCTCTTCATACCAGGATTCGCGTTATTGCAGACCTGCTCCATTGCAACCAGTACTACAAGTCCTTGCCGCTTGTCATCTTCCGGGCTCGCGACAGAGCTTCCGGTATATCCCAGCACAGCCAGACACAGCAACATAATGGACGTTCTGATCGGCAACATTCAAAACTCCCTATGAATAAAATTCGCCGCGCACGCTACTTACCAAAGCGACCCGCACTCTAAAACGCAGCATTGAAACCCATCAGACGCCGAACTGTTCGCTACCGTCGAAAACGATCATCGGGCCAACTACTCAGGCTTCGCGTCCGGTATGCACAATGAGCACGCTGATGAAGATTGTGCGATCAGCCCGTCATGATCCCGTTTCCCGAATGGTCGCAGCATCCCCTCAGACAACCCGGTAGCGCATCCATCCATAGATTTGATGCCCTGGAATCTGCGATTGCCGCCGGAGGCCAGCCATCCCCTCTCACCCTCTATCCACATGCCTACCGGTGTGAGGAGAGCTGGAAAGCGAAACTCTTGGCGCATCGGTCCTCAGAGCCAGCCCCTCAACATTATCTTCAAGGACTCGTACCAGCCAACGAAGCGGGAAGTACCGGCGCGACCGTAAAAGATGCTTGGCCAAATCGTGGCCAGACCGAAAAGGAACAGGGCTGCGGCTGAAGCATCCAGATCGAAGGACAGCAAGAGGACAGCCATTGCCCATAGGGCAATCCCGAGCAGCACGAACATCGCAAACCAACCCATTTCAATTCCGTTATATGACGGTGTTGCATTGTGAATCCCGCCGTCCACACCTCCTCCTTGAAGCCTGAAGGCGTACGGCGGATGAGGAATCAACGTGTCTGCAACAATGAAGGCAGGATGAGCCCCGAAAATCTCCAGACATGAAAAAGCCCAACCTGAGAAGATTGGGCTAAGTCATTGATAAATATGGTCGGGACGGAGTGATTCGAACACTCGACCCCTAGCACCCCATGCTGGGGGCTGTAGAGACATAAGCTAATGAATTGTAAGAATATGTATGCCGTTCAGGGGTAGCAAATTATCCACTTTTTTGCGGTTATGCAAACGGAAACACGCGGCCCCCAGACGAGGTTTTGCGCATCAACGCATTGGGCGGCGGCCACTACCTGATGGTCTACGCTGGATTGACCTGGACTGCCCCAGGCCCACCAAAAGGAAATTGAAGATGGCTGATGATCTGCACAACCGTGGCCCGAAAGACAGAGCTCGCGTGAACACATCTGAGGCTTGGGAGCTGAAGTACTGGACGAAAGAATTTGGCGTCACCGAGGATCAGCTCAAAGCCGCCGTGAAAGCGGTCGGCCCGATGGTGACGGACGTCCGCAAGAAGCTCGGCAAGTAAAGTAGCGGCGGCCCCGCGGCAATCGTGGAGCCTGCTTAAACCCCCACCATGTCAAGGTGATCGTTAACCGCAGCCAAAATTTTGATTTATAAAGAATAACATTCCTTTTAAGACCTTCAGAAATGGCAGCTTCTGCCTATAAAAAACAATAACTTAGCGTTGGATATTCCTACAGTATTCCCCTTCCCCAGCGTCCTGCCGACGAACACCAAGCCCCCAATCCCCCGCCGCATAATGCTGTATATAAGAACATTATGGAGTTACTCAAAATGCTCCAGCGCATGCTTGAGCTCAGCAGAGAGCACGTCGCAACACTTGTTGAGATGCACGCCGAGGTTTCCCGCGAACGAGATACGTTGCGGGTACAGCTGAACGCAGCGAAGACGCGAATATCCGATTGCCTCCGCCAGGCGGGAGAGGATTGGGCAAAGATCAACACCCTTCAGCGCATTTCCGCCCAAAACGACTATCTCAGGCAGGAGTGCGACGAGCTCCGCAGTCAGATTTCAGAATAACCAACATCAACCTACAGAACGGTGCCATGCGTGGTCAGTTCAAGCTGAGTGGTGACCAGCGATTGCGCCTCAGCCAGCAACTTATCGATGCAAAGGTGGCGGCGGGTTGCTAAATCACCGCAGTGTACCTTGAACACTGTGCGGCTGGGCTGCAGCAGGATGAAAGCATGTCTCAGCGTACTTCCGCAAAGCAGCGGATGAAGGCAGTGCAGATGCCCATGTTGTGACAACCGTTGTGCGTCTACTAGGTCAAGCGCCTTGAAAGCCATCGTCAAGGCGTGTTAGAGCTCGCCAACGAGCCCTGCTTCCACCTGCAATAACAATAGCAACTCAGCGTCGCTCGGATAAAAAATCAGATCACCTGAAGGACGCAGCCTCGACTCGGGAAGCTCAGTTACTTGATATAGAAAATTATCTGAATAGAATTTTTTCAGTTGCTCAAGTTCTGGAATTTTTATCTGGATATCCTGAAAATTCAGATACTGCAATTCCTTTCTATACTTTTCAGCACTGGACGGATCCGCCAACTGTAATTTTTTAAGCAACTGCCTTTTAACCTCTAGCTTCGCAGGGGTATTGGCCCGTGCTCGCTTGAGCATTTCCATTTTCGCAATACATTTTTCGCATCCTTCATTGACGCCTTTTGCCCATAAACGATAAGCATCCAGTCGGCGGCCCTCCATATCCGCCAGCGTCCCAAGTCCATCATAAGCTTCTGTATGCCCTTGGCTGGCAGCACACTCCAGCATAGCCTTTGCGAGCGGACGCAACTCATTGGAGCGAACGAGAATGTTACCGCTCACGTAGGTCATTGCATGAGGACTGCCCCGGTCAATCGCCGCATCCATGAGGTAGTACATGTCGCTGTTCTGGTAAGGCCAGAGAGACTTACCGTATCGATACATGGCCATGGGTACCGTGGCTGCCAAATGGCGCACCCGTTCGGAGAGTTCCGCAAGCACTTCAGGCTTTCTTTCAAACTTTGATGACCAAAGGGCATCGACATAGTCACCCCGCCAACTGCCCGCCTTGACAGCGGCTTCGAGCAACTTTACCCGGAGCTGACGATGAGCAGTCTCTAACCAGAAATTCTCGTCCTTCTCCCCGATCAGGGAGTACGTCATGAATTCATTAAAGGCACGAGCAGCCATCTCGTTTTCTTGCGGAGTATGATCTTCGACCTTAGTACAGATGAACTTTTTGCCTGTGAAGCGACTGGTCAAATCAGGATCATCACTATGGATGGTCTGGTTCCAAGGTGGCATATGATTATAGTCCTCCAGCGAGCTCGACAAGTCCATTGCTGAAAGCTCACCTGAAAAAACCACAAGCATTAATACCGTCCATACTCTCATATAACACACTCTCATGCGTGAAGGATAAACTCACATTCCTTAACGGAAATATAGGCGATTGCAAGAGCAAAGTTTAGCACGCACTGACTGGGACTTTCCGCTAATATATTGATTCGGAACGGATACAGCGGTTAACCGGGCCAACCAAAACGCCCCGCATGCCCCCATAAGAATCAATAAGTTACACCTGTATTTTGCTACAGCTTTTCGCCGAATGTGCGGATTAGCAGGTGTATGACATCTGCGCCTTCCATGGGCCTCTAGTGCCCATGGATCACCCTATAACCCCCTACTTTCCCCATTGGATGGTACGGAAAGTGGTACGAGCTGCATCCCCTTCCCGGCATCCTGCCGAACTACATCAACCCCTACCCCTTTTCTTCCAGCCACTCCCGCGTCTCGAGCTGGGCCTTCACATGCTCCAATGCCGAATCGGCAAGCTCGAGCATTTCGCGCAACTCCTCCTCATCGATCACTCCCAGACGAGCCAGCGCATTGGCATGACCAAGCAGTTCGCCGTGCCAGCGGTCCGCCGCACTCTCCCGCCTGGCTTCATGGTCAAGATAGTCATTCCAGATTTTCAGCTCCCGCTCTTTAGCGTCGTTTACGGCCATGCCCCTCTCCATTCAGTTGCATTTCACCGTCACAAGTTGATCAAGCTTTGTGGTGAAGCTCTGGCTCATCATTTCCCGCCGCATTCCCCAGTCCGGATCAGAGGGCACGTTAGCGATGCGCAGCGTTCCCCGGCCCCACCTTTGATTGATATCGTCCAGTACTCCCATCACCTTCTCTGCTGATTGCGGCTGACATGGTGCGAAGAGCTCGGGCCGTGGGAGGCGTTGATGACGCGTAGCCCAGCTAACTCACCCTCTCAAGCTGTATCCATTGTTCGCTCGCAGGAATGACATAGGTGAAAAACGCTTTTCGCTTTTTGCCGTCCAGTGCTGAATAAGTGACCGTGCATGTGCCGAGCAGATCTTCGCTAGTCGGGACGAACTCTAATTCTGCTTCGGAAGCGCCATCGGTATTCATCGTGCCTGCATTCCAGTCTCCAAAGGAGTCGAAGCCCGGCTCCAGCACGACTGATACTTTCTCCGCGACATTCCCTGAGTTGGTCAGTCTAAGACGGTTCATTACGGTACCAGGCTGCTTACCAGCAGACTTCAGCACCACCCTGAACTGGAAACTTGCTGATATCGCTCTTTCAGCCTCAGAAATCTGTTCAGGGCACTGTCGCTGCACCTGTACAAGAAAGCCGGGAAAGATGGGCAGAGGATCGCCGGGCACGCCAGCGAGGGAATGACCAAAAACTACCAGAAGGAGCACGCAGAAGTGATCTGGTCGGAGGCCATTCCGGACCTCGATATCAGCGAAATCGCCGGATAGTTTTGCGCCAGTTTTGCGCCAGTTTTGCGCAAGCCAGAAATGAAAAAGGGAATCAAACCGGTAAGTGGCTGATTCCCTTTACAAAATATGGTCGGGACGGAGTGATTCGAACACTCGACCCCTAGCACCCCATGCACGCGTTACCTAAGCAACAATAAGGCATATAGCTGAATTCTCTGGCGCTCGCTGCAATCGAATAGCCATAGATCACTATAAGGTCACGCGAAGTCACGCAAATCTCACGCACCCCTCCCACGGCGTCCTGCCGACGATCACAGAATCCGAACCAGCTTCCCTTTATAGAAACACTGCGTCCCTGCCTCAATATCATGCTCCGGGCGGTGGAAGAGTCCCAGGTGGTAACCCTCCTCCAATTCGAGCAGTCCCCACTCGCGCGCAGCGTCAGTGACTTCCAGCATGTCCGACAGCTCGTTGGCATCAACCTGGTACCGCTGATACGCAAGCATCGCCAATTCCCGCAGCTTCGTCCGCTGACCATCTGGGTCGGTGACGAGATCTTGTCTGTTCTCGATCATGCGCTTCCATTTGGCCAGCGGATCGGCGACGTGCTTTGAAGGTGGGATCATGGATTGGTCTTACAACTGGATATGCGTCCAGTTAACCGAAGCCGCTAAGCTGGCGTCAATTGCTGCCGACCGGAGGCAATCAGACCTTGCGCACGCCGAACTGCGCAACCTTTACCTTTGAGTCCTGCGCGATGCCGGCGGCCAGGTACAGTCCCATGCGCGCGGTGACGACGGTTTCCGTCACGTCGCACGTATAGCGCTGTGTTTCCAGTGCGCCTTTCCAGTTCGCCGGGAACGTGAACGGCTCCTGATATTTGTCCATCGAGCGGTAATAGATGGTGGTCGACGTGCCCGAAACTGGTTTGGTGATGATCAGCTCAGCCTCCCATCCAAGGATGCCGCGGCTGTTTCCGACGATCTCCGGCGCCGAAACCATCTCGATGACGTCGCCGGCCAGGAGGTTTGCCAGGGTGATATTCGAGTTCAACTGCAGGTAGAGGTAGCCGCCGGCTGCCGCCAGCGTCCCGCCGAGCTCAATACACTGAGCCTCACCATACGCGGCAGGCTCCTTGTACCAGCGCGTGGTGATGCCAGTCAGGCCTGATCCGGATGCCTTGTAGTTGTCGGCCAGAACCGAGCCGCCGACCGGGCTGGCGGAGGCGTTGATCACGCCAGTGGCCCCGGTCATCAGCGGGTTCGGGTTCAGGCAGCCGAAGGGGCGGATGGCAGAATAGATGTCGGTTGCATCCGTCGGCAATGGAATGCCAGGGAAGTCGAAGCTCGCCGTGATGATCGGCACGATCTTAGAACTGAGGAAATCCGCGCCTAGGATGTTCGGATGCAGGCCCTCGACCGTCATGTCCTCGGTGAAGCCGTCCCAGATGTTCACGACCGGTACGAATTGGCGGACGTAGGTCAGCACCCAGTCCTTGTAAGCAGCAGCGTCAGTCAAAGCCTGTCCGGTCAGCGCCTTGGTGCCGAAGCGCGGCGTGCCGGTGCCGACGATCAGGTACTTTCCTGGCGTACTAAGGAAGGCGGTGACGATCTTCATCACGTTGGCTTTTGTGTCGTCCAGCGTCATGCCTGACGTGGTGCTGTCGTTGGTACGCGAAAGCAACAGCCACAGATCGGCCGTTACGGATGTCAGGCATGCAGGAAGGCGCGCCATGAACTGCCCGGTGTGATCGCCGACTTTCCCTTGATTGTCGAGATAGCTCGGAAACAGCCCGGTGCGGGCGGCGACCATGCCGGCATAGCCGTAGGCCTCGGTAGCGTAAGCCGTGGCCGCAATGGTGTGACAGTTACCGGAAAAGCTGTCGCCAAGTAGGCCGAGGCCTCGCCGGATCGCATAACGCAATGGCCCGTTGCTGACAAGCAGGCTCATGGGTAAACCTCGAAGGCTGCGCCGCCGGCGGGAGTGAACCGGGTCTGTGAGTAACCGAGATTCAAGCGCCAAGCACCATCCTGGGCGAACGTGTCAGAAGCGACCCAATCGTCACCTACCTGTTTTTCAACCTTCAGGCTGCCACCGTTCGCCTTTAGGGCAATCGTAACGATCCCCAGCGGGCCAGCAATGTATTGATCAGTCCGCATATTTCTACTCCAAATGGCCGGGTCATGAGTGCCCCTGGCGGGCTTTTACTTATCTGGTTTGGTGACCGTGCCGGGCTCGACCGCGAACTGCGTGACGATGGCGTTCTGGGTCTGCGATTCCTTGGTCATGCCGAAGTAGAAGCCAAGCGTCTGCTTCAGCTCGCTGAACCACAGCCCGATCAGCAGCGATATAGTGCTGGCCGCCACCGGGTTCTGCAGCGCCTCCAGGCCGACCCCGGTGAAGATGCACACCAGGATCGACAGCGCACCTACCAGCAGGATGATGGTGATGGCCGGCCTGATTAGGTCGTTTGGCTGCTTGGCGGCCAACTGCCGTGCGCTGTCGCGGTCTGCTGCTTCGGCTGCGAACTGAGCGCCCTCGGCTTGCAGGCGGTTGTTTTCAGCTGCGACTGCAAGCTGCTCTAGCTGAACCTTGGAGTTGATCTGAAGCTCTTGAATCTTCAGCAACGCGCCAGAATCATTTGCCAGCGCTGCATTCACCGATTCAGGATCTGGCGACACGTTCAGCGCGTTCGCGATCAGGCCGCCCACCATCCCGCCGGCCGGGCCGCCGAGCAGAGTCCCGACCACGGGCGCGGCCTTGCCCACAATGTTGCCGATATCCGACCATTTCATCCCAGCACCTTCAGAGCTCGCTCATATATTTCGGCCCGGTCGGCGTAGCCGTTCAAGCCGCCATTGATTTTCCGCGTGATTGATTGCAGGTCGCCGGCGTCCGCCAGCGCGTTCAGGCCGTTTGCATACCAGAACCATGCCGCAGACATCGCAGCATTCGCAGGCTCCTGAAGCAATTCAGGCTTCGTGATCAGGTCCATCCCAAGTGCGTCTCCGCACTTCTGATAGTTCGACTTCCCTGTCACCTGGATCAAGCCGCGGCCTCGGTACTTCCAGCCATCACCCGAGCCAAGTGCGCCGTTGCCCATGCGCGAGGCGTAGGCAATGTTTGCGATCTTCTCGGGCTGCCGGGCACATGCACTGGCAACTTCCGCCGAGAATCGGCTGGGCCAGGTCTTTTGCAGTGCTTGGGCGCTGTAGTTGAGGTTTTCAACGACCGCAGTCAGTTGAGCGCTTTCGTGCCCAACCTGAGCAATGAACGCTGCAGAACGTGCCGGAGTCGTAATTTGATACTTGCCCATCGCTGCGCTGAGGGCGGACACAAAAATGCCGGCTTGAGGGCCGGCATTAGGGAGAATCTGCAGCAGCTGCTGCGTGGTCATAGGCATCACTTTCCTCCAGGCAAAAAAAGACCCGCATGTGGCGGGGTCTGTGCTTTTGGTTTTTTGGACCGACAGACACCGATCCGGCTCTCAACAAACGGCGCCACTTTCACTGTGTCGATCTGGTAGGCATAATGCGCGGCTCAAATCTCAATTGGATATGGATATGGGCGCCTATCGGCTAGTGCTCGCTATTGTTGTCGCCTTGTCTCACATGGGCGTTCGATTATTTACTTATAATCCAGGTGTTTTTGCTGTAGTTTCCTTTCTGATAATAAGCGGTTTTGTAATGACGGCGCTGGTGTCGAAAAGATATAACAGCCAATCGCGCATTCGAATGTTTTATATAGATAGGGCTCTGCGCTTGTACCCTCAGTTTCTACTTTACTTTGCTTTATCTTGCATAATAATCATTTTTTGGTTGCCGCCAAATGTGAGTGAAGAGGCAATAAGCGTCACTAACATAATTCCAAGCCTCGCTATTGCGCCGCTGGACCTATACATGTTTGGCATTACTAATTCACTAATAATTCCTCCAGCGTGGTCACTAGGACTGGAGGCGTTCTTCTACATAGCCATCCCATTTCTTATTATATATAGACTAACTTATGTAGGATTTGCTTTGTCGCTTTTATTTTCTATTGTACCTGCTCTAGGACTTATTGACTCAGATGTTTACGGCTATAGGCTGTTACCCGGAACTCTTTTTATATTCCTATGCGGTAGCTATCTCTATTGGGTAACAAAGACAAGCAGTGCCTTGCTGTTGCTGGCCTGGGTGGTATCGTTAGTGGCGCTTACCGCATCGCTAACCGGGTTCCTTCCCAGGCTCGGATACACCACCGAGGTCTCTGCCGGAATAGTCTTTGGCCTACCGGTCATAAAACTGCTGCTTCGGTTAGGATATAGCAAAGCTGACGAGGTGCTCGGAAACATTAGCTATGGGGTGTTTCTAAACCATTTTGTTATTATGTATGCCGCTGAAGCATTTGGCTACACGCCCTCAAGTAGCACTGGCTACATTATCTGCATACTTGTCGGTTCAATTATATTCAGCATCTTTTCATATAATCTGATTGAACGACCTGTGCTTAGGTTTCGCCATGCTTTAAGAGGAAGGAATATCTCTCGATGTGAAACACAATCCTCCTCCTAGCATCATAGTTTCTACCAGCACATTATGGCTGTCACGGGGATGATGGCCACGATGGTGCCGGTTCGGTGATTTTAGTTCGGTTCACCTCGACCCTATACTGTTTCCACTTTTTCAGCAGGGCCACGTCAGCGGCCGTCGCCATCTCCAGATCGACTGCATCCTGAAGTGGAGCGATGGCTAGCGCGGCGATACTAAGCAGCGCATCTCGCTGGATAGTATTCTTGCGTAGTATGTCAGCGGGTGTTGGAACAAGGTCTGGGGACACCTCGGCGTACTCTATGAAAAAGGCACCATCTTTGTATTGCGTGCCAACCGTAACCGCCAACCCTTCTGGAATCTGCACCGCTAGCTGCCCATCAGGTGGCGACCATGTTTCCGTATTGCCGTCCCAGATGGTTGTATTGATGACTGAGCCATCTTGAATGATCGCGTAATTGCCCATGCCTATCACCACTCGATAATCAGTATGCCTGGAAGTCCTGCCGCCCCAGCACCGCCGGGCGCGCTGACCGTTGAGTTGTATGCACCGCCAGCCCCGCTGCCGCCTGCTCCGTATCCAGAACCTGCAAGGCCGGGGGGGTTTGAACCAGAAGCTCCGCGACCTGGGGCCCCGGCATTGCCAAATGGTGTACTTGCGCCCACGCCACCGAATCCGCCTGCCGCCACGCCCCCTGCATAGACCGTCGTATCAGCTGCTGCGCCACCGTTGGGATATCCAGCGCCTCCAAACGGACCGGCGTAATTGCCAGGTGATGCGGTCCCACCTACCCCAATCGTACCGGGCGAGCCACCAATCAGGTTGAGAAGCGATCCGGAGGTGCCGAGCTGGGTAGCGCCGCCAGCAGTTGCGTTATTGCCAGCTGCGGTGCCGCCCGCGCCGGGCGCACCAATGACTACTTGTATAATTTGCCCGGGGGTCACGTTGATAGGTTGACGAATTACCGATTGCCCAGCGCCACCGCCTGACCCTCCAGTCAGATATGACGATGCATTCGTGTTCAGCGTGGATCCAGCCCCGCCCCCTGCCGCACAACCACTAGCCCAGATCAGAGTGACGCCGGCAGGCACGGTGAACGAACTGTTCGAGGTGAATTTCTGAATACCCTTGATCAGGGACAGTTGACCAAGGTTTATTGCCTGCTGGCTGCTCACTGCTGCAGGAACCGAAACGGGCACATTGAATACTGGAGACAGCCCATGAATTGTGGAGTTGATGATTGGCGCACCCGCAGCAACAGCGATGCTGCTGGTGGTAATTGTGGTTTGGCCAAAGGCCACCGTCACCACGTACAGACCAACATACCCCGCGTCCGGTGCGGGAGTCGTCTGTGAGCTGGTAGCCGCAGACGCGCCTGCCTTGACGTTCACAACCGCAATGCCTTTGCGAACCGTATTCTGGGTTAGGCCGTTATTGCCCAGCCCGCTATACGGCATAGCAGGGTTTGCGCTGTTGTAATAAGGCAAGAGAACGGGGACTGCATCCGAATCCTGGTAGGTGGCTTGCACGAGATAGTTAATCGACTGCCCTGATGTCCCAGGTGCCGGACAGCTCAGCGTGCCACCATCAAGCAGAATCCCCTGCTTGAGGATCGAGTGCGTGGTGTCGGCCGGAAGAGTTGAGAAAGCCAGCGAATCAATGCTGGACAGGCTGTAAATCTCGCCTGGGGCGTAGACCACCTGCAGCGATGCAGGGCCGGTTGGCGTTACTGCGAAACCGCTGGCATAGGTGCTGGTGCCCAGCAGTGCGGACGCCAGCTTTGCCATGCCGATCATGGAATCCTTGGTCATCTGGAGCAGGCTGGTTTCCGGCAAGATTTGGCCCGGGTATACGATCTGTCTGTCCATGGGTTCCCCAATAAAAAAGCCCGCTCAGTGGCGGGCATCTATGAATGAAAATAATCAGTTGGTGATTCGATACCAGACGGTGGTGCCGTAGGCCTTCGTCGCCTCTATGGCCGCGACGATGTCCGCATCCGAAACTTCGGAGAAAAGCTGGGCTTGTGGAATGAGCCCGCTGGCCACGCCGAGGCCAAAGGCGTTCGTTCTAAGACCGGGCCAGTTCGCGCCGCCACTTCCAGAGGGGCGGTAGACGGTGACAAATGCCTGATAGGGGCAACTTGTCGAACCGATTGGTCCTGATACACCGAGCCCCAGCGTCACACCCAGACACCCGCAATCATCGGGCTTCGCAGGCTCAACAATGATCGGATGCCGCCCCGTCAGATCAAACAGCACCTGCTCCATGCCGCGCCGGGTGGCACGCTCGCGGAAAATGTTGATCAGGATGCGATTCCGGTAGCTGGAATCAGTCTGGCTCGTGTACCGAATCAGGTTGTTGCCGAAGAAATCCAGCCCGATCAGGTCAAGCCACCCATCGCTGGCGGATTTGATCCTGGTCTGAGCCTGTGCGTACAGGTAGAGGGTGTACCCCCATGCAAGCGCTTGGGCATATCCCCACAGCAACGCATCGCGGATGGGGTTGGTGTCGCCGAACCAGCCGGCCGGTACCAGGCGTTTGAGCCTGGAAAGCATGTCGCTTTGGTCGCCAATGCTCATTTATGCCACCGCCACTGTGCCGGGTCGTATGACTTGTTTGTTTGTTGCCGAGAGATCAGCGGTGGCGCCGTTCAGCAGCACGCCGGAGACGTTGGTGATCGCGGGCGTTACTGCATAGGCGATTGCAGCCAGCTGGGTGTACGGCAGGATCTGGCCCAGCCTCAAGCTGGCAATGTAGGCCTGAATCGCTGCCGTCACCTGAGCAACCACAACGCCGTGGGCAACCGAGGCGTCTGTCGTGATCGTCATGCTGACGTTGGCCGTGACCAGCACCGGGGCAAACACGCCATACCGGGTTGTGAATGCTCGGGCTGATTCGATGGCCGCAGCCGCACTCGCGAGAAAGGCGCTGTTCGGCGCCCCACTGCCATCGTCGACCACTGCGTAGAAGTAGCCGTACAGGGTGTTGCCGCTGTAGTCCTGATTTTCCGTCAGGGTGTACGTGACGCCCTGCTGCATCGATGCCAGGGCGTAGCCGATTGCGGCTTTGGTGCCCTTCGAAAGCGACTGCACCCACAGGATGAATCGCGCCCGGAAGGCCGAGTCAGTTTCTGGATCGACCCCATTGGTGAACACGGTCGAGTTCGTGACAGTGTCTACACCGCTGATGCTGCCCACGATGACCGTTACGGTACCGATCAGGGCATTGCCTGCTGCGCCTGCCGTGCTGGCAATGACCGGGACGGTAGCCGATGCCGTGCCTGCCGGGATCAGATAGCCCCCGAGGGTGGCACTGTAGAGCGGATTCGTAGCGTCGATGGTCACCGAGTACTGCTGCGAGCCATCGGTCGAGCCGACCAGCGACCCGACCGGGATGAGTGCCGAGTTCGTCGGAGTAAACCGCGAATGCGTCACGTTGCCGGTGGCGAAACTGGCGGATAACCGGATGAAGCCGAAGTCTGCCATCCAGCTGTCGAGGTCAGCGCCGGATGACGTCGATGCGCGCGTTGTGGCCAGCAGTGTGACGATCAGTTGCTGAAGCCACTGCAGCACGCTGGCATTGCTCTCGCAGATTGCGCGCAGCAAGGAGCCGATTGTGAAATCGACCAGCCCCGCCGCCCTGCCCTGGATCGCTGTGACCTGATCCCTGACCAGCGTGGTGAAGTCTTTGATGTTGAGGGATGCCATATCAGCGATTTACCTCGAACGAGAGCGTCACCGGCTCACCCAGGGGCGCGTCGGTGTAGCTGATATTGACGGAAAGTGTCTCGTTGGAAGACGAAACTGAAATGACCGGTGCTGGCTGCTTTGAGACGCACTCTTCGAGCAGAATCTGCCCTCGGATCATCGCGATGATCTCCGGGATGTTCATCAGCGCGCCAACGTACCGGCCGAGGCCAGCGCCGTACTCGGGGTGGAACAGGTAATCGCCGGGGTTGGTGATCAGCCGCCGCAAGATCCGCTGCTTCCCGCGCTCCATGCCTTCGACAGGCGACAGGCTGCCGGTCGGAGACAGTGAAAGGTCATCCCCGACGTAGTGGTTCAGGTCTTTCATGGGACTGGAACTCCGGATGTTCCGCTGCCGGACTGCACCTGACTGGTCTTATGCAGCTTGAGGCTGATGGTGTCGGCCTTGACGTCTCCGCCGGTGACGGTGACGTTGTTGTCCACCGCAACGGGGCCGTGAAACTGATGCAAGGTGGCGGTGTAGGTCGCCACGCCTACAGCCACCAACTCGACAGATCCATCGTTGTGAAACTTGAGAAGCGACCCCGACTTGTGGACGATCCAGGTCTCGCCCGATTGCACCGCCGGAGGCGGACTCACGTCGCTGAAGTAGCGGCCGGTCACTTTCCCGAGGTTTGGATCGCCGTCATCGAAGGCAACCGAGACCTCATCGCCGATTTGAGGACCGACCATCACCCCCCAACCGTTACCGACTCCCAATGCCGCAAGCTGAATCCAGCCTGTGTCGTAGCCTTCCGGTTGAATGGTGACCTTGACGCAGTGGCTGCCCGGGTCGTAGCCGGAGATGGTGCCGCTGCGCGAGTACGTGCTTCCGTCGCCCTGATACTGCCTGGCAGCGTTGAGCAGGTTTGCCATCGTCATGGGAGCACCATTGAATTCGGGTTGTGGTTCTTCGCGGTGAAGGACATCGAATAGCCGGACTCGAAGCTAAGCGAGCGGCGCACTGAATCCGCGTAATACAGTTGGTCAAAGGCTGATTGCGTGCCCTCCACCCTGATGATGGTCTTGGGTGTGAGCAGGTTGTCTCCCGGCATCGAGCCGCTCATGCGCATCTCGTGGTCGGTAATCTGCTTGTGCAGTTTCTGGGCGAGTTGCTGTGCTGCTTGGCGGTCGAGGCCGCTGCGAACGACGCTGTACACCTGCCGCTTTGACTTCGCATCGCCTGGGCGGATGCCTTTCGCCGCGCTCGTAGGAAAGCTCTCGGTGAACGCCTTGCCACCCTTCCACGACCTGACCTGCACCGTTACGCCCTTGGAAATCGTCAGATCTCGCTCAAAACTGAGGTCGTCAGACACGTTCGCAATGGGGTATGCGAGCGATCCAGGAGCAACCCAGCGGATCAGGTATTGATCAGCCTTATCCGGATCGAGCGCGGGCTCGTAGTGGAGCTCATTGCCAGTCACATAGACCTGAAACCCGTCGATGCCGGCGAAATAACTGAGCAGGTCCCATTCCGATCTTTCGTCGTTGACGTGGGTGTGGTCGTATTTGGTGATCCCGCCCACGCTGGTGGTTGTCTTCGTGACGACAGCCTTGAGTCCGCGCCGCGCCGCCAGCAGTTCGGCGACCTGGCTGGTCGTGTAGTTCGCGAACTTCTCGCTGGTCTTCGTATCAATGAGTTTTGCCGTGTAATCGCGGCCCTCGACACTCACCTCGAAACGCGCTGGATGGAAATTCCACCGGTCAACGCCGCCAATCAGCAGCTTGTCCCACCTGGTGGCATTCTCGTCCCCGACCCCTATCGACACCTCAAGCTCGATCTCGGTCTGCGAGCTCCACCACGCGAGGGTCCCCGTATCGGCCGGCATGGCTGACAGAGCGAACAGCGCCGTGAATGTGTCCGCCGAATAGAATGAGTTGCTGTCGACATCGGCTGAGACAAACGGCACCTCCACCCCATTGAGGCGGACCCGGCCGACGACGTGGCGCGCTGCTGGAGCGACTTCAAGCGCGTTGACGTCCAATTATCCACCTATGGGTATTTTGATTGTCTGGATGTCCCCGAGCATCGGGTCGTGAATGTTGTTTGCCGCGGCTATCTCGGTCCATCTGGACTGGTCGCCGTAGCTGTCTGCGGCCACACGCTGAAGGGTGGTGTTGCTGGTGGTCATGCTGGACGTGCCATTTGCCAGCGGCCCGGCCAGAACGTTCTTCTGGAGGCGATCAAGCACACTTTGCATCTGGTAGAGCGGCGCGAGCTGGGTCAGCGCGGCGCCCTGGCGCAGGACGTTGTTCGCGGCCGTCGAGATCGGGTTGCCGGGGATCAAGCCGCCCAGGGTGGTGATGTCATTGATTGACCCGCCGACCTGGGCAATTACCGACTGAACTACTCCTTGGGCGGCTACCAGCGGCCGGATCACTGTCTGTACGGTATCAATCGTGGCGTTTGCGAAGCCCTGCACCTGCGAGACAGCATCCTTCACCGTGTTGATGCTGGTGGTCACGGTGTCAGAATTGATGATGTCGGCCAGGCCTAGTGATTCGCCGACGTCGCTATTGATCAACGCATCCAGCGTGCCGGAGAGTGCATTTTCCTTGACTGGCGCATCTAGCCTGTCAATGACAAGCAGGTCGATCGAGTAATACCGCCGGTATACGTGCTCAAACCGCGCATTGAACGACTGGATGACCACGCTGAAGTAGTAACCGTCCATGTTGAAACTGAGCGGCCGACCGGTGTCGCGCAGGGTTTCAAGTTCATTTACCCGATCCCCCGCAGTGGCGCCGACCATCCACCCGGACCACGACATGTTGTCGTAATCCACGCCCAGCACGTCGACGACCCTGCGGCCGCCGACCAGCTTGTGCACGACCAACTGCTGTTTGGCGCCGATCGTTACCGCCTCAGGCACTTCAAGGCCGGTAAACTCAACGTTACCGACGATCAACCGAGTGGCAAAGGGGTCCCCGCCCGGAGCGAAGTTGTCCAGGAAGCTTGTGAAGCTCATCGGTTAATTCCTCGGGACGACGAGACTGGACGTGCCAGGCCTCAACATGCTGCGGGTAGGGTCGAAACCTTGGGTTCCGGTCTGCGGTCTGGAAGCCTCGCGGGCCTGGATGTTTGTTACGACCTCGGCAATCTTCTTCCCATCCAGATGAACAGGGGTCGTCAATTGCGCCATCAGCGAAGGTTTTGCAGGCACTGGAGCAACAAGCGTTTGCGCGGGCTTGGTGGTGAGGTTGTTCAGCAGCGCGCCGGTGGCTCGCGATGGCGCCATAGGCGGTGCCGCCTGGCTGTTTCGATAGCTGTCGGCGAATGACGTCTTCGGGATCTGCCATGAGGCGGGCAGGATCGTGTTCGCGCCCTGAATCAGCGTGTTGAAGATCGTCTGCCAAAGCGTTAGAAACACCAACGCAAACGACTTGAACGCCCCGCCGATGTCGCCCTTGAAAAGCTTGAATATGCCTGTTTTGATGTCGACCCAGATCAGCTTCAGTGCACCGCTGATCTCCTTCCAGTTGTTCCAAAGCAGCAGCACGCCGATCGTCAGTCCCACGACTACAAGGCCGATGGGTGTGAGCAACAGGCCCAGCGGAGCGATGAAGTAGTAGAGCGCAGTGCCGATGAGCCTGATTGGCGCAAGGAAGGCCATCAGCATGCCCCGAACAAACCCAGATGACAGCACAAAGGCTGCCGTGGCGCGATAAGCGCTCACACCCATGATTAACAACTGGGTGCCCAGCCTGGCGATGGCTGGAACCAGCGGGGCGAGCGCCGTTGCGTTCAGGAAAATCAGCGCTTGACCCAGCAGCCAGAAGCCGCGCCCGGCCGCGATCACCATGTTTATCAGGCCGCCAGCAACAAGGAAGGTGGACAGGCCCAGTAGCGCGTAGGTGAGGGCTTTGACCGGCCCAGGATTCGCGGCAATCCACTCGCCCATGCTTTTCAGTGCAGGGTTCAGCTTGTCGAGCGCAGCGATGGCCAGCGGCAGTACCACGGTGCCCAGATTGAGCATCAGGTCCTTCCACTTTCCGGCGAATTCAAGCTCTTTGCCCGCCAGTGTGTTTTTGGCGTTCTTATCAAGTTCGTCGATACCGGCTGCACCGCTGTTCAACTTGAAATTCTTCTGGATCTGCGCCTGTTGCAGGTACATCGTCGAGTAGAGCTGCGACGCGGTCCGGTTGGTGAAGATCGCGCCGATCTCGTTGAGAATCGCCTGTCTGTCGACGATCCCTTTGCTGGCGAATGCCGGCAGCATCACCGTCTGCATCCACTTCATCGGGTCGGCGACCATCATGTCGGCGCCCTTGAGCGCGCCGGCCTTCACCTGCTTCAGCTTCCCGGTGGTGCTGTACTCGACCATTTTGGGGTCAAGCATGCCCAGGCGCATCAGCTCATTCGCGGCGCGAACAGTGGTCCTACCCTGCACCAAGTTCTGATAGCCGGACATCAGGCCAGTACCGACCCGCTGGCCGCCCATTTCCTGAATCAGGGGTTCCATCTGATAGTAGAAATTCTCGTCCTTCATCCCTTTGGCGGCAACGCCGCCGGTTTTGATGAAGTTGAGGAACTCGTTTGCGCCAACCCGGCCGCCGGTAGCAGTTTGAACGCGCTGAACCATGTTGGCCTGGTCGTTGAAGGCTTTCTCGCTGGCAAGGCCGCCGCGCATTTCAATGACCTTCAACATGTCCATGAAGGCCTTGTCTTTCATGCCGCCGGCTTCGTCGCCGTAGAGCGCGGCGTTGGCGAACTTCATCTTCGCCAGCAGCGGTGTGACCATCTGCGCTTCGTGGAAATCACCGAAAACCGTCTGGGCGTCACGCAGCAGGCCGAGGTTCTCGCGAATGCTGGTGCCGTAGCTGTTCATGCCGGTGGCAAATTTCACAGCATCAGCAGTGACCGCATCGCCCAAGCCAAGGGAGCGGAAGCGCTCGGTCTCGTTCTGAAACTTCTTCGCCTCTTCCAGTGGGGCCTTGAACATTGCAGCCAAGCCCAGGCCGCCGGCGAACATCGCTGCTCCAATGGCGCCTTGCTTGCCGATCGATGCCAGCTTTGAGTTGAGTTTGTCGACGTCCTGACCCGTTGCGCCCAGCCCCTTACTGATCAGCAGAAGGCCCGAGCTGACGTGGTTAATCAGCGACAGCTTGACGGCGACGGAATACGCCTCGAATGCCATAATGACCTTCCCTTTCGCGGTGTTTAATCACATGGCAAACAGTCGACGGACATACCAGTGGGTGGATGGACAGATTCAGGAATACCGGCAGTCGCACAGCACTATTCAGCTGATCGAAGCATCTGAGCGGCGCAGACCGGCGCCTGCCGCCCGATCCAGGCGCCGCAAGCCGGTCATCGGTATTCAGGATGCTCTGCTGCTGTTTACGTTCAGCAGTCTTGGGTTGGTGTTCGCCGGCGGCGGGCTGTTCGCATTCGGCTTCGTCGCTTACGCGCTTATTTTTGGGTGATTCCATGAGAAGAATTTTTCTTTCGGTCGCGCTCTCATTGACCGCAGCTGCCGCGATGGGCGCGCAGCTGGAACTCAGCGGCGAATACGGCTGCGCTGACCTAGCAACACAGAAATCCCGAACCACGCTGATGCGGAACATCGTTTCTGAGGAGCCGCATTACGTCGCGCAAAGGCAGGAAATGCGCGAGTCACTGCTGAACCTCTCTACCTACATGTGTCAGCCGCTCAGCGGGGTGTTCCCTGTCGTGGGTCGCAGCGATGGGCTGATACAGGTCAAGGGTTCAGATGGCAGCTTCTGGGTCACACCGTAGAGTCGTAGCCCAACGACTTGTGGATTCCGAACCCGCCGATCAGGCCAGACACCGTCGCAGCGCCAAGCACCCGGCGGATGTACTCCTTGTTGCGCAGCACCGCAGGGCCCATCACAGGCCTTGCAGGCATTTTTGGCGTGCCAAATTCGTGGTAGACCATCTTCTCATCCGTTGAGCCGATCACCGTTTCGAGACCTGACGTCCGGTGGGTGATGCTGTTGCGCATCTCGCCAGTAGCAAGCAGCGGAGCATCCATCGGGTAACCCGCCAGAGACTTCGAAGCCTCCGTAGCGTCGGCGAGCGAGGCCCAGGTGGGGAATGGACCGATCCCGTTCTGGTAGAAGCCGATCTCTGCCTTCGCGGTTGCCTCGACCCGTTTGGCGCACTGCTCAAGGCCCTTATGCAGGCTCTCAAGCATCGCCACCTCCTGCGCAGCCAGGTGAAGGGCGAGTGACCCGAGACTGTTGAAATCCATGATCACCCATCCTCTTTGTCGAACTGCATGGTCGACCAGTTCCAGACGCCTGCCCCCTCAAATTCGGAGAACATGATGGAGAAGGCGAACTGCTCATAGTCGGTAAGCGGACCTGACTCAAAAACACTTTCGAACGGAACTCCGTTTTTCACCAGCCAGCACGACTGACGAAACTCGGAGTTCGTTGCTAGTTTTTTGCGGCGGCCTGCTCGGCGGTGAGGCCGTCTTTTGCCGCCTTAGCGGCCTTCTCAGCCTTAGCCGCTTCGAACTTGGCGAGGAAATGGTTGTTGATAGCTTCCATGCCCTCTTCGCCCAGTTCCTTGAGCATTGCTTCGATTTGGACCAGGGTGTTTGGTAACCCGTAGCCCACGTCATCGATGTAAACGACCATAGCGGCCGGCAGCGCGAACCCGGACATGAAGGTCTGGTTGCCTGCCGTCTCACCACCAACGGCCATCACGATCCGGCCCTGCTCGAGCGGTCCGAGCTTACGCAGCTGGATGGTGCGGCCGCGCGAGTCTTGAATGGTTTCGAAGCGCGGCTTCTGGTCAACATGGACCGGTGGCACGCTTTCATTAACGGTAACTCTTGCCATGGGTAGATCCTCTCGTCAGTGAGTCGTCAAAGGTGCACGGCGTGCGGAGTGACGAGCCCCGCCCCCTGCCGGGGTGCCGTGCGAACAGGGTTAAACCTTGATGCGGCGGCGGGCGGTGAAGGACATCGACTGACGGATCGTCTTGTCGCCTTCCTTCTTGCCAGCGTCTTCAAGCTTCAGAATCACGTGCGTGTAGCGCCAGGTGGTCGTGCCGCCGTTGATCTCCTGGATGGTCTCGGTGATGGTCGCCGGGTTCTGGTTGACGCCGTTGTAGTAGTCGCTTTCGAACTGCGCCCACCAGTCATCGAGCGTCGAGTCGACTCGTTCGGCCTCAAACGTGCCGGTCCAGCCCTTCGGAATCATCAACTCGTCGGTCAGGCCGTTGAGCGGCGTGATTTCCTGGTTGGTGACCTTCGGCTTGGAGTCGAAATTCATGATCTTCGGCAGCCGGATCGGCCCCGAGGGGGTGTTGATGTCGATCGCGACATCCTTGCCTGTGTTGTATCCGCCTTGACCGGGCATGGCATGCTCCAAATGAAAAACCCGGCGCGGGCCGGGCTGGGAAGTGGGTCAGCGATTAGCTGCGCGGGGTGGCGGATGCAACGATGGTTACCGACTGGCCGGCTTCCAGATTGACCAGGAAGTAGCGGATCACGGACAGGTACTTGACCTGCACATCGGCCTGCATGTAGCCAAGGGCAACGCGCGCGTCGGGGTTGTTGTTCGCGTCGATCTGCACCGAGAAGGCCGGGCCGCCGTTGACGTCGCCGATCATCCCTTGCTGAGCCAGGGTCTGCAGGAAGCTTTCCATGGTCGACTTGGTGGTGCGACGCACATCCGGGGTCTGCAACTGACCGATCACGCCACCAAACGATGCGGCGATCGTCAGCGCGATGAAGTTGGTCATCCGGGTGTAGTTGTCGCCGTTCACCGCGCCGTTGCTCGCGCAGTTCAACCCGGCGCGATGGCCGAAGTAGCTGCCGCCCGGACACGGGTTGGTAATCACATCCAAGCGGGCGCTGTTGATCGCGCCAATCTCGGCGATGCTGTACGGCTGCTGGGACAGGTTGCGCTGAGTCGACACCGCGTTGGTGATCGGCTTGTTCAGCGGGCTCTGATTCGGCGACAGCGAGGCGATTTTGGCGGCAGCGAAGGTGGCCGGCGCAATCATGCGCTGCTGACCGTTCACCTGATCCTGCCAGTACACCCAGTCACCCACCATGACCTTCAGTGCGTAGCTGTCACAGCCGGCAGTCGTCAGCGAAGCAGCAACGGTGACGTAGGAAGCACCGGCAGGGCCCTGAGTGATCATGTAGCAGCCTTCGGACAGGCCGTAGGTCAGCATGGTTGGCCATTGGGTGCTGTCGGTCACGTCTACGAGGTTCGCGACCTGAGAGCCGCTCCCGCGCAGTGCGTACATGCCTTTCCGTGAGGTGCCGGTCACGCCATCCACGCCGATCAGCACTGCGTCGGTAATAGTGGTGTTGCCCGACGTGCCTGCGGTGAAGGCGATGGTCTGCGTGACTGCGACGGGAGCCAAGGCGGTTGCGCCGACGGTCGCGATAACCAACTGCGAAGGACCGCGAATGCCAGACTGGCCGTTGTTCACGGCGCTGACGATGTTCTGCCACAGGGTCAGGCCAGCACCCGTGATGTTGTCGAACACTTCAGGCGATACGCCCGGCAGCGACACGGTCAGCTTCCAGCTGGAAGCGGCGGTGCCAGCTGCCAAGGTAGCGCTCAGCGAGTTGCCCAGCGTACCGGTGTAGAAAGCAGTCAGCGTTGCGCCGGTGGCAGCAGCGGTGTCTTTCAGCGTGCTGGTGGCCGCGGTATCAGTGGCGTCAGTCACGCGCACGGCACGGATGTTGGAGGCGCCGCCCTGAATCGACACGGCCAGCGCGGTGCACAGGTCGTACTTGCGGACTGTCTGGGTGCCGAACCGCTGTGTGGCGTCACCAGGAGAGCCGATCAGGGTCGCGCTGTTCACCGGGCCCCAGTCTGCAACCCCGGCGACACCGAGGATGTCGGTCGCCACGCCGTTGATGTAGCGGGTTTTCGGTGGAACCACCTGGATGTATAGATCTGGGGCCTGTAGCGCCGCCGTGTTCAAGCTGCCTGCCGGATAGATGGGCATGGCTTCCTCCTAATGAAAAAGCCGCCTCAGTGGGCGGCTTCTTTGTGTGGTTTCGCTTGTTAGGCGGCGGTTTTCAGAACGTTTCCTGCGCACTCACCATCGAGCACGGCAGCAACCTCTTCAGGGTTAGAGATGACCTGACCGACCTGGTAGTCGGCGAAGGCGAACTTCACGGTCAGTTTGAATGCGGACGTGGACGCTTTTGCCTTGAAGGCCGGCACGGTCACGGGAGCGTTTGGAGTGTTGGAGTCCATGTCGGGCCTCAAGGGTTGAGCGTTTTAATGGTCTGCCCTGATTGGGCGTTCACGATGTTCAGCACCGGAGCGATGACCTCGGTGGACTGCAGTGTCTGGGTGGTGGCGTAATCGATGCTGTAGAACAGGTCTATGCGGTACAGGTCAGCCTTTTGCAGCTGATCCGTCATGAGAGAGCCAGACGACCTGATGATGCCCGCCGAGCCATCCGTGAAGCTGATGCTATTGCTGTCGGACAGGGCTGAATCGATCGGGCTTGCAACGGCGTCTCGCGCTTCTGGACTGTTGGCCCAGATGGTGATCATTACCGCCTGCTCCTGGCGCTTGGTCTCCATGTACGCAGAGCCAAACCCGCCGACTCTGGTGAAGACGCTGTGAGCACCTGGCAGCGTGATGACCGGGCCGACGCTGGTAGCGCCAGGGATCAGCGAAGCAAGCGCAGTGGCTGCGGTCGTCAGCGTGTCCGACGGCTGCATGGCGTAGACGTAGTGGGTGCCGTTCATGTTGATCAGCAGGTTCTGCTTGCTGATCGTGCCAGACAGGGTCACTACGGCGTCCTGCACGGTCATTTCCACCGTATGAACTGAGCTGGTCAGCGGAACCCATGTGCGCCCGATGTAACGGGAGGTTTTCGCGTCCTTTCCGTGCGGGTAGATGCTGATGTGCGCCTTCCCTGCCACGAGATCAGCCTCAAGCTCGTTCGGCACCGGCCACCCAGGGTAAATCCGGAGCGGGATACCGGCGATGCTCGGCTGCCCGCTGCCGTTTGGGTAGACGATGGCGTTGATCTGGGACGCGATTTGCTTCACGACGTCGGTAAGACTCGCCATTTCACACCTGTGCCTGCATTGCGGTGATTCTCCACCCCATATCGCTCAGCTCCGCACTGGAGATGACGTATTTACGGTCGAGGTCGTCGCGGATGATGTCGCTGGTACGCAGCACAATCCCGGGCCATGCCGGAAGAAGGATTGCCCACCACGGGGTTTTGACGTCGCCGGGCAGTTTTGCCTCGTTCGTTTCGCCTTTGGTGCCCTGCAAGATGCTTGCTGGCCAGCCCTGCATGATCACGATCTCGGTGGAGGCTCTCTTGTCGCCAGCCCATGAGCCAAGGCCAACCGGTGCATCCTGAGCCACCCGGATGACCTCGATCGTGCGGTTGGTCTGCACGCAGAGGATGGGCAGCGTGTCCTGCATGGCCGCGATGAAGAACGTGCCCTGCCGCCCGACGAGAAAGTCACCCGGCAGGAACAGTCGAGCATCGAACAGACCGAGCCAGGTTGCCTCGCCGTACTTGTTCGGTGCGTTGTAGCTGAATTTGGTGGTGAACGATGCGGGCAGCGTCTGAAGCACGCCCGCCGACAGAGGCTCAATAGGCGCGGCGGCGCGGTACTGCTGATAGTCGAAGCCGATCCGCTTGGCTGCCTGCCCGTATCCTTTGTAGATCTTGACCTGCAGCTTCGTGCCGTCCATGTCAGGCCCTCGTCATGCTGATCGTGCCGTCGCCTAGGCCGGGCCCAGCCACAACACCGAGGAAGCTGCAGAGCTCGCGGCGCCAGATCTTGTACAGGCGCATGCGGTCGCCGATTTCGTTCTTGTTGTGCACCCAGACGGCGGCCTGATCGGTGTCAAGGTTCTCGCGTGCGCCGATGATGTCGGTTTCCAGATCCGCAAGCGTGGTGAGGTATAGGACCACCCGCGCCTCTTCGGCTGGATTCATGGTCGTGAGCCGGCGTTGCAGCGTCTGGTAAATGCCCGGGGCGACGTATCCGCGCGCCAGGTCTGTACCGTCGCCGAGCACGATGTCGCCCACCATCGGGTATCCGGCGTAGCGACGGACATCCGCCATCTGTTGTTGAGTGAGCATGTGATGTCCTGTGTCAGAGCAAGCCGCCACTCGCGGTCTGGACCCATTGGGCGCCGTCGTATTCCATGTCCATCCAGCTGCTCTGTGCGAGCGTACCGAGCGAACCAATGACCAGGCCGAATAGGCCGGTGGCCTCGCGCTTGATCCGGAACTTCGCGCCGCTGTACGCCCGCGTGGTGCTGAGCGTGACAGGCCGGTTCGCTGTGAGCGCGCCCTTCAGCACCTGGGTGGGTGAATTCGTAAGGGCCTGCAACGTCATGGCGGCGTCGGCGTTCGCGATGATGCGTGCTGCCAGAGGCCTGACTGGCTTCCAGTTCACACCGTCGCTAAGCACGTAATCGGGCTGGCCGTCGTGCAAGTCGGTGACCCAGAGGTATTGCCTCGGATACAGCGTCGGGTCCGGCAGGCTTGCGACCGTGAAAACGCCGGGGATGATGATCAGCCCGGCAGGAATGAAAAGAGGCATCAAGACACCTCCGTCACTCGTGCAGCACCGTTGGCTGACGCCCAGAGGCCAGTGATGGCCCCTGTGTAGCCGAACGGCACTTCGTAATATCCGTTTGCAGCGATGATCACCGTGTAACTGGTGATGGACGATGCGCTGCCCAGTTTCAGGTAGAGCACCGACGTGGATTCGTTGAAGATTGTCGCCCCGCGCCGAGCAGCATTGGCCGCCAGCAGCGTGGTGTTGGCCGCAGCGCTCGTCACCGAAGTGACAGAACTCGCCGCAACGCCCACCTGCGCGACCGAAACCTGAGTAATCAGGGTGGCCACACCGGCGGAGTTGATTGAATAAGGGCCTGAGCCGTCGGTATCCGAGAAGAATCCGCCCGGACCCATCCTGTAAGTGCCAGTTACCGACGGCATATCCAGATCTCCTTAGATTTCGGCGTGACGCCAGCCAGCGCGGGCGTAATCACCCACCATGTCAGGGTGCACGTCGGCGAACGCCTTGGTGCCGTCCGACTTCTCGTTGACCATGCGCACGGTGGCGTCGGTTTCAACGAGACCAGGAGCAGGCGCAGGATTCAGCGGGTTGTTGCCGATCACCTGAGCGTCGTGGTCGCCAGCAGGCAGTTCCGGGTCGATAACCAGCACGTCACCTGCCAGCGATGGCTCGGCAGTGCGCTCGTCGTCGCCCCTCTCTTCATGGGCGGCAGCAGCCAGGTCGTCGGCTTTCTGCTCGGCGGCCATGGCTTTCTTCTCTTCCGGCGTCACATAGCCGGCGTCGGCCTTGGCGCGCAACTCTTCAGCGGCTTGCTGAGCTTCGAGCGCTTTGTCTTCTGCGGTCTTCTTGGTCATTTCCGATTCCTCGATCATGTTCAGTCGGCGGCGGGCAAAACCCGCTCACCGAGATGGCAGTTACCGGGATTAGCCGCGCAGGATGGCGATGTGGTCTGGCTTAACAGCCTTCACGCCCCATGCGAGGCCGATTTCCCAGTAGATCTGGCGGTACTGACGGTATTGGGTCAGCTGGAAGCTCAGACCGGACACCGGGTCGGTGATCATCATCATGTCGTCAGCGGCGTCGATAGGCTTGCCATTGAGGCCAACAGGCATTGCAGGCGCACGAGCAGCCAGCACGAGTGCCGACTTGGCGAACGCAACGTTCGGCGCGTAGCTGTTGCCGATGGTGATCGCGGTGTTATCAGCGATCGCCGTCTGCAGGCCTGGGCCGCCGATGGTGATGACGCCTGCGGAGTAGGCGTTGACCATGTAGACGTTCGGGTCACCCGCGAAGGTGATCGCATCGCCCGGCAGGATGGTGCCGGTGCCAGTGTCGACCGGAATCGACACGGAGCCGATGACCAGCCCGGTGCTGTTCACCAGGTAACCGGTGCCGGTGCCCTTGACCACGGTCTTCAGCTGCGCCGACTGGGCAACATCGAAGCCTTCAACGCGGCCGATAACACCTTGACGCAACATCTCGTCAGTGCCGGCTTCGTTGACCTTGAACAGCACAGACTGCTTGCCGCGCAGGTTGGCTGCGGACGAGGAGTTGATGACCATGTTCAAAGCCGTGGTCGGTGCGCCGTTGTCTTCCAGGATCTTGCGAGCCAGCGCGAAGTCGCTCAGGTCGCCAGCCACGCCGAAAGGAGTGGTGCCAGGAGTACCTGTGGCGCGCGACGCAGCAGCAATGGCAGCACTTGCCAAGCTCAGGTCGACCGCGTTACCCAGCGCACGGAAGGCGTTGATGAACTGGTTCTTCATGATGACCGAAGTACCAGCACCGGCAGGACCATTGAGGCCCTTCTGTTCTTCACCGTTCCAGCGGATCGGGTAGGACTTGCTGGTGGTGATGATCACCGGCACGTTGCCGATGATGTGGTCGCCGGCGTTCGGCGCGGTCAGGCCCGGGGTGATGTCTTGCAGGCCGACCGGCTGAACTACCGGAGAGCGGACTTCCTGGCCAACGGCAGCTGCTTCAGCCGACGCGTCGAGGGTGACCACCTTGGTAAAGCCGACCAACTCACGCGACACAACGTCGAGCGCTTCATACAGCGGGCCAATGAGGCCAGTCAGGGTGTTTGACACGATTCATTTCCTTTTCGGGATAGGGAGGTTTGATAAATGAGCCATCCAGCTCGCACTCCGGCCCCCATCCGGGTTTCGGAAGAATTTGATGCTGTTAATCGGTGATCGTGACGGCGCCGGTGGACACCTGCTTGCCGATGTCGGCCTGCTGGGCTGGCGGCATCGATGCAAACTGTTCGCGGGAGTAGCTCTTGCCGGTACCGGTGCCGTTGTTGTCGCTCTGATGGGCGCCACCGCCGGACTTGCCGCTCGACTTGAGGATGTTGTCGCGGTACGGGTAGTGCTCAACCAGCGTCTCGATCGCCTCGTCGAAGTCAGCAACCTCGCCCGGACGCGACCGGCTGAAGATTTTGTTGCCGTGCTGGTCATAGGCCACGGTCTTGCCGTCTTCGATCTTGAAGTTGGCACCGAAACGGGACTGCACCATGTCGCCCGGGATAGCCAGCTTCTCGGTGATGAACTTCGAGCGGCTGAATGCGCCGCCGATGCGCTCTTCGTAGAGCTGTTTCTCGTAGCCGGAGGCCTTGGTGTTGGCCTCGTCGAGCTGCGCCTGGAATGCCTTGCTGATCTCGCTGCGCACGGTGTCGATTTCACCGGCATCGACGAGTTTCTTCTGGTCAAGCTTGGAAACGATGTCGATGGCGTTCCTTGCAGCGGCAGGGTCGGTGATGCCTTCGAACGCTTTCACGGTCTCCTCGGCGGCCTGAGCTCGTTCACGGTGCCCTCTGGCCTCGCCATTGAGTCGGCTGATGGTTGCCACCGTGCCAGCGGCGTCGAAAGGAACTTCCTTGCCGTCGTCGTGCACGTAGACCGGTTTTCCATCAACCAGCACCGCGTGGCCGTTCTCGTCGAGTTTCAGTTTCATGCTTCGTCTCCAGGCATCCGCCAGTTTTGGGCTATCCGGCCCGCTGCAGCGCTATCCATCCGGAATCGCGCCATAAAAAAACCCCGGCAAGTGCCAGGGCCGCTGTAGGTGTTTCGGTTAGAACGTTGTCTTGGTCGGGATCACGGCCTTGGCCGGCTGAGTGGAGAGGCGCGCCTGCTCCTCTTCCCACTTGAGGTCATCCCCCAGCAGGCCGCGGCGTTGCATCTCGCCAAAGAGTGTCTTGTCGGAGATCTGGCCGTTGCTCGCCATGTTGACCAGCATCGGCAAGGCAATCTCTGGCGCGAAGTCGACGTCGAAGTTGCCGCTGACCTGGACATGGCCGCCCTCCTCCTGACCAAGCCACTCGGCGAAGTACGCCAGGATCTGGTCGATCGCGTCCTCGAGTTGGCCGGCCATTGTCTGGAGCGGGCTCATTTCCTGAGCTGATTCGTCCTCGGCCTGGGTGGCTGTCTTGACGCCCTGCTTGTCCTTCTCCAGCAGCTTGGCACCGGAGAGGCGCATGTCGTCTACCAGATCGTGCAGAGACGTGCTGCCAGCCTCGATTGCGGCGCCGGTGTGCTCAACCCACTTCAAGTCGCCATCTTTGGGCAAGCGAGTGGCGCTACTGGTGCCGATGACCAGGTCGAAGTCATCCTCGACGCCGATCACAGCCAACATCGGCACTCGGGCAACGTGCAGGATGTTGTCCTGATCGCTCTGTGACTGCCAATGCTTGACGTTTAGGTGTGCAAGCTCCAGTAGCGGCGGTGAGGCCGTCATAAATCCTGTGCGCTTCGTGTAGAGCGTGGCGAGCGGTATCTCGCCCAGCGTGTTCGTGCCGTTGGCGTGGCTGATCCACTCCTCGGTAGAGCCAGCACCCACCGAAGGTTCCTTCTTGCGGAAGGTCTCCCAGCGGCCGGGCGTCAGGACGCGAATCTGCGGTACCAGCTTGACGCCAAACTCGCCCTCATCCTCTTCCACCACTTCGAGGTAGCGAAACTGGGTCAGGACGTGCCGACCAGTTGCCGTACTTGATCGCCACCCGAGCACCTGCTTGGGCGCGATCATCACTACATATGGGCGAACACCGGCACTCTTCTCGTCGGCCTTGGTCTTGTGCAGCGGTCGGCCTTCCTCGTCGACCGTATTCGGGTGCTCTACCAGTGCATGGCAGAGACCGTGCGACAGTGCTTTAGAGAAGAACGACTGCGCCCAGACCTGCAGGTTGTTGCCCTGGCAATCCAAGTTCTCGGCGAACTCTTCAACGGCGTCCGGAACGTCATCACTGAGAACAATCGGCTCGGCAAACACGCGCCCGGTCATGTTCTGAACGGTTTCGCTGAAAGCCGGCAACAGGGTCGAAGTCTTGATCCGAGCCGCGTAAGCCTCGGCACTCTCTTTCGGCCACTTGGGCAGGAATTTCTCTTTCGCCGCCCGCATTGCCTTGGTGCCGCCCATCAGCGCATCGACGATGTCCCAGTCTTTGCGCATCTCGTCGACGGCAAGGAGCGTTTTGCTGGGATCGTCGGACATGTCAGATACTCAGGGATGAAGTGGATGCAGTTCGCTTGACGATCGGGAACAGATGAGCCAGCGGGTAGCCGGCCGCATCAATCACGTGATCCACGCCGCTTGATTTGTCAGGCATGCCGTTCTTGTCGTACGCCTGTTGCTCCAGACCATCCGTGAGGTGCGGACAGCGATTGGTATTGATCTTCAGTCGCCGAACGCCGAGGCCGTTGCAGATCAACGCGTTCACGGCGTTGACGCGGTCAGCGATAGCAGGGTTTGTCGAGTTGACTCGAACAGTCAGTCCGGCCTGCCGAATGATGCTCAGATCAGACTCGCTGGCGTTCTTGCTGCTGGCGTTCTGTCCGGATGCGTCGGGGAAGACCTGAACGGCATGGCCCTTCAGCTTGTAGCGCTCATTGAACAGCGCGACCATTTGCGGCGTGTCGCGGCCATCAACGATCTCATCGACCGCCACCGGCCAACCATCGCGCATCACGTAAACCACAGCGCTCATCTTCAGCCGGTTGAAGTCCATCCCGATCAGGACAGGCTCGTTGGGCTGTAACGTGTCGTTGGTGTGATTCAGCACCCGGTTGAAGTCCGGATAAACGCTGCCAGACGTAAGGTTGGTGAAGCGACCTTCGATGTAGGCATCGATCAGCGCTGCCGGATAACTGTCGCGCAGTGTCTGCACGTAGTCGTCAGGCAAGAATGGGTTGGTGTACGTCGCCGCCTGGATCATCACGTAGCCAGGCTTCGGATTACGGCCCCATGTGTCGTAGACGAACTGGAAGCCCTCCGGCGTGGTGTAAGCCGAAACACGATTGAACGGCAGTTCAACGCCATCAGGACGCTGCCTGTTCCGCGCGATGATCTTGCGCCATGCCATGGCTGCCTGAGCCTTCTTCAGCGTGTCGATCTCGTCGACGTGCGCCCGGTATGACTCGTAACCAATGATGCGAGCCGGGTTCTCCAGCGTCCGCAGCACAAAGTCGCCACAATTGGGCGAACTCGTGTAAATGATATTTTCCTGCTTGTTGTACTTGTACCGGATGCCCATGTCCGTGAGCTTCTCTTCCATGCGCGGGGCAAGGATGAGGCGGACAAGGTCATAGGTGGGCTCGTACAGCGCGATCAGCGCCGAGGAGGATGCCAGAGCGTCACGCAGCGCGCAGTTAGCGAGCGTCTCCGTCTTGCCCGTACCGAACCCACCTACGAACGCCGGGTATTTCTCAGTCAGTTGGTAGAAGTCAGCCTGCGGCTGCGTCATTTGCACCCGCAGCGTCCTTCCTTCCACCTACCACCTCGATCTCGATTCTGGTCACCGGTGGCAACTCAATAGGATTCGTCTTCAGCAATTCGGCGCGAGTGCGTTCCAGGCTCTCGATGCGACCAGTCAAGCGGTCGATCAAGCCTGAATAGTCCCTGACCTTAAACTTCTCCTCGGTCTTGGCCTGGTACTCGCCAGCGCCTTCACGCTCAACCCGCGCCTCAAGCTCTGCCGTTTCTCCGAACTCATTCTCCCTGTTCAACGCACGCATCAATCGAATGCGGGTCAGGCGTAGCTCATCATCGACACGACCCAGCTCAATGCGGGACAGCATGTCGTTCTCTGCATCAGTGAGGTATTGGCTATAGATCGATCCGGGCTTGGCCGCGTTCTTGTTGCCGCGCAGATCCTTTGGCCCAGTGCTCTTGCCACCGTGGAGCTTGCAGCGAGAGGAACCCGGTACTGCATGGCGCTTACATGGTTCCCCGTTGCCGCGCTTTGATGCGCCGCATAGGGCCATTGGAAGCCTCATTCATGGGGTTTGTTTTCGCAACGGTCATTCAATGCATTCGAACGTCATTCAATGAATCATTGAGCCGGGATCAGCTCGTCTTCAGCGGAAAGCATGGTGTCGATCAGGCGTTGCTCAGCAAGACGCATGGCGCCGATGCATTGCAGGTCATCCCCGCGCTTGCCGAAGCCGTACACGTCGAGCTGACCGTTGTCGCCTATCAGGGCAAGTACACCGACATCACAGAGTGGAAGCTCGCCGGACTCAATCTGTTCTGCGACCTTGCGAAGCGTGCGCACAGCATCACGCCAGCCTTCACGTTCGAAGGTGACGACTTTGAGTTGGCTCATGGCTTACTCCCCGAATGCGTCGCCTTGCACCATTACATTCCGGCCATCGACAATGAACGTGACGGTCAGCACTACTTGTCCGCTCGCATCGCTAGACATGCAGGTCTTTGATTGACCCGGAAGAATCTCCCCGTCTTCGACGTGTAGCGCGAATGGCTGCGGGAGCGGCCGCTCAGGTGGTTCGCCGAGCATTTCATCGATCGTCATACAGCGAGGCCCGGGGGTGATGCGTTTCAGGATCAGCTTCATGGCTTACTCCGCGCCACGAAACGTGCGCTTTAATGGTATGACCGGAACATATTTCTTATAAAGTCGTAGATTACCACTTTACATAGGAATAATGGTCCGGTACATTTAACCCATGCCGCCCATTACGGGAAGGCGAACTGGAGCAAAACCATGGCCCGCATCACCAAAGCTCAAGCCCAAGAAATCCACGCAGCCCGTGCCGCTCACTTCGCAGTTGGCAACGTCATCCTGAGTAGCTACTGGGGAGAGCACAGCTTGGTGACGGCCTACAATGAAACTGACTGCTCAACTTGGTCGGTGACTGTTCAGAAAGTGAAGCTGATTGATGGCCAGTGGACCGCTGTAGAACCTGCTCGCACTCACCGTACCGATGCTGACCGCCAAGACCGCGTTGTCGCTCAAGGCGTCGCGGCATAAAAGGAGACCTCGCCAATGATCCCTAACGCAGAAAACTACAATGGCGACACCAAAAACGCTCAACAACTGATTGAGCGTATCGGCAAGTCCCAGACCTGGATTGCCAAACGGCTCGGGGTCTCGGACCGCCGCATCCGCTACATCATCAAGGGCTCGCGCATTGTCAACGGAGTCGACACTGATGTGCGCATGACATACACCGAGCAGTTCACGCTTGAATGCCTTGCTGTGGCCGTAGAAAGCGCGGCCGGGCTTAGTGCATAAATATGCGCCATCTACAATCAACTTACGCCACGAAACGGGCGCATCTGATTTCGTGGCGCGTCATGCGTGATCGTCACGGATAACCTGCCAGCGGCTCTCGCTCACCGCCCCACTGCTCTGGGAGCGTGCAGCGCGTGACCTTCATCTCATAAAGACGGCTGGGTATGGCGCCGTCAATCACCTGATAGCCAGGCGCTGCGACGTAAATGGTCTGGGTGTCGCTCCTGCACTCCCATGTCCGGTACACGTAACCGGTTCCGGTGCAGAAGAAGAACAGGACGACTGCCCCGAAGATGCGGAGCATCAGATTCTTGGCGATCCTCATTGCGGCGCCCTCCGGCTATCCGCTCCACGACGCTCAATTCGACGGCGATTGCGCCCATCGGTCATTGCGCCGATCCGACGGTAGAAGTAGGAGGCCGACACGATGGTGAACATCACGAACATGATGCTGGGGATACTGTTGTTGATCAGTTTCGCCGGCTCCCATATCCACAGCGCGATGTAGGCAGCGGTGTACAGAAGGGAGTTCGTCAGAATGTAAGCGACTTCAGCGCTATCCGCCTGCCTGCAACCCTTAGCGCGAAAGGAAAACAAGATCGCCCGGCCAATGACCATGGAGAAGGCTATCAAGGCAGCTATCGAGACAATGAGCATCACGCGCCTCCCGTAGGATGGATGCCGCTCACCCACGCCTTGACCTTCACTTCAATCAAACCGAGGACAGGGTGTGCGAAGAAACCGAGCACTGGAATAAGGCCCGAACGATAGGCGTAGTCGACCGAAATGAACTCGCCGGCGACTTTGCCCAGGAAGAATGAGATGACCAGCTTGCCGAGGAACAACTTCCACTCGAAGCGCATGTCCGTGGACGGGGGCCAGAAGTAACTGGCCAACCCTCCGAACATGCCGAGCAGTCCGAATTGCGACCAGGCGAGGATGGCTATGAGGCTGAAATCCACTGCTCATTCCTCGTGGGCGCGCCTCGGGTTGTTCGTAGGCAGATGGTGAGGGCCTGAATAGGCCCACTTTGACCAAATCGGCTGCACCAGCACTCCCAGCTCGGAGCAATGGGTGTGGGAGAGCCGAAAACGAAAAACCCGGCACTAGGGCCGGGTTAGATATCTGTGTGCGTCGGTGGAGAGTTGCGCACTATGGGAAATCTACTGATGAATCCCCACCATGTCAATGTTTATGCTGCATTTTCCTCTTTTTCCGCGTGAATTACCTGCCATACGGGCTGTTGAGCCTGAATATCCACTTCATGAATTACCGCTTTGAGCTGTTCCCACAGATCCAGCCAGTCGCGATTCCAGTGCTTTGGCTCGATCGTTACTCCGAAGAACGCCTGCATCTCAGCAGCAACCCTGGCCGGCCCCCATTCGGCAGCACCGGTCACCTCCCCCTTGTAGGACTGCAGCGCCATGGTTACCAGGTACTGAGCCTTCACCCGCTTGGCCGACGTGAGGTCAGGTAGTGCTGCCCTGGCCTGGATGATCAGCACCGCGTTCATGACGTGCTGCATGGTCATGCATGGGTGATACAGGAAGTGCCCGAGTTGCTGCACTTGGAACGGCAGCGTGTCGATTGCGCGGAGCACCTTGCCGATCATGGTGAGATGAGCGGCCCTGGCAGTAGACCGTCCGATGGGCGTGCCGCGCGTCTCGCTGATGCTGATTCGCTGACGAACGACTTTGATGCGCTCCTCTTTATCGTCGCCAAGCGCTGCGAAAACAGCCTCGTGCCGACGCATACGCTGACCGGTCTTGATGGGTGCCGACTCCGCCTTGCTGATGGCGACGGCGCTGATGGATGCGTTGGATTCGTGCTGTGCATCGGTCCAAGCCTGACGCGCTCCGATAAGTCTCATGCCGCTTCTCCCCTCTTCAATTCTCTGGTCAGTGCCCGGTAGTGCGCGGTCAGCGCCTTCAGGTCGTCGATCATCTTCATCGCCTACGCCCTCGTGTGAGGAAGGTCGCGTGCGATCAGGTAATCGTTCCTCGCCTTCACTGCATCGTTTATGTCGTCGTAGCGGCCCAGGTTTATCTGCTTGCGCTTCCACTGAACTTTGGCGACCCACTTTCCAGCCTGGCGGTAAACACCCACATGCCCACTAGTGTTTTTGTCCGTGATACGGCGGTTGGCCGCTTGCACGTTGTAATCCACGTACCGGCAGTTGCTTGGCTCATACCCCTTCGAAGAATCCACTCGATCCAACGTCAGTTGATCGGTGTATCCATTGGCGAGAGACCATTCCATGAACGGCTCGAAGCGCATCCATTCATCACAAAGATTCACGCCTGCGTACTTGTGAACCTCAGTGCCGCGAGGCTTCAGGCATCTACGCTTCATGTTTGCCCAAGTGACGTGCAGGCGACTGTTTGAGTTATTGAGCCCGTGCGTTGCGCGCCTTCTACCGCCCGCCTTATTTGCACATGCGATGCAGAGGCCGGTCATGACCTTGGCGCGCTCCATGCGAGTCTCGAATTCCGTCGAGCACTCGGGGCACCGAAAAACGCCAATTGCCCTTCTAGAGCCTGAAATCTCGGCCAAAGACTGCCGAAGCAGAATCACATTTCTGCCCATGAGATAGCCCCCTCATTGCGCTCCTCAAGTCGCTTGGACTTTTTGGTGAAAATCGCTTTAAGCCGCTTCAGGTATGGGATGTCATGCCGGGCTATCGCTTGGTTGCACTCCAACCAGTCGACGCGCTCTTGCCCGATCTTCTCGATCAGCGCAGGCCTATACCCAGCGAGATTCCCGCTGAGGTGCGAATTGCATTGAGAGCAGGATTTGTTCATGTTCCAGAGGTTGAAGCGGATGTGCGGCGCGGCACCGACACTGCGAAAATGCGAGCAGTGCCACTGACCGCCCCATGTCGCCGGTTTTGAGCAACTGATGCAGCCAAGGTGGGCGTCGCGCAGGCGGACGTAACGGTTGATGACTGCTTGCGCCTCCTTCGCGTAATCGGATTTGCTCTTCAGCTTCTCCTTGCGCACCTTGATCTCTTTGCGCTCGACCTGAGCCAGTGACTTGCGAGCCCGGTCCTGATTCGCCGGAGCGATAGCCAGGCCGCACGCCCAGCCGCAGACCTTCTGCCCCAGCTTGGCCGGTACGAACTTGGTGGCGCACTCCGGGTTGGCGCAGGTCTTTGGTTTGCGCGCCGGCGGCGAGCTCACCGCTGCCCTGGCGATCACAGGCCACCTCCGAATTGATGCGCTGCCGGATTCGAGCGGTAGCCGTGCTCGAGCAGAATCGCTGCGAGGCTGATGAGGGCCTTAATGGTCTTCATGCTGGCACCTCGCGGGACTTGGCTTGTTCTGGCGCGAAGCTGCCCCGGAGTGGAATCAGGAATCGATCTTCGATCAGGTCAAGACCTGCATCTTCTGGGTCTGGAGAATCGTTTTCGATTGATGGGCCCTCTACCAGCCACATAACGTCATCACCCAGATAGAGATATCGCGCGTCGTTGTGCGGGTTGTTGACCGTGTCGCCCGGCTTGGCCAAGCAAACTATCGTGCATGCCCGGCCGGTGTTGAAGGGTGGATGGTTGCCACCGATGATCAGCGCCATATCGCCCGGCTTGAATTGATGGCTCATCAGTACCGGCCCTCCCAAAGATCAACCTGCGACCACTTCACGCCCTGCTCTGCGCCGAAGGCATGGATGACTTCGAACAGATCGCTGAACCACTTCTGCGACTGCTTACGGGTGGATATACCCAGCACGACGAACCCGCCGTCGAGCCCGGGCACCGCGCGCTGCTTCTCGACCGAAGCGCTGAAGATGTGCTTCCAGTCTTCGTCCGACAGTTTCTTGCCGTACCACTCGACCTGCTGGGAGACGTCGCGGAGCATTGCCCACATCTTGCGGTTGCTGACGTCGGGACGCTTCTCGTCCTTGATCACGACCAGCTTTGGCTTCGTCAGGTCGGTGGCGTGCAGGTAGCCCATGATGCGGGCGATATCGCCTACGGATTTGAGTGCGAACTCTGTCATCGCGCACCCCCAAACCAGTACGTCTCACGGCCGTTGGTGTAGACGGTCTGTTCCTTCAGCAGGGTTTTGAGTTGGGACCAGGTCATGGCTGTTCCCCGCAGAGAGCTGCATAGGCGTAAGCGATCTGCGCGTCGGCCTGAGCGAACTCAATGATGAATTTGCGTAGAGTCGCATTCTCGATCTTCAGGCGGTCGCACTCACCGATGAACTTGTCTTTGCGATCCACTGCGGCGTTGTAATCCGATATCGCTTCGACTTGGTCCTTGCGCAGCCGCACGATCTCATCCGCCTGCGCCTGATTGTGCGAAGTCAGATCATCGCAGCGCTTGCGGAGGATGTCGGCGACGTGCATGCCGACCTCTTGACCGGCAGGATCAGGGCGAACCCAATCCGTCTTGTCGCTGAACTCCTTGTAGGCGGTCTCGAAGCGCTGGAGGCGTTCGATCTCGGCAAGCAGGCCCTGCGCGCAGGAATGAAACTGCATGCGGGACAGCTTGCTCGACATTGCCAGATGCAAAGGCATGCCGATGATTCCTCTGGTGACTTCGCTCATGACTTCACCTTCAGGCCAGCGGCCTCCAGACATGCCCTGTCGTATACGGACGTCTTCTTGCACATCCGATCGTCGATCTTCTCTGAATAATCGAGATCCCAGACCGCCTTCCCGCCACCACAAGCGGCGTAGTCACCGATAACAGCGAAGGGTTCAGGCAGCTCAATCACCAGCGCCTCACGGGAGGCCTTCCACGCACTGAATAAGTGATCCTTGACGTCGGCGTAGCATTCGCCCCAGAACTGGTTGGCGAACCACTCGTTGAATTCTTCACGACTGCTCATTTGAAGGGCGTCTCCTGCGGCAACGGCTTCACAACCGTCTCAACTCTGTGCCCGGTGCCGACTGCGGCTACCAGGGTTATGGCTGCTATGCAGATCCAGATTCGGGAGGTGGTCATGGCTTGATCCCTCGAATGCTTGAAGCCAACCCGTCCCACTCCTCGACCATTTCGTCCCCATTCCCAGGGAATTCGGTGGTTCCGGTGTCGTGGTCGTAGATGCCGTGCTCGCTGACGTATTCAGCGATGCGGTTATCGATCAGCTTGGCGGCAGCTTCCGTGCCGGCCTTGAAGCCAGCGCCCGTCAATTGCATGAAGCTGAGGTCGATGAAGCACTCGCCGAACTGAATCCCGATGGTTTGCACCAACCGGCCGTGCGGCGCTGGCGTCAGTTCGCCAATGCGGCGTATGGCAAAGGTTGACTCGATGGCGGTGATGACCACTTCTGGCTCAGAAGGGCTTTCAACCCAGGGCACAGCGACCAGATCCATGTCGCGGGCCAGCGAACCGTGCACCGCAAGCGCGTAACCGTTCGAGCGGGCAATTTCTGCCAATCGGGGGTACAGGCACATGTAGGTCGGTGCGTTATTCGGCTTTGGTTTTGTAGTCAGGTCGCTCATGACAGTGACTCCTTGGCCTTGGCTGCCTTTTGCTCTTGGCGTTCGCGATGACGCTGCAGGGGTCCATCTGGCAAGTCAGCGATTTGGTTGCAAGCTGCGCACAGCACATCACCCAGCGCCTTATGCGCTTTCGGAATAAACATGGTGTAGCGGCTGCCTTCCGGGCGGTATTGGGCAAGAGCGAGCTGGTAGCAGAGCTTCGAGGCATCGTCCAAACCGCTATTGCGCCCGTTGGCGAATGCCTTCTTGTTGTCGCGCTTGAGCATTTCGTTTTCGGTTTTCAGCGCCCTGCGATCCTCAAGAAGAACTGCGTAAGAAAGATCGCCGCCGCTGATAGGTGCGTTACTGGACGCTTGCCAAGCCGCCCAGCTGCCGTTCAGGAAATGCTTGTCTCGGCCGGCGTACCAATCGCGCTCGCGGACTATGCGGATTACCCGGTTCTCACGCGCAGCGTCGGCGGTGATCCACGCCTCAAATTGATCGCGACTGGTCATGGCTTCACCTCCGGCTCTTCCGGATATGGCATCCAAAGAATTGGCGTCTCTAATCCATCCATGCGATCCACCCCCCAATGACCGAACCCAAAGGCGTCGATGCGGAATTGCGCTTCCTCGCCGCCGTCCCACTCGTCTCGCTCTTTGTCTGTCATGAACGAATCGGCATCAGTCAGACGGCCGGGAATTACGCCGTTGCGCTCATTGAAGAACAGGACATCGACGTGCTTAGGGCAGGTTTCCATGGGCTGCCATTTGCTTTTGGATGCCTCCCACGCCATTAGAGCCAGTCGAAGTGAGGGGTCAGCAAAGCTGCCATCGTCACGCAACCAGTCCAGATTCAGGCGCGCCTGCGACTCGATGCCTTTTCCCAGCAGGTCGATCATCGCTGCCAGATACCAGTCGGTGAACTCGGCTTTCATGTTCGAATCGCTCATACGCACCCCCGAATCACAGCGACCTTGGTGTCCACAACCATGTGCTGCGCCCGCTTCTGCGTGCCGTCCCGACGCACAAGGCGCGCATCGGCTCCCTTGATCAGCCTTACGATGTCTCGGTTGATCTCGACGACCTGAAAGCCTTCGGACTTGAGGGTGTTTACGGTTTGGGTTTGGATGGGGGTCATTGGGCTGCCTCCTCGGCTTCCGCACGATCAATCAGGGAGTCGAGGCGAGACATCGACAGGGCGAGCATCTGGTCGTAATCCTCGTCGCTCAGGACCGGGACGCTCACATAACGAACCCGGTGATTTGTCATGGTCACGGCCATTTCGAGGGCTTTTCGCGCCTCCACTGGTGTTGCGAGTCGGACAGCCATTACGAAGCCCTCCGTGGCAGCCGCGCCGAGGCGCCTTCGAACACAAGGCCAATGCCGCGCCCTTCCCTCAGCCGATCCACGCTGCGGTCGCCCAGCACGGTGCCGAGCTCCTTGGCGTCGATGTTGGAGATCACGATGGTGGGCAGTTGTTCCTCGTACCGGCCGTTGATCACAGCGAACAGGGTCGCCAGCTCGAACTCGGTCGGCTTGGTCGCGCCCACTTCGTCGATGATCAGCAGCGATGGCTGGGACAGACTGACGAACGCCTCGGCCTCGGTGTATTCGGCCTTGTCGCCGTAGCTGCCCTTGATGAACTGGAGCAACCCGCCGACGGTGCGGTAAACCGCTGTGGCTTTGTGCTTCAGGATCACTGCGCAGGCGATAGCGGTTGCGAGATGCGTTTTGCCAGTGCCTGGGGTGCCGGTCATCACGATGCAGCGGCCATCAGCCAGGTGCTGCGGGAAGTTTTCGGCGTACTCGATGCACTTGGCGAGGTTGGCCTGCTGCCCAGGCGTATCAGCGAGGAAGTCCTCGAAGGTCTTACCCATGAACCGGCGAGGGATCAGGGACGACCCCAGCTTGCGCTCCAGACGACTTTCGGCAATCCGGGCATACATCGCCCGCTGTTCCTCCTGATCGTTTCGCAGACGAGCTTCAGCGGCGCAGCCGGGGCAACCGGAGGGGGCTTCCGAATTCTTGTGAACGATCGATGCGTAGGCCCCGTGGGTTGCGCATTCGGCCGCCTGCTTGGAGACAACACCGAAGCGCTGCTCAAGGTGGCTGATGGTCAGATCGATGTTCAGGGCTTCAGAATTCATAGGTGCCATCCCCTACGGCGGTCAGACCGGCCTTGTAGTCGCGCTGATCGAAGCCGGTGTGGCGGCTGGATGGGAGGTGGTGCACGTTGCTCGGCACCGAGACTTCATCCTCCCAGCGCTTGCCGTTGAGCCAAGTCGAGGCGTGCGGTATGAACTGGCCGTTGTCTTTGGTCCAGCCGGGTGTCAGCGAGTGTTTCGCCAATGCCTTGATGATCGTGTCGAACAGGGCTTCGGTGAGCTTGAGCTTTGCCCAGGCCTTCTCCGCTTTGTCCTTCCCGACCTTGCGCGGGTAGAGCTTCCAGAACCGCGCAAAAAGTTCGCCCGCGTCCACCGGAGCTGGCGACGGGTTGAGGGAATCAGGAATCAGGAATCCGGAATCAAGAGAGAGGGAATCAGCAGGGAAAGAACTGTGCGAGTCTGGTGCTAGTACGGTGCTTTCCTCATGCTTTCCCTGCGAAGGCTCTACAACGGGCATTGCAGGGATGATGCTCTTCGCCTCTTTCATGTGAGGGTTCTGGTGCTTGGCCCAGTTGATGATCTGGATCGCCTGAACGTCGCCAACGGTGTAACGCTTGATGAACCCCAAATGATCCAGGTCATCGAGCATGTGGACGATGTCCACGCTGTCAGCTGGGAACAGGGCCATCTTCAGGCGGCGAGGACGATCTTCCATCCGCCCTTCCCGGTCTGCTTCGGTCCACAAACCGATGAACAGCAGCCGAGTGGCGAAGTCCAGCTCTGCCAGGTGTTCGTTCGAGAAGAACCCCGGTTTGATATTTCTGGAGCGCGCCATCATGGACGTCCTTTGCCGACAAGCTCGGCAAGCTCAAGGAAGCGATCCACGTACCAGTGCGGCTGTGTTTCGCGGGGGGATTGAGGGCTGGTCAGATTCTTGCCGTAGGCGAGGCCCTTATCAGTCACGGACCAGAACGGAACCACCTCCTGCCTGGAGTTCTTGCGGGTCAGCTCTTTGAGGTAGCCGGCGGCTTCAAGGCGCTTGTTGAAGGCCACAACCGAACCGCCCAGGGCAAAGTCCTTGAGCAAGGCAGTGGCAGACTTGGTGGGCATTGAAGAGCCGCCCGAAGCATCAGGCGCGGCGTCGACCGCATAGCCGGGGAGAAACTTGGCATCCAGACCATTGTTGGCAGCGATCTTGGAAAGCATCATCATTTTGCTCGACGGCGCCGGTTTCAGCAGGCGGTCGAAACATTCGAGGATTGCGAGTTCGCCCAGGATCTTCGAATTGTTATGCGGCTGCGCGGTGTAGGCGCCGGTCTTACGAATGGTAGGCAGAACCTGACCCACAACCCACTCTTCAAACTGCTCTGCAGCCGGAAGCTTGGACTTCATGACCAGGCGGTAGAGGTCACGCTCAGGAATGATCTGCACCGCACGTACCTGACCTCCCATTTCGGTATGGCAGGTACTGATGGCTTTGCAGTGAGCATTGATCGCTTTCGAGGTGTTTGCGTAACCCAGCGCTTCAGCTATGTCTTTTGCGATGAAGTGAGGCTCGCCATGGATGTCGTCTACCACCCGAATTGGAAACCCATGGAAATCGAATGGCGTGACTGGAGAAATCCGCGCCACGTTTTCGTAAATCGCATTTCGTGGCGCGGACCGTTTCAGGGCCTGTACATCTGTATTAGAGGTATGCATAATCGGCCTCACAGAGTTTCAAGTTATGCGCTGCACAAGAGCCGGGATTGCGCCCCGGCTTTTTTGTGCCTGCGATTTAGGTTTATTCACGATTCAGGCCCTCATCAGGCCGTGGTTTCGAGGGGGAATACGGTCGCCTGAATGGCTGGACTGTTCCCGACATCGTCTTTGGCCTGGTGCGCTGGACGATGTGTTTCTCGATCTTTTCCTTCACCAGTTGTTGAACTGGTATCCCGAGTTCGGCGGCTGCCTCCTTCAGGAACTGGATGTCTTCCTCATCCGCGATCTGCCGTAACAGCAGGTCGGTTTCGGTCTCAGGCATAAAGCCTCCATTGCGGGCCTTCAGGCGATGTCTTGGATGCGGGTAAGCTCGTCCCTCATCTGCTGGATTGCGGCCTTCAAGATTTCACGAGCCAACACGGCCTTCTGCGTGCCGTGGATCTTTGCCAGCGAACGCAGGTACTCGTCGTATTCGTCGCTCAGTCGGACTTTCGTTTCGTTGTGGTTCAGGTGTTTCGGGTCTTCGTACATCGGTGACTCCTCAATGGCTGATAAGTGGGTTTTAGGCTGCGGATTTTTGTGAAGGGAACGGGCGCTGCTCTTTGGCCTGGAAGCTGCCGTCAGGAAGCTCAAGCACACGGATGTCCCGTTTCGCGGAAAGCGCTTTGTGAATGGCTGGGGCCGTCACACGAAGAAGCCGTGCGGCTTCGGACTGCCCTTTGTCAGCAACAAACATTTCGAGGGGTGTCTCGTTCATGATCTGGCCTCGGTTGTAGATGAGGCGATATTAACCATCTGTTAATGATTAATCAATACCGATGGTTTCTTCCCCGTTTTTACCGTTGGTAATAAATTAACGCCATGACCAGAAAACGACTTTTGCCCCCGGATCGCCTCGCTGAATGCAAGGCCGCTCACGATCTATTCCTCTCGAAAAAGAAGGAGTTGGGTCTTAGCCAAAAGAAAATTGCGGAAGCCGCCGGTATAACGCCGGCCGCCGTGAATCTGTACTTCAAGGGGATCAACCCCCTCAACGCGCAATTTGCCGCCATACTGTCCGAACAGATAAAGGAGCCTGTGGAGCGATTCAGTGCGCGCCTGGCTGCCGAAATAGGAAAGCTGACGCGAGCAACCCCAGACCGTGCAGCTGCTACTTCGAATGCCGAGCTGCTTGGGCCAATTGATGTCTGGGATGACGACACGCCGCTCGATGACGATGAGGTGTATGTGCCATTTCTAAAGGAAGTAGAGCTCTCGGCGGGCAAGGGACGCACAGCCGTAGAGCAGTCTCATAAGCAGAAGTTGAGGTTCGGCAAGCTGACTCTCCGCAAACAAGGTGTCCAGCCGTCAGACGCTGTGTGCGTCACGGTGAGCGGGAATAGCATGGAGCCGGTATTGCCTGATGGCAGCACAGTGGGGGTAGATCAGGGCACCACATCAATCACGGACGGTAAGATGTATGCCATCGATCACGGCGGGCAGCTTCGCGTGAAGACGCTGTACCGTCTCCCAGGAGGAGGAATGCGGATGCGCAGCTTCAACCGAGAGGAGCACCCCGACGAGGAATACTCAGCCATCGAGATGATCGAGATGGAAATAATTGTTCTGGGCCGGGTGTTCTGGTCCTCAGCTCTCTGGTAGAGCCCCGCGCGCCAAGCGCTCAGTAAATGATCCCGCCACCCGAGCGGGATTTTTTTCGCCTACTGAAAAATAATTAACCATCGGTGTTGACTCATCAATAAACCGATGGTTAACTAAGCCCATCGAAACGAATCAGCCCCTACCAAGGGCCTCACGGATCGGTAGATCTTTAAAAACCTAGACCGCCAAGCCTGCAGGCATAGCAGGCCATCAACCCAGCAGGGCTCTGATGCAAACAGGTGTGACGGCCATGAAGCTGTCATTCAAGCGACACGCAGGCCGCAAACGAGGGCGGAAGCGTGATACCGGGTGAGCGACCGGGGCCTGATTTGAAAAACAGATTTCACTGGCTGGCCTTGGCAACAGGGCCAGACGGGAAATCAACCTACTGAGATACCCGAAATGAACACCAACAGAGTGCAGTGCCGCGATCAGGCTGAAGTGACCGAAGTCGCTGAGATGTGCGCCGCCACCGGCTACCTCTACAGCGTCGATGAGCAGCTGATGCTGACCTTTTGGAAAGCCCAACAGTAACCCCCTGGAGAAACGCCATGACCCATAAACAAGAACCAGTATTCGTCGGCTACACCGAAGACGGCATGGCGATCTACCGACTGCCGTTTCAGCTGTGAACAAACCGAACGATTTCTGAAGCGCCTGGGCGACCGGGCGTTTTGGAAACAGAACGGGAGCAACACATGAAAGTCGACAATGAGGTTATGGCGCTGCTCAGCGCCTCGCGCACCGAAGACAACAAGCTGTTCATCACTGGCGGGCAACTCGACAAGAGCCTTTATGCGCGCTTGGATAAAACACTGAAGGCCGCTGGCGGGAAGTGGAACACGAAAGCAAAAGCTCACCTTTTTGCTGGTGAGGCAGCGGATGCAATCGAAAACATCCTAATGACCGGCGAGGTCACCGTGCCGCAGGACTTTGGATTCTTCCCAACACCGCCAATCGTTGCGAAACAGGCGGCAGACCTGGCTGAGATCGGCGACGGCATGATGGTTCTGGAGCCAAGCGCAGGAAAAGGCTCATTGGCAATCGCAGCTCACGCCGCCGCTAATGATGTGCAGGTTTATATGCACGAGTTGCTGCCTGACAACCACGCGATTTTGGTCAGCTTGAACCTGCCAATGTCTGGTGTTTCGGCGCCGGGCGACTTCTTGCAAGTTGAGCCAAAGCCGGTTTATGACCGGGTGCTGATGAATCCGCCCTTCGACAAAAAGCGCAGCGACATTCATCACGTGTTCCATGCCCTGAAATTCCTGAAGCCCGGCGGACGGCTGGTGGCGATCATGCCGTCTGGCGTGACCTTCCGCGACGACGCCCTGACTCGTGACTTCCGAAGCATCGTTGAGCAGCGCGGTGGACACATTGAAGCGCTACCCGAGTCCAGCTTCAAGCAGTCAGGAACGATGGTGGGCACCGTACTGGTAGTGATTCCAGCGGCCGCCTAAACCCTAACGACCAGAGACAAGACCATGCCAACCCTACCCTCACCCCCACAAGCATGGGGACTTCTGACAGCAATACTTTCGCTGCACGCCCTCGCGCTGGGGCTGATGGTGGCTTGGTCTTGAAAGGAGAGAACGCGATGCCGAAGTACATGCTTGATTACATACGCTTGTGCAGCTGCTGCAGCATGGATGTGAGAACGACCGGCAACATGCTCAGCATCGTGATTCCATCACTACAGGCTCATGCCTCAGCTCTTCGGAGCGCGATAGCGACGGTGCCTGAGGGTTGCCCTGAGCTTGAGGAGGACGCCGGGGTTATCGAGGCGGCAATTCGTTCATTTATCCAACGGTGCCGACCGCAGCCGATCCAGCAGGACCTGTTCGCAGCATGATGTGCCGTCGGCATTCGCAAGAGTGCCCATAAGCTCTGCAATCTCGCCGGAACGTGAATACCGGTTACCCGCCAGCCTGTCACGGGGCATTGAATACGGTGGGCTGAGGGTTCGCCCTCGGAGATTGCAGAGCGATGCAGAAGCGGCGTGGAAAATCGAAGACACGCAAGGCGCAATCGGGAGCCAGAAAACAGCCCGTGCTACGGCAGGTAGGTGGCCAAGCAGAAACTGAGAGCCTTCGGGCCAGACTGCGAACACATCGACGGGGTAGCGTCCGTCCTTCTGCATCACCCCATTCAACAGGTAGCCACTGCCTTCCCAGTGAGCGAGCAATAGGAGATTGCGATGAGTGATCCCAAGCCTAAACCGTGCCCGGTATGCGAGAGCGATGACCTGGAAGTGGACAGCTCCACAAACTCTGCGAGCTGGGTCCAGTGCCGCCAGTGCGATCACAAGTTGCAGCAAGCCTGCTCAGAAGAGGCCGTGGTTCGCCGCTGGAACAAGTTGCCGCGTACCACAACTGCGTAACACCCCCCTACACCAACCCCCACTGAACATACCGCACTGTCCATCCTCCGCTGCCTATCTGGCCGATCGCGTTCTTGGCTTGGGCAGTGCCGTGTGTTTGGTTAATCAGCAAGGAGATTGAACATGAGCGAATGGATCAAGTGCAGCGACAGGCTGCCCGAACTGAAAGATGACGCTGTGCTGGCTTATTCAGACGGAACCTCGCCGCACGCTGAGCAGCATGCTTGGCCCAAGGGCGGCATGGACATGGTGCACATACAAGATTACTTCGGCGATGTCACTTGCGGTCTGGACGCTTCTGGAAAGCAGCTCTACACGCAGATGTATCTGAGCAATGGCGTGACTCATTGGCAGCCAATGCCCGCCCCGCCTACCGAATAACCCACCCCCGAATAACCCACCCCGCCGACGGAGGCGACCATGAATGCTTTAGCCAAAGCACAGTTCGAGTATGACAACCGCCTTCCGGTGGAGCTGGACACGGACGCGGAACGGATTTGGATCGACGATGCAGCGGAACAGTTGCTGCTCGGCGCCGACGTCAAGTTCAAGCGCTCCCTTCACTCTCCCCAGGGTGTCACCTACGAACAGTTCGCCGCCGCAGTGGATGAGTTTGTGATGGGCCAGCTCTCGGCTACAGGCATCAGCAACTCAGTGTTGGGCCGACTGGTGCTAGCCGCCAAGCGACGCGCATCGTCTGACGCCTGCACTGCGGCCGCTGAGGCCCTGAACAGTCCCAACCCTGACGAAGCGCTGCGCCAGATCGCGATCACGCTGCTGACGCCGATGGCGAGGGATGCGCTGATTGCTCAGGCCGAGGATGCGGAGCTATGAACAGCCCGCACGTTCTGATCGGTCGTTACCTCGACGACATCGAATCTGGCGACAGGCCTCCCCTCTACGATCGCCTTGCCGAGAAATGCATCGTCGACCACTTCATGTCCGACGCGATCGACGCCGAAGAATTCCACTACTACTGCGCGCGTTTCCGCCGTGCTGTTGGGCGTGACGTAGTGCAGAACGCAAGGAGAGCAGCATGACCACTCCACTGTATCCATCGCTGGCTGAAGAGCAGATCGCTGACATCGAACGCCGTCTGACAATCTTAGGCTTCGGTGCTCCAAGCGTTGAGTTGCCAGAAAGCATGGCAGTCCCCGAGGACCGGGTTCTGATGGTGTTCAAGGGCCTGACCATGCTGGACGCAATGCGCGAGGCTGAGCGGGCGCATATCTCGAACCCTGAAGCGTGGAGCCGCCGGACTTGCCTGTGTGGTGAGTGGACGCTGAGTTACGAGGTGCGGGTATGAGCAGCATTGATCTTTGGAAAGAAATGATTGCTGAGTCGCTTGAGCAGCATGGCGTGATGGCAACTGCTGAGCAGATCAACCTCATCGCAGAGGATGCTGCGGGAATCGCCGAAAGTATCAGCGAACATTCATTCCATCCCGCCGATCCCATGGTCCACGAATTGGCCGAGTCGCAAAAGGCTCTGAAACGGGAGCGTGAAAAGGTAGCTTGCGTGCCATGCCACGGCTCTGGGTTCATCGAGACGTCAGGCCCCTACCACGGCAGCACATCGCAGTGCTGGAAATGCCGAGGCGAAGGCAGGCACACGCCATGACCGCCACCCAGCGCCGTCGTCGACTGATCTTCTGGCGCGGGTCTTTCCCGGTCCTCGCAGCCTTCACCTTCCTCATGATCTCGCTGTCACTCGCTGACCGAATCACGCAATAACCCCCACCCTATTCAATCGCAGCGCCCCGGCACACGGATGGCGCGGGAGACTCCGCATGTCTGCAACTCAGCAAGTCATCACCATCGACGACATCAGCGCCGATAACGCACCGGTAATTTACGTGGCAGGTGGCCTGAACCAGTTCCTGGAAGCTGTGAAGGCCGAGGTCGCAGGTGAAGTTCCGGACCTGACCACTCGCAAAGGCCGCGAGCGCATCGCCAGCCTGGCCGCCAAGGTCAGCAAGTCGAAGGCAGCGGTCGAGAAACCGGGCCGCGACTACCTGAAGCGCCTCAAGGAAATGCCAAAGGTCGTCGAGACCGAGTTGCGCGAGTTCGTCAACTCGATGGATGCGCTGCGAGACGCCACCCGCCAGCCGCTGACGGATTGGGAAAAGGCTGAAGACGCGCGCGTCGATGCGCACAACGACGGCATCCAGCGCATCAAGGATCTTGCGGTGTTCGAAGAGGTTCCGACCGCCGCGCACGTCGCCCAGGTCATTGCTGATCTGGAACTGGTCGCCATCGATGATAGCTGGCAGGAGTTTTTAGCAGAGGCCGCTCAGGCTAAGGATCAGGCGCTGACCAAGCTGCGTGCCCTGCTCGCTGACCGGACAAAGCACGAGGCCGAACTGGCAGAGATCGCCAAGTTCAACGCCGAGAAAGCCATCCGCGAACAGCAAGAGCGTGATGCTGTCATTGCCCGTGCCGCCGCCGAGCAAGCGCAGCGCGATGCCGAAGCGAAGGCGGAAGCAGAACGCAACGCTGCGGCCGCACGTGAGCAGGCGCTGAAGGATCAGGCAGCCGCTCAGCAGCGCGCCGCCGAACAGGCCGCCCGTGACGCGGAATCCGCCGCCGCGCAACAGGCGCTGCAACTGAAGCTTGCCGCTGAACAGGCTGAACGCATCGCCGCCCAGGCCGAAGCGACCCGGCTCGCAGCAATCCAGAAGGCCGAGCAGGAACGCATCGCCGCCGAACTGCGCCAAGCGGAAGCCGTAGAGCGTGCCCGTCAGCAAGAGGTCGAGCGCCAGGCCGCAGCAGTCGCGTTTGAGCTGAAGCAGGCGCAGGCCCGCGAGGCCGACCTTGAGCACAAGAAGTCGATTAACCGTGCCGCGCTGGAGGCTTTCGTAGCCGGCGGCATGACCGAGGAATGCGCCAAGCAGGCGGTAACGCTGATCGCCCAGCGCAAGATCCCTGCCGTCTCCATCCAATACTGAGGCTGATATGAATCAGGCAGTCACCACAATCACTCAGGACATTTATGGCGCTCGCAACCAGTTTGCCAATGTCCTCACCGACCGGTCGCTCAACTTCGAGCGAGAGGCCGAGTTTGCCATCCAGGTGATCACGTCAGGCGAGTACGCCACGAAGATCGCGCTGCAGAACCGGCAGTCTGTCGTCAATGCGATCACCAATATTGCCGCCATCGGCATCAGCCTCAACCCGGCGAAGAAGCAGGCGTATCTGGTGCCGCGCGACGGGAAGATCTGTCTGGACATCAGCTACATCGGCCTGATGGATCTGGCGATGGCTACCGGCGCGATCCGCTGGGCCCAGGCCGAGTTGGTCTACGCAGCGGACTCGTTCACTCTGAACGGTTTCGATAAGCCGCCTACCCACTCCTACAACCCCTTCGCCAAAGATCGCGGCGAGGCCATTGGGGTGTACGTGGTGGTCAAGACAGCCGACGGCGACTACCTCACGGAGACGATGAGTATTGACGACGTCAACGCTATACGTGACCGGTCGAGCGCATGGAAAGCCTGGATCAAGAACCAGAAGTCCTGCCCGTGGGTGACCGACCCGGGTGAGATGGCTAAGAAAACCGTGGTTAAACGCGGCTACAAGTACTGGCCGAAGACTGACCGCCTGGAGCAGGCCATTCACCACCTGAACACGGACGGTGGCGAAGGCCTGGCCGGAATGCCCGGCTCGGCGCCGACTGATCCTGAACTGGTGAACAGCTGGATCGAAATGGCGCAGAAGGCCGGCAGCCTTGAGTCACTGGCCGAGGTTTATCACCAGGGCACCGCCGCCATGAAGCAAGCCAAAGACGCCGCAGGTCATGCCCGCTTTAAAGCGGAAGTGACCAAGCGCAGCGAAACCCTGAAAGCAGAAGCCGCGCCGATCGAAGGCGAGGCAGAGGAGGTTTTAGATGGAGCAGCGTAGTGCAGAGTGGTTTGCGGCAAGGCTTGGCTGTGTCACGGCCAGCCGCGTCAAGGACGTGATGGCCAGCGGTCGCGGCGGTGCGCCGTCGGCAACCCGCAAGAACTACATGATGGAGCTCCTGTGTGAGCGCTTGACCGGCCAGCAAGGGGGCGCGGACCTTTCGCGCAACCCTGCAGTTCAGCGCGGCGTGGAGTTGGAGCCCTTCGCCGGCATGGCCTACGAGTCGGACAAAGGCGTGATGATCGTCGAGTCCGGCCTTGTCATGCACCCAACCATCGCCCGCTTCGGCGCCTCGCCTGATGGTTTGGTCGGCGAGGATGGCGTTCTGGAAATCAAGTGCCCGAACACTGCTACCCACATTGCGACCATGCAATCCGGGAAGCATGACCCGCAGTACGAATGGCAGATGCTGGCACAGATGGCCTGCACCGGCCGGCGTTGGGCGGACTTCGTGAGCTATGACGACCGGCTGCCCGAGCAACTTCAATACATCTGCCATCGGTACGAGTGCGACTTCAAGCGCATCCGCGAGATGGAAACAGAGATCAAAGCGTTCCTGGAAGAGCTCGACGAGCTTGAGCAGGAAATGCGTCAGCGTATGGAGGTGAAGGCAGCATGAGATGGGACGCACACCGGGCAGCAGAGCCCGAGGTAGCCAAATCTCTGCACCAGTTCAAGGAAGCCGGGGTTTATGCGGCTGCCAAGGCGCTGGGGCGATCCACTCGAAGCATCAACCGCATCGCCCAACAGCACGGCATTGAGTTCTCGACACCCACCAAAGCCACAAGCGAGCGCCGCCGCGCAGAACGCGACGCCCTGGCCGCCAAGATAAAGGAGTTGGCCGGCACTCGTTCGCAGGCGCAGATCTGTGAGGCGCTGGGCATCACCCGCGCCATCCTCCGTGAAATCGCCGAAATCCACTTCATCGACATCGACAGTCGAAAGCGAGCCTGACCATGCCATCCCCTAAAAACCATCAAGAAGCCTACTCCAACATCTATCACATGCAGCAGAGCATCGATCGCCTGCTGGTCGCTTCAAAGGATTGGAAGCCCGAAGACGCCGCACGCGGTGAGAAAACGCTGATGAGGCTGGAGCTGCAGATCGCCCAGACCAAAGCTGAGCTCCAGCTCAACCGATGAAGCGTAACGCACCCCAGCGCCGCAAGCGCGCGGCGCAACATCACCTCCCACCCAGCGGACTCAAGGAGGCCGAACATGGCAACCGTATCGTCGGGCGTCGTCACCCTTCCCTCCTGGATGGGATCAGTCAAGAAGCTCTACAACACCCGGAGCGGCGGACAGTACCGGCCGGAGGATGTGGCGCTGGTCTTCGCGCTGAGTCTGCGGACGCATAACAGCGCCGACGAGCTACGCAAGTTAGCCTGGCGCCTCGTGGATAAGGTCTGCCTTGAACATCAGCCGAACATGAAGCGCCTAAGCCGCGAGCCGGATGACGCGAAGGTCTTCGATGCTGCGCTGCGGATCATCAACCGAGTCTGCTCGATGTTGAACTGCGGTGAAGGGTCGTTCGAGCTTCGCACCTCTCACGACGCATAACCACCTCCAGCCCACCAGCCACCGAACCTTCGGAGGCCATCACCTGCACGGGAGCATCACCATGAAACCCAACAAACTGAAGCTCGACCCCAATGGCCCGTGGGAACCAACGTGCTGGGTGGGTGATGGTCCTGCTGTGCCTCTTGCGAAACTCGATGATGGTAGCCGGCGGAAGTATGCGGGTGTGAAGGCAATCGCCGCGATCATGCGGGCTAAGCGGAATAGCGAGCTGTAACCCCATCCCAACTTTGAATCACGCCACTGGCGAGGCCTTGCCATGCACCAAAGAAAAATAGCGATCTTCCTGTGCGACCTCACCGGTGTCATGGCGCAACCATGGGTCGAGGCCGGTTACGAAGCCATCCTGATTGACCCGCAGCACCATTCAGGCGTGCACACCGCCGGCGCAGTCACGAAAGTTGGTCACATCATTGATCACCCCGAATCATGGCGAGTCATCCGTGAGGCTGTTGCCACCGGGCGAGTTGAGTTCGTTGCCGGATTCCCGCCGTGCACAGATCTTGCCGTCAGTGGTGCGCGGTGGTTCGAGGCAAAGCGCCAGGCAGATCCCGCTGTTCAGTTCAAGGCGATGCATGTCGTCTGGCAGTGCCAGATCATTGGCGAAATGTCCGGTGCGCCGTGGTTTGCCGAAAATCCTGTGAGCCAGATCAGCAGCCTGTGGCGAAAGCCGGACTACTCGTTTCACCCGTGGCAGTTCTCGGGATTCTGCGCAGCAGATCAGTATACAAAAAAGACCATGTTGTGGACTGGGGGGGGTTCGTCATGCCGCAGCAATTCAGTGACGAAAGCCTCGGCTCGCCGGATGACCGAATCCATAAAGCCCCGCCCGGGCCTGAACGGGCGAACTTCCGCAGCGCCACCCCCGCTGGATTCGCCCGGGCCGTATTTCTCGCAAACCACAAACAGTCAGCGGCGGCGCTGGCTGCCTGAAGGTATCGCCATGCCCGAACCCATCGAACCCGCCCCGCGCGTCTCGGCCACCGTATTCCCCGGCCTGGACGGCAATCACCGCATCAGCCTTCACTGGTTCCATCAGGTTCATCTGACACCCGCTGAAGCGCTATCCGTAGCCAGAGAAATCAACCAACACGCCATCGACGCCATGCGGGCTGACGGTGAGCGGGAGGAAGTGAACCATGACAGTTGAAGAACGTGAATGCATCCGCTTGCTGCCGAAGCGCCGCAGCATGTGCCCACACCAGCAGAAGGAGCAGGACCGAAAACTCTGCGCCGCGCTGCTGGCCGAATTCAAAGACACCGCGATTGCCGAACGGGTGATGCGGGTTATCAAGGGGGAGCGGGGATGAGCGGCAAGAAGTGGTTCTACTGGCTCGGCCTGCTTGACGGCAGGGCTCGCCGATCTGAAACCCGCACCCGTGACAAATCAAATTGGCCGACTTGGGCCCAGCACAGCTACAGCCGCGCGTGGTATTGCGGTTTTTTGGATACATCGAAATGAGCAAAGAATTGAAGACGGCGCCACTTGAGCCGACCCGTGAAATGCTCAGCATGGGCTCTGTATCTTGCCTCGGAAAGCTGGATCACGAATCAATTGCGCAACTGTGGCAGGCCATGCTCGCCGCCGCCCCTGTGCCGCCTGCTGGCGATGTGGAAGTGCTGGGGTGGAGAGTTGAGAGCCACAGTGGCACATGCCGGACTAATTACATCCAACGGCCTGACTGGGCGTATCGCGAAGACCCAAAAGTCTACTCGATAACAGAACTGGTAGACCGTTCTGAAGTCACCCGCCTGACCGCCGAGCGTGAAGAGCTGACATCCCGACTGGGTGCGGAGCAATCAATGCGCTTAGCCATGGAACGGTTGGCAGACAAGCGCCAAGCCGAACTGACCAAGGCGCGGGAGTTGCTGGCTAAGGATCGCGTGGCTTTCGACACGTGCACCGATATGGCAAAGCAGTCTTCTCGAATTGCTTGGTACGACGAATTCCTTCTGCCTGCGAAGGAAAGGCTGCGCGAATATTTCGATAGCCAACCCGCCACCCCCATCACCCACAACGTCGACGAGAGCTGCGGGCAAGATGCAGAAGCGGCGAAGGGTAAATGTCTGGATTGCTTCGCGGTTAGAGAGGCAGAGCAGAATCCAAATACAGAATGCGATAGCTGTGGATGGTTGAAACCATGACCAACAACACACAACTGGTGAGCGTGCCGCGTGAGCTGCTGGAGCGCTGGGCTGATAGATTCTCAAAGGCGCAGATGTTCAAAGATTCGACCGAAGTACGGGCCGTACTCGCCGCCGCTGCCGAGGATGTCCGCGCAGTGGTGGAGGAGCCGGTGGCGTACCTCTACAAGGAATACGTTTGGGCCACCGGCCTGTGCGACTACGTTTGGCGCACTCAGTTGGAATCTGAGGCGCCGACTGACGATCAGAACGTCAAGGACATTGATCCGCTCTACCGCCACCCGCAGCGCCCGGTCGTGTTACCCGAGCGCATGATCTCCACAAATACCCTAGAAGAGCTCAAGGCTGAAGGCTACAACCAGTGCATTGCTGATTGCGAGAGGCTGAACAAATGACCGTCTCGCGATTCACCTCAACCACAATCAACCGTGCCGCTGACCTGCACACCGCCGGGGTCAAGTGGGCCGCACTCCAAGCCGAGTTCGGTGACGGGATCATCATGGCCGTCAAAGCCAAGGACCGGCCCTGCAAGGTGTGCACGACCTGCGACACGCGCAACGCGGTCAACTTCAATTTCTGCTGCAAGTGCGGCTTTCTGCTGTAGGAGCGGACGTTATGGAAATTCGAAATCAGTTCGAGCAAGCCTACGCTGAGGACAAAGGTCTGACTTTGGAGTGGTGCCGAGGCCAGCGCATGACCAACGGCAGCTATCTAGATCGAGCCATGGCCCGCGCCTGGTTCTGGTGGCAGCGCGGCAAGGAGGCGGCATGAAGGTTCTGTACTGGATCAACCGGAAGCTGCCGTTCTCGTTTCTGCCGATCGCGCGCATACGCCTCGGACGGCAGACGGCAACTTTGCGCAAGGACGGCTGGGTGATCATTTCTGACGGCAAGAGCACTGATGCCCTGCCGATCAACTTCTGCGCCCCTGCCGTCATCGAAGCATTCAACGCCGAATTCGCTTAACCCCCTCCCCATCTATCCACATGCCTGCCGGTGTACGGCGGGCGGGAGATCACTGTGCTCGAAACAATTGAGGTATCGCGCGTGAAGCGCTTCGCCGCGAACACTGCTGGCCGTGACATTGCCGTGGGCGACATTCACGGCCACTTCACCCGCTTGCAGGCTGCGCTGGATGCTATCGGCTTCGACCCGGCCGTCGACCGGATTTTCAGCGTCGGCGATCTGGTTGACCGCGGGCCTGAATGCGAAGACGTCATCAAGTGGCTGAACAAGCCGTGGTTCCACCCAGTGCGCGGCAACCATGACGATTACGTGGTGCGCTTCGACACCTGCGACATCGGTAACTGGATGCAGAACGGCGGCACCTGGTTCGTCGGCCTGCCGCGCGATGAGCAACAGAACTATCAGGTGATGTTCCAGGATCTACCGATTGCGATCGAGGTCGAGACCACCGAGGGCATCGTCGGGATCATCCACGCCGACTGCGTCTTCGACACTTGGTCGCAGATGAAAGCCGAACTGGAATCGCCAGAAAGCTACAAGCGGCTGAAGCTTGTGCAGAACACATGCATGTGGTCGCGCAGCCGGTACGAGCAGCAGGACTGCCGGCCGATTCCCGATGTGCGCGCCGTTGTCGTCGGCCATACGCCAATCGAGCGGCCCGTCGTGCTGGGCAATGTTCACCACATCGACACCGGCGGCTGGTTCAAAGACGGCAGTGGGCACTTCACGCTGCTGGATCTCACCACCCTGCAGCCACTCAACCCTGCATAGACCCCGGACGGAGGCAGCCAATGGGCGCACACAAAATCCAGCCCCGCTTCATTCGTGCCGGTGAAGCTCCGGCCTACCTGAGCATGAACCTCGCGCTGTTCAACCAGATTGTGCGGCCCTTCGTGAACGAATTCCCCATCGGTGAGCGCGGCGTCGGCTTTGACCGGCAGGAGCTCGACGACTGGGCTTCCTCCTACGTGGCGGCCAAGGCAATTGATAAAAAAGGCGCAGGGGCGCAACAATTGCCCCGCAGCGAGCGCCAGAAAGGAGATACACGATGGCGCGAAAAACGATCACCGGGCTCTCCCAAAGGAACGGGCTCTGGCATATCGACAAGAAAATCAACGGCGAGCGACTTTACGAATCTACTGGCACAGCTGACCGACAAGAAGCAGAGCGCTACCTGATCCATCGGCTTGAGCAGATCCGGCAGCAGAAGGTTTACGGTGTGCGTCAGGTGAAGACCTGGCGCGATGCCGCGATGAAGTTTCTGCTGGAGATCAAGGATCAGCCGTCCTTCAAGCTGTCCGCTCACCACCTTTCGCAACTTGATCCGTTCATTGGCGACATGCCGCTGACCCATATTGATGATCAGGCTCTTGAGCCATTCATCAAGGACAGGTTGGCGACCAAGAAGCTGGAGGACGGAAAGGTCAAAAAAGGAGTGAGCAACAGGACGGTGAACATTTCGATTGAGCGGGTGGTTCGGGTTTTGTCGTTATGTGCCAGGAAGTGGCGAGACGATGAGCGAAGGCCGTGGCTGGATAGCGTGCCTATGCTCACGAAGCTGGAAGAGAAGAAGTCGAGCCGCAAGCCCTACCCGATGTCATGGGAGGAGCAATCGATTCTTTTCGGGGAATTGCCGGCGCACCTGCAGACGATGGCCCTGTTCAAAGTGAACACGGGCTGTCGCGAGCAGGAGGTCTGCAAATTGAGGTGGGATTGGGAAATCGCGGTGCCGGAACTCGAAACGAGCGTGTTTCTTATCCCGGCTGACTTTGGCGGGCGGCACGCGCGGTCAGGCGTGAAGAACGGCGATGAGCGCCTGGTGGTGCTCAACAGCGTGGCGAGGTCGATCATTGAGAAGCAGCGCGGCGTGAACAGGGACTGGGTGTTCGCTTACAACGACACGGCAATGCATCGGATGAACGACTCAGCCTGGAAGAAGGCTCGGATTCGCGCGGCGAAACTCTGGCAGGAGAAAAACCTTCGCCCCGCGCACCCAGGCTATCTGTCGATCAGGATTCACGATTTGAAGCATACCTTCGGCCGGCGCCTACGCGCGGCGGGTGTCACGGAGGAAGACCGGAAGGCCCTGCTCGGCCACAAGAACGGCAGCATCACCAGTCACTACTCGGGCGCTGAGCTCGGGCATTTGATTGAAGCTGCGAACATGGTCTCAGCCACCGATTCACGCGGACCGGTGCTGACAATTCTGAAGAGGAGGCAGGCATGAAAATTCGACAAGTCACGCAAAAGTCACGCTCATGAAAAAGGCCAATGCTGAGAACATTGGCCTAAGTCACTGAAAAATATGGTCGGGACGGAGTGATTCGAACACTCGACCCCTAGCACCCCATGCTAGTGCGCTACCGGACTGCGCTACGCCCCGACTAGGCGTTACTCTGTGCTGCTTCTTCGTTGCTGCTCTTGCGAGAGCGTCGAGGAATATACCCTAAGCTTTTGAATGATGAAAGTATTTCGGCTCACCGCGCGTTGTCACTTACGCAGCACAACCAAGACATCTTCCAGCTCGACAATCATCTGTTTGATCAGCTGCTTGTACTGCAGCGAATCATCCTTGACCTCATCGCTGGACATGCGCAAACGCGCGCCGCCAATGGTGAAGCCCTGATCGTAAAGCAACCCGCGGATCTGGCGGATCATCAGCACATCCTGTCGCTGATAATATCGGCGATTTCCGCGGCGCTTGACCGGGTTGAGTTGAGGAAACTCCTGCTCCCAATAACGCAGAACGTGCGGTTTGACCGCGCAGAGCTCGCTGACTTCACCAATGGTGAAGTAGCGTTTGCCGGGGATAGGCGGTAGCTCGTCGTTATGACTTGGTTCCAGCATAAGCCTCAACTCGGGCCTTCAGTTTCTGCCCTGGGCGAAAGGTGACCACACGGCGAGCGGTAATCGGGATTTCTTCCCCTGTCTTGGGATTTCGGCCCGGTCGCTGGCGTTTATCGCGCAGATCAAAATTGCCGAATCCGGACAATTTGACCTGCTCGTTATCTTCCAGAGCGTGCCTGATTTCCTCAAAGAACAGCTCGACCAGTTCCTTGGCTTCTCGTTTGTTCAGGCCTAGCTCTTCGTACAGACGTTCGGCCATCTCAGCTTTCGTCAGAGCCCCCATACGCTACATCCTTAACGTGGCGTTTAACCTTGCCTCTAGCGAGGTGAGAATTTGCTGCGTCGAAGCGTTTACCTCATCGTCGGTAAGAGTGCGCGATGGATGTTGCCAGGTCAAGCCGACTGCAAGGCTTTTTCTAAGCGGATCAATGCCTTTACCCTGGTAAACATCAAACAGCCTGAGGTCTGTGAGCCATTCCCCTGCATTCTCACGAATAACGTCCAGCACAGCGGTCGCGCAAACATCACGATCGGCCAGCAGTGCCAGGTCGCGACGCACTTCCGGGAAGCGTGAAAGCTCGTGGAATTTCGGCAGACGACCTGTCGCAACTTCAGCCAGAACCAGTTCGAAAACGAACACCGGACGATCAAGGCCCAGGGTCTTCGACAGTTCAGGATGCAGCGCGCCGATGTAGCCGACTTCACGGCCGTCGCGCTCGATACGCGCGGTTTGACCCGGGTGCAACGCGGGATGGCTTCCGGGTACGAAACGGAAATCATCCTGCGCACCGGCGAAGCCCAGCACTGCTTCGACGTCAGCCTTGACGTCGAAGAAGTCGACGACATCGCGGCCTTGCGCCCAGCCTTCCGGCAGACGGCTGCCACAGATTACACCGGCCAGCATTGGTTCTTGCTTCAAGCCTTCCAGTTGACCGACGAAACGCAGGCCGCTCTCGAACAGCCGGACGCGATCCTGCTGGCGATTGAGGTTGTGTTGCAGCGACTTCACCAGACCCGGCCACAGGGACGAACGCATCGCCGACATGTCAGCCGAAATTGGGTTGGCCAGCAACAGCGGCTCAACACCCGGGCTGAACAGCTCAAACCATTTCTGATCGATGAAGCTGTAAGTGATCGCTTCCTGATATCCGCGAGCTACCAGCAGACGACGCAAGGCCGGCAGATCACTCTGGGCTTCGGCACGCGGTTGTGGCGCGAGACGCGCCTGCGGGTAACGGACCGGCAAACGGTTGTAACCGTGGAGGCGGGCCAGCTCTTCGATGAGATCGACTTCGAGGGTGATATCGAAGCGATGACTCGGCACTTGGACGCGCCATTGCGCGCTGGCGTGAGGCGCGACGGTGAGGCCGAGTGCCGTCAGCAGACGCTCGATTTCCGCTGCGTCCATCTTCATGCCGAGCATCTGCTCGATACGCTCGGCACGCAGAATGATCGGCTCCACCGAAGGCAGATGCTGATCGCTGACGGTCTCGATGACCGGACCGGCCTCACCGCCCGTGATCTCCAGCAGCAGGCCAGTGGCACGCTCCATGGCTTCGCGGGCCAGCTGCCAGTCGACGCCGCGCTCATAGCGATGGGACGCGTCGGTGTGCAGGCCATATGAACGTGCCTTGCCGGCCACGGCGATCTGATCGAAAAAAGCGCTTTCGAGGAAGATATCGCGAGTTGTTGCGGACACACCGCTGTGCTCGCCACCCATGACACCGGCGATGGCCAGAGCACGCTCGTGGTCGGCAATGACCAGGGTATCGGCGCGCAGGCTGACTTCCTGGCCGTCCAGCAAGACGAGCTTCTCGCCCTCTTCCGCCATGCGAACGCGAATGCCGCCGTTGATCTCGGCAAGGTCGAATGCGTGCAGCGGCTGACCCAGCTCAAGCATCACGTAGTTGGTGATGTCAACTGCAGCGTCGATGCTGCGCACGTCCGAGCGACGCAGGCGCTCAACCATCCACAACGGTGTAGGACGCGACAGGTCGACATTGCGGATGACGCGACCCAGGTACCGGGGACACGCTGCAGGCGCAAGCACTTCAACCGGACGCACTTCATCGTGTACGGCCGGAACAACCGCAACATGTGGACGCGTCACGGCTGCGTCATAGAGCGCACCCACTTCACGGGCCAGACCAGCCACCGACAGGCAGTCGCCACGGTTGGGCGTCAGGTCGACTTCGATGCTCGCGTCGTCCAGCTCCAGATAAACGCGTACATCCTGGCCCACCGGCGCGTCGGCCGGCAGCTCCATCAGGCCATCATTGCCCTCACCCACCTGCAGCTCGGCTTGTGAGCACAGCATGCCGTTGGACTCGACGCCCCGCAGCTTGGCTTTCTTGATCTTGAAATCGCCCGGCAATTCGGCGCCGATCATGGCAAACGGGATTTTCAGACCGGGGCGCACGTTTGGCGCGCCACACACAACCTGAAAGGTCTCGGTACCGTTGCTCACCTGGCAAACGCGCAGCTTGTCAGCGTCCGGGTGCTGCTCGGTGCTCAGCACCTCGCCCACCACGACACCGCTGAAAACGCCCGCTGCCGGGGCGACGCTGTCTACTTCAAGGCCGGCCATCGACAGACGAGCAACCAGCTCGTCGCGGGACACCTGCGGGCTAACCCAGCCGCGCAGCCATTGTTCACTGAATTTCATCCTGCTCTCCTAAAGAATTCGTTACGGGCGACCTAGCGAAATTGCGCGAGGAACCGCAAGTCGTTGTCGAAGAACAGGCGCAAGTCGTTGACGCCATAGCGCAGCATCGCCAGACGCTCTACGCCCATGCCGAAGGCGAAGCCCTGAAACTCTTCCGGATCGATGCCCGACATGCGCAGCACGTTCGGGTGGACCATGCCGCAGCCCATGACTTCAAGCCAGCCAGTCTGCTTGCAGACACGGCAGCCTTTGCCGCTGCACATCACGCATTCCATGTCGACTTCAGCCGAAGGCTCGGTGAACGGGAAATACGAAGGACGGAAACGCACTGCCAGCTCTTTTTCAAAGAACACGCGCAGGAATTCCTCGATGGTGCCTTTCAGGTCGGCGAAGTTGATATCGCGGTCGACCAGCAGACCTTCGACCTGATGGAACATCGGGGAATGGGTGATATCGGAGTCACTGCGATACACACGGCCGGGGCAGACGATGCGGATCGGAGGCTTCTGCGATTCCATGGTGCGGACCTGAACCGGCGAGGTATGGGTGCGCAGCAACATGTTCGCATTGAAATAGAAAGTGTCATGCATCGACCGGGCCGGGTGATGGCCTGGGATGTTGAGCGCTTCGAAGTTGTGGTAATCGTCTTCGACCTCAGGGCCTTCGGCGATGCCGTAGCCGATGTGGGTGAAGAATTGCTCGATTCGTTCCAGAGTGCGGGTAACCGGATGCAGACCGCCAGTGGTCTGGCCGCGGCCAGGCAGGGTCACGTCAATGGATTCGGCCGCGAGTTTGGCCGCAAGATCAGCCTCCTCAAACGATGCCTTGCGCGCATTGAGAACCTCTGTGACACGCTCCTTGGCTTCGTTGATCAGCGCGCCGACTTTCGGACGCTCATCGGCAGGCAGATTCCCCAGGGTCTTCATCACCTGAGTCAATTCGCCCTTTTTGCCAAGGTACAGAACCCGGATTTGCTCCAGGGCATTGATATCTTCGGCGCTTTGCACAGCCTCAAGTGCTTGAGAGACCAGCGCGTCCAGGTTTTCCATGTACAGACTCCAGATACAAAATAGGGGAAGAGCTTACAAGGCTCTTCCCCTATTTATGACGTTTAACACCGAACCCCGAGCGGGGTCCGGTGATTGCCGGGGACTTAGGCCAAAGTGGCTTTAGCTTTCTCGACAATCGCAGCAAACGCCGCTTTTTCGTTCACTGCCAGATCAGCCAGAACCTTGCGGTCGATCTCGATCGACGCTTTTTTCAGGCCAGCGATGAAACGGCTGTAGGACAGACCGTTGATACGCGCACCAGCGTTGATACGAGCGATCCACAGAGCGCGGAACTGACGTTTTTTCTGACGACGGTCACGGTAGGCGTATTGGCCAGCCTTGATTACCGCTTGCTTGGCAACACGGAATACGCGTGAACGCGCGCCGTAGTAGCCTTTAGCAAGTTTCAGAATTTTTTTGTGACGCTTACGGGCAATGACGCCACGCTTTACACGAGCCATGAGTTAATTCCTCTGTTCTTGATCAAAATTAGCAAAGGCGCAGCATGCGCTTGACTTTTGCCACGTCGGACGGATGCAGCAAGCTGCTTCCACGCAATTGACGCTTACGCTTTGTCGACATTTTGGTCAGGATGTGGCTCTTGAAAGCGTGCTTGTGCTTGATGCCATTCGCGGTCTTCAAAAACCGCTTAGCTGCACCACTTTTAGTCTTCATCTTTGGCATGTTCGGATACTCCGCATTCAGTTGATAAACATAACCGCAAGGCCTGCCGTGCCCTGGTGGTTATTTCTTCTTTTTCGGGGCGATGACCATGATCAGCTGGCGTCCTTCCATCTTAGGATGCTGTTCGACCGAACCGTATTCGAGCAGGTCAGCTTCAACCCGCTTCAACAGCTCCATCCCCAGCTCCTGGTGGGCCATCTCACGACCGCGAAATCTCAAGGAAATCTTGGCCCTGTCCCCGTCACTCAGGAAACGTACCAGGTTGCGTAGTTTTACCTGGTAATCCCCTTCCTCCGTCCCTGGACGAAACTTGATTTCTTTAACCTGGATCTGCTTCTGATTCTTCTTGGCGGCAGCAACCTGTTTCTTCTTTTCGAAGATCGATTTGCCGTAGTCCATCAGTTTGCAAACAGGGGGTACTGCATCGGCGGAAATTTCCACCAGATCCAGTTTGGCCTCTTCAGCCTTAAGAAGCGCGTCTTCAATTGACACAATCCCAAGCTGCTCACCCTCAGCCCCAATTAAACGAACCTCACGTGCCGAGATATTCTCGTTGATCGGGGCTTTCGGTGCAGCTCGTTTATCTTGTCTCATTTCACGCTTAATAATAATTACTCCGAATCTTGGCGACCACGCCGGGAAACCGCTTGTGCAAGGAACTCCGAGAACTGGGCGACCGGCATCGAGCCAAGGTCTGCGCCTTCACGTGTACGCACAGCGACAGTTTGTGTTTCAACCTCCCGATCCCCAATCACGAGGAGATACGGAATTTTGAGCAACGTATGCTCGCGGATTTTAAAGCCGATCTTTTCATTTCTCAAGTCGGACTTGGCACGAAATCCGCTTTGCGCCAATGTTTTTTCCACATCAAGGGCAAAATCAGCCTGTTTATCAGTGATGTTCATGATCACTGCTTGAGTTGGAGCAAGCCACGCCGGGAAGGCGCCTTCGTAATGCTCGATCAGGATTCCGATGAAGCGTTCGAAGGAGCCAAGGATTGCGCGGTGCAACATGACTGGGTGCTTACGGCCGTTGTCTTCCGACACGAATTCGGCGCCCAGACGGATCGGCAGGTTGAAATCGAGCTGCAGAGTACCGCATTGCCACACGCGACCCAAGCAATCCTTGAGAGAAAATTCGATCTTCGGACCGTAGAACGCGCCCTCGCCCGGTTGCAGATCGTACGGCAGACCAGCGCTGTCAAGGGCTGCAGCCAGGGCGGACTCAGCGCGATCCCACAATTCATCGGACCCGACACGCTTCTCCGGACGGGTCGACAGCTTCATCTCGATGTCTTTGAAACCGAAATCGGCGTAGACCGCCATGGTCAGCTTGATGAACGCGGCGGATTCGGCCTGCATCTGTTCTTCGGTGCAGAAGATGTGCGCGTCGTCCTGGGTGAAAGCCCGAACACGCATGATGCCGTGCAGCGCGCCCGAGGGCTCGTTGCGGTGGCAGGCGCCGAATTCGGCCAGGCGCAGCGGCAACTCGCGGTAGCTTTTCAGGCCCTGATTGAACACCTGTACGTGGCACGGGCAGTTCATCGGCTTGATGGCGTAGTCGCGGTTTTCCGACTGGGTGGTGAACATGTTCTCGGCGTAGTTGGCCCAGTGACCGGACTTCTCCCACAGCGAGCGGTCGACAACCTGAGGGGTCTTGATCTCCAGGTAGCCGTTTTCGCGCTGGGTCGTGCGCATGTACTGCTCAAGCACCTGGTAGAGCGTCCAGCCGTTCGGGTGCCAGAAGACCATGCCCGGCGCTTCTTCCTGGGTGTGGAACAGGCCCAGACGCTTGCCGATCTTGCGGTGATCGCGTTTTTCGGCTTCTTCGATGCGCTGAATGTAAGCAGCCAGCTGCTTCTTGTCGGCCCACGCGGTGCCATAAACGCGCTGCAGCTGCTCGTTCTTGGCATCCCCGCGCCAGTAGGCGCCGGACAACTTGGTCAGTTTGAATGACTTGAGAAAACGCGTGTTCGGCACGTGCGGACCGCGGCACATGTCGACGTATTCTTCATGGTAATACAGGCCCATGGCCTGCTCGTTCGGCATGTCTTCGACCAGACGCAGCTTGTAGTCTTCGCCACGGGCCGTGAACACTTCGATCACTTCCGCACGCGGGGTGACCTTCTTGATGACGTCGTAATCCTTTTCGATGAGCTGCTGCATGCGCTGCTCGATCGCCGCCATGTCGTCCGGGGTGAAAGGACGCTCATACGCAATGTCGTAATAGAAGCCATCATCGATGACCGGGCCGATCACCATCTTTGCAGTCGGATAGAGCTGCTTGACGGCATGGCCGACCAGGTGCGCGCAGGAGTGACGAATGATCTCCAGGCCTTCCTGATCCTTGGGGGTGATGATTTGCAGGCTCGCATCGGCATCGATGATGTCGCTGGCATCAACCAGTTGACCGTTGACCTTGCCGGCCACGGTGGCTTTGGCCAGGCCTGCACCAATGGAGGCTGCGACCTCGGCAACGGATACCGGGTGATCGAAAGAACGTTGACTGCCGTCGGGAAGAGTAATAGTTGGCATGGCGCCTCCTCTCCTAGTGGTGACCCCTACCAAAGGTCACGTGGGTGGGATAGAGCCAGTACGCGATTCGGTGGTATGCCTGCCTCACAGTGGCAGGAGCCCGAAGGCCAACCTGAAGACCGAACCAGAGTGACTGGAACTTACGAATTCGACAGAACTTGCAGCAGGGCAACGGTGCCCCGCGAGACGCGAGCTAATCTGCAGGCGCGCATGCTATCACAGCGTTACGGCAGGGTCAGCTAAACGGTAGGTGGGGCCGTACGCGGGTCAGCGGTTGAACCGGGCCGCAGCAGCGCCACGGAACTGGTGCGCACCGAAGACCTCAGATTATCGGTAGTACACGTTCTGTGCCTGACAACTGGACGGCACAACGACAAATCGACAAAAAGGAATCCACCATGAAGCTTCTACGCGTTGCCGCCCTCCTCGCCCCGCTGGCCCTGACCCTGCCCTTCAGCGCTCATGCCGCGATGGACGCGAAGACCAAGACCAGCTACATGAACGAATGCACCACCGCAGCCACCCAGAGCAATCCGTCGATGGACGCCAGTGCAGTCAAAGCGCACTGCGAGTGCGGCGCTCAGCAGATCAACAAGAATTTCTCGGACAAGGAGATCGCCTCGCTGAATGACAAAACGACGCCTCCCAGTACCGATATGACCTCTCGCCTGCAGGCTGCAGTGAGCAAAAACTGCCTGAATGGCAAAAAATAAAAAATTTACATTTCCTTGATGCCCAGGACCAGGGCGTAAAGAAGCGGGAATCGACTGACGCCCTGAAGCCCGCGAATTCAGCGGGTTTCAGAGCTGATGGAAGGGTTCGCTGGCAGACGTGCCAATGGGCTTGAACAGGCCTGAAGGGCCAATTTGAAGCGTTATATCGAAGCTGCTGACGCAAAGTTCTAATCGAAAAAGTCCAGCATTCACACAATTCGACTATGATAGCGCTCGTGTGCCCAGTTGGCCTGAGCAACACAGCACTACTGAAAATTATGTTCCTGGAGATACACCATGTCTAATCGCCAATCCGGCACCGTAAAATGGTTCAACGATGAAAAAGGCTTCGGCTTCATCACCCCACAGGGTGGCGGCGACGACCTTTTTGTACATTTCAAAGCCATTGAATCCGACGGTTTCAAAAGCTTGAAAGAAGGCCAGACTGTTTCCTTCGTGGCTGAGAAAGGCCAAAAGGGCATGCAAGCTGCTCAGGTTCGCGCGGAGTAATCCAAGCGATCTGAAAAAACCCCGTCACTGACGGGGTTTTTTTATGCCTGCAATTTCATCTTGCGGTGACGTTACCCGCAATTGACGCGGTTGACCTTCCCGGAATCATCGGTGTTCAGGTTCAGACGATCCGACCGGTATTCCATTGTCACGATGTCGTTGGGCCCGAGCACTCTGGCCGTCTGCGCGCCGGCCTTGGCCTTCGCCTGATCCAGCAATGCCGCTGACGCCGGCTTGCCGACAGCAAACTGCACCGCTGCCACATCACAACGGGCATAACCACCAGCGGAACTGGTGACCCTGTCCTCAGGCTGACTCGACGACTTCGTCATGCTGCTACAACCGGCCAGCAGCGCTGCGGCGAGCATCAGACCTGATGATGCGTATTTCCAGGGCATACAACCTCCTAACGTTTATCTAAAGCAGAACCTCTGCGACAGCGGTCGAGCGGCTTCGTTTCGCCACGCGCAAGCCAAGGCAAGCACACCCCCCGTCGAGAGCAGCGCAGGAGTCTGCCCCAGGCATCGTCTGCCCGGCGCATTCAAATCGTGACAAAACGTTTAAGGCACGCCTGCAGGACGCACTGATCCAGACCTACGCGACTTAGTAGACGTCGACGTAATCCGTGGTGGGGTTGGCCCAGTTGTCGCGAAGGGCGTTGTAGATCTGCGTGACCCAGACGGCATCGCTGGCTGCTACCGGGCCGACGCACCCTGACCCGGCAGCCCAGGTTTCCAGGCGAAACAGCAAACCGCCGATGTCCACGCCGCCCACTGCGTCGCTGGAAATCCACGCGCGACCGTCGCGACCGACACGCAGCTGGTTGTGCGCGCCATCCCGCGCGGCCGCAATCATCTGCCGGACAGCGTCATGGGTGAAGGAATCGGGGTTGTTCAGATTGATAGACACGGTTTTGCACCTTGGTTGCTCTGCGCTGCGCAGCTGGGGCTAGACAGCGCAGCGCTGCAGAGTTACTTCAAAAGACCGAGGCGCTGAGTCAACAGGTCAAAAAAGCCCTGAGCATCGCCGTTTTCGACCCAAAATACATTTTTGTTCTGACCGAGGGTGTCGTACCAGTCGGCAATGGTCTGGCCGTGGGTAATACCTTCTCGGTTGTCGATCACCAGATTGACCTCCCTGCCGCTGAACAACTCCGGCTTGATCAGCCAGGCAATCACGCTCGCATCATGGACCGGCCCGCCGGGCAGGCCGTAATGGACCATGTCAGCCTTGACGTACTCATTGAGGATGTCACTGACCAGCTTGCCCGCCTGATTGTTCAGGCCATCGATCTGCTTGAGGCGCGCTTCGCTGGTGAGGATCTTATGGGTAACGTCCAGCGGCACGTAAGTCAGCTTCACACCGCTGGCCAGCACGACCTTCGCCGCATCCGGATCGGCGTAGATATTGAACTCGGCCACGGGGGTGATGTTGCCGCCGTTGAAGTGGGCGCCGCCCATGACCACGACTTCCTTGATCCCCTGCGTGATCTCAGGCGCCTGAATAAGCGCGAGCGCCAGATTGGTCTGCGGTCCGAGCATGGCGATGGTGATGCTGTGGGGCGCAGCCTTCCGTAAGGTGTCGACCAGGTATTGCACGGCATTGCCTTCAGCCAACGGTTGCTTCGGCTCGTGCACTTCTACGCCCGGCAAGCCTTCCTTGCCGTGGATATTCTCGGCGTAGATCGGCGTGCGCACCAGCGGGCGGCCGGCACCGGCGTAAACCGGCACTTCTTCGCGGCCGGCCCATTCGCGGGCCAGGCGGGCATTGCGTGAGGTCTTGTCGATGCGCACGTTGCCCGCCACGGTGGTGATCGCCATGACATTCAGTTCTTGCGGTGACGCCAGCGCCAGCAGCAACGCGACAACGTCGTCGGCGCCCGGGTCGGTGTCGATGATCACGTCGCGCTTCTCGGCGGCATGCACCGACGTGGCGGATAAAATGGCCAACAGCGCGGCACTCCTGATCAGTCCAGTGAAAAAATGACGGGTTGTATTCATGGGAACTCCTTGTTCCTGACTGATGAAAATAAAAAACAGACGTTAAAAAACCACGCCCGCCACCAACGCGATGTTGGTGTACGGCTGGCATTCGCCGGTGCGGATGATAGCCCGGGCGCCACGGCTGAGGTGTTTCAGCGCGTCATGACTCATCAGGCGCTGCTCGCCCAGGTCACCCGAGGCGTGCAATGCAGTGACGGTAGCCAAAGCTGGCGGCCGTTTCGACAGCATCTCTTCGGCGAGGACATGACTCTCGACCTGCATTTCAGTCAGCACCACATTCAGCACGCTGAGGAAGTCAGGCACACCGTGGGTCAGCGCCAGATCGATGAGTTCGACGCCGGCCGGCACGGGCATACCCGCATCGACGATCATCAAAATGTCGCCGTGGCCGAGAGATGCGATAGCGCGGGACAAGGCGATGTTGAGCAGGGGTGTTTTTTTCATGATGAGTACCCATGTGCCGCAGAGGCCTGAACCTCGGCAAACGTCGGAATGGAAGGCTGCGCGCCGGAACGGGTCACGGACAGCGCTGCTGCGATCTGACCAAAGCGAATGGCGTCGGATTCGGACTTGCCATCGGCCAGTGCCGCCGCAAAACCGCCGACGAAGGTATCGCCTGCCGCCGTGGTGTCAACAGGCTGGACCTTGGGCGCCGGGAAGTGCTCGGAGCGCGACTTGCTGGCAAACAAGGCGCCCTGCTCGCCCAGCGTGACGATGACCTTGCTGACGCCTGCGGCGAGCAATGCCGAGGCGGCGGCGTCTGCACTGGCGGTGCTGTCCACGGGCAGGCCGGTCAATGCGGTCGCCTCACTTTCGTTGGGGATCAGGTAATCGATCCAGGCGAACCATTCGGCCGGCAGCGGACCACTGGCCGGTGCCGGGTTGAGGATGACGGTCTTGCCCAGTTCGTGGCCGCGCTTGAGGACGTGGCCGACGGTGTCCAGTGGCACTTCAAGTTGGCAGATGATGACTTCGGCCTGGGACAGTAAGGCGTCGAAGCTGTCCACCACGGACGCGGTAACGTGCCCGTTGCCGCCGGCCACGATGACGATGGCGTTCTGGCTGCTGTCATCGACGACGATCAACGCGACGCCGGTGGACTCGCCGTCGATGCGGATGACCGCCTGACAATCGATGCCTTCGGCCAGCAGCGCGGTGCGAAGTTGTTCGCCATAGGCATCATCGCCGACACAGCCGACCATGGCGACACTGGCACCCAATCGCGCCGCCGCCACGGCCTGATTGGCGCCCTTGCCGCCCGGTACGGTGACGAACGACTGTCCCGCCAGGGTTTCTCCGGCACGGGGCAAACGCGGCGCGCGCGTCACCAGGTCCATGTTCAGGCTGCCCACTATCACTACTTTTGCTTGCATGACGTCTACTCTTCAGAACGCTTTTTCAGACCGGGCGGAGCGCTCGGCTTAACGAAATTCGGTGAATGCCTGGGGTGGAGGTGCGGTGGATTCTCGCAGCACGATACTGGGTGCAACAATCAGATGTTCGACAGGGGTTTCGCCCCGCGCCAAGATCCGCCGCAGCAGCGCTTCGGCAGCGCGCTCGCCCAGTTGCAGAATGGATTGGCCGACGGTGGTCAGGGCCGGATACACGTATTGGCTCATCTGGATGTCATCGAAGCCAATGACCGACAGATCCGCCGGGACCCGCACGTTTCGCTCGGCAGCAGCGCGCAACACGCCGATGCCGACCATGTCGTTGGCGGCAAAAATCGCCGTCGGCGGATCCCGCTCCAGCAGTTTTACCGCAGCCAGATAGCCACTGGGGCCGGTGAAATCGCTTTCCACCACCCAGCTTTCCAGCACCTCGACCGAGGCTTCCCGCATGGCCCGGTGATACCCCGCCAGACGCATCTTCGCCACGCTGGTCTGCGCCGGGCCGCAAATGCAGGCGATGTGCCGGTGACCGAGGGACAGCAGATGTGACGTTGCCAGATACGCGCCCAGCTCATGGTCGATGCGCACCAGATCGGCGGTCACACCATCCAGGTCCCGGTCGACGATGACCAGCGGCGTACGCACGGCCGCCAAGCCTTCGAGAAGACTGTCCCCACCGCCCACCGACGACACGATCAGGCCGTCGACGCGTTTTTCCAGGAGCACGCGCAAATAGCTGCGCTGCTTGTCGGGGTTGTCATCGGAATTGCAGAGGATCACGCAGAAGCCGTTGCGCTCGCAGTAATCCTCAATGCCCCGGGCCAGTTCGGCGAAGTACGGGTTGATGCCATTGGGGATCAACAGGCCGATGGTCGCCGTCGCCTTGGCCTTGAGTGACCGCGCAACGGCGCTGGGCACGTAGTCCAGCTGCACGATGGCGGCCTCGACCTTCTTGCGCACTTCTTCGCTGACCGGTCGGGTGCGGTTAAGGACATGGGACACCGTGGTGTAGGAAATCCCGGCAATTGCCGCTACATCCTTGATGGTTGCCATGTCAGCCGCGCCGCCGCGCGCGATTGCTGCGGTAGGTGTCGAGGACCACCGCAACGACGATGACCGCGCCGGTGATGATGCGTTTGGTTGGCTCGGTCGCGCCGATTTGCGCCAGCCCTGCGGCCAGGACCGAGATGATCAGCACGCCGAAAAAGGTGCTGATCACCGAGCCACGCCCGCCCATCAGGCTGGTGCCGCCGATGACCACTGCCGCAATCACTTGCAGTTCAAGGCCGGAACCGGCGTTGGGGTCAGCGGCCTCCAGGCGCGATATCTGGAACAACGCGGCGACGCCCGCCAGCAGGCCCATCAGCGAGAACACCAGGATCTTGTAAGGCTTGGGATTGATGCCCGCCAGGCGCACGGCTTCTTCGTTGGTGCCGATGCCGATCAGGTAGCGGCCAAACACGGTGCGCGTCAGCACAGCCTGGGCGGCGAAGATGACGATCAGCGCGATGACGAACGACGGCGAAATGCCGAATGCGAAGGGATTGGACAGCCAGGCAAACGAGTCACCGATGTAGGCGGTGCGCGAGTCAGTCAGCTGGTACGCCACGCCGCGCGCCATTTCCAGCACGCCCAGGGAAACAATGAACGAGGGAATGCGCCACGCCACGGTGATCGAGCCGGTCAGCGTGCCCGCCGCTGTTGCGCAGGCGATGCCCAGCAACGCCGACGGAAACACGCCCCAGCCCCAGCCGAGCATGGCGACACTGACTGCCGAGGCGGCCAGCGCCAGCACCGAACCCACGGAAAGGTCGATGCCGCCAATGATCAGGATGAAGGTCATGCCGACCGCCAGCACCATCAGGTCGGGAATCTGGTTGGCCAGGGTGCTGAAGGTTTCGTAGGACAGGAAATGATCGCTGAGCAACGAGAACAACACGATCATCGCCAGCAATGCGCCAGCCAGCCCGAGGTAGGTGCCCAGGCCGAAGTAGTTGCCGCTGCGCTTGCCCGGAGACGGCAACGCAGCAGGAGAAGTAGAAGTTTTCATCAGTCGATCCTGGGCGCGGCTTCAGACAGCAGCGCGTCACGTTTTTGATAGCCCGCGAAGGCAGCGGCAAGCAGTTCGTCCTGGGTCCAGGTGTCGCGCTCGAAGGTGTCGATCAGGCGCCCGGCAGACAGCACGCCGATGCGGTCGCAGATCAGCATCAGCTCGCGCAGATCACTGGAGACCACCACCAGCGCCCTGCCCTGACGGGTCAGTTCACCCAGCAGCGCGTAGATGTCGAATTTGGCGCCGACGTCGATGCCGCGCGTGGGCTCGTCGAACAACATCACCTGGCAATCGCGCTCCAGCCAGCGGCCGATCACGACCTTCTGCTGATTGCCGCCCGACAGTTCCGATACCAGTTGCGTCGGGCTGGAACTGCGAATGCGCATGGCGCCCACTTGGCGCTGAGCCAGAGCGATTTCCGAATTGCCGTTGACCACGCCGGCACTGGAAATGGCTTCCATGTTGCCCAGCGCGATGTTGGAGCTGATCGATTGCGACAGCAGCAGGCCTTCGCCTTTACGGTCTTCCGTGATCAAGGCGATGCCATGACCCACGGCGTCCACCGGCGATTTGATCTGCACGCTGCGCAGCGGACTGCCGACTTCGATGCTGCCGCTGTCGGCCACGTCCGCGCCGTAGATCAGCCGCAACAGCTCGGTACGCCCGGCGCCGATCAGCCCGGAAATCCCGAAAATTTCGCCGGCCCGGACATCAAAGGAAACCTCGCGGACCTTGTCGGCGCGATTCAAGCCTTTGACCGACAGCGCCACTGCGCCGATCTTGCGCTCGCCCAGATCGATCTGCTCGCCCAGTTCGCGGCCGACCATAAGCGTGACCAGTTGCTCGCTGTTGTAATTGGCCATGAAGTCGACGCAGACCAGCTTGCCGTCGCGCAACACGGCGATGCGCTGGGCGACGCGAGCCAGCTCTTCCAGGCGGTGGGAGATGTAAATGATGGAAACGCCACGGTCCTGCAGGCGGGTGATCTGCTCGAAGAGCATTTCCACCTCGCGCGCCGTGAGCATCGCCGTCGGCTCGTCGAGGATCAGCACGTGGCAGTCGCCGATCAGGTTGCGGGCGATTTCGACCATCTGTTGATGGCCGATGCCCAGTTCGCTGACCAGTGTGTCCGGGTCGATGGCCTCGAGGCCGACCTGGGCCATGGCCTTGATCGCATCTTCACGCAGCTTGCGGCGATTGATGAAACCGGCGCGGCTGGGCAAGTTATCGAGAAACAGGTTTTCCGCCACCGACAGCGTCGGCAGCAGATTGAGTTCTTGCATGACCATGCGCACGCCAAGCTTTTCGGCCTGGGTGCGACTGGCAGGCTGGTAGGGCTGCCCCTGAAAGTGCATCTGGCCGGTGGTCGGTGTGACCAGCCCGCCGATGATTTTCGACAGCGTGCTTTTGCCGGCGCCATTTTCGCCGGTCAAGGCAAGCACTTCCCCACGCATCAGCGTCAGGTCGATGTCACCGAGTACGGGTTGGGCGTAGGTTTTGCCAATACCACTGACAGATAGAACAGCGGCCTGAGCAGACGCTGACATAACGATCTCCACGCGCCTGCCCTCACGGGCAGGCGGTACATATTTGGAAAACTGCTGAGTTGGACAGTGCCGAGTAAAAACCAGACCGGCTTATTACGGCTTGGTTACCAGCTCGACCGGGGTTTCGATCACGCCGTTGGTGATCTCGAGCTTCTCGCCCTTGACCATCTTCAACGCGGTATCGATACCGAACACAGCCTGACGGGCAGCGAACTGGTCAGCGGTGGCCAGAATACGGCCGTCCTTGAGCATCGGCTTGATGGCGTTGATGTTGTCGTAGCCGACGACCTGAACCTTGCCCGCTTTGCCTGCCGCACGAACGGCCGAGACAGCGCCCAGGGCCATGCTGTCGTTACCGGCCAGCAGCGCTTTCAGGTTCGGGTATTCGTTGAGCATGGCGGAGGCGACCGCGTTGCCCTTGTCTATTTCCCAGTTACCCGACTGCGTGGAAACGATCTTCATCTGCGCAGCGTCCATCGCGTCCTTGAAGCCCGCGGTGCGCTGCTGCGCGTTGGTGGTGGTCGGCACGCCTTCGATGATGCCGACTTCATCACCCGCGGTCAGCTGCTTGGCCAGGTAGTCGCCCACCAGCTTGGCACCCTTGCGGTTGTTCGGGCCTACGAACGGCACTTCCATGCCCTTGCTTTTCAGCACGTCGGCGTCGAGCTGGTTGTCGATATTGACGACTTTGATGCCCGCGTCCATGGCCTTTTTCAGGACCGCCGCCAGCGCCTTGGAGTCCGCCGGAGCGATGACCAGCGCGTCGACTTTCTTGACGATCATCTGATTGACGATGTCGATCTGCGCGGCCGTGTCGGACTCGTTCTTGATGCCGTTGGAGATCAGGTCAAAGTCAGCGGAATGCAGTTTTTGATAGTCCTTGGCGCCGTCTTCCATGGTCAGGAAGAATTCATTGGCCAGGGATTTCATCACCAGCGCAACGGTCGGCTTTTTCGCGTCATCAGCGAAGGCGGAAGAGAGAGGCAGGGTTGCAGCAGAAGCGGTGAGCATGGCAACAGCAAGAAGGCGTGCAGCGAAGGGCAGCTTCATGGAATCACTCCGATATTATGATTGTTGTTATCGGCAGCGTTTACGCGTCAGGGGAAGCATCGACGGAATCGCAAACGTTTGCGTGAGCGAAACTATGGGAACCGTTTGGGCTTTTGTCAACTGCGCAAAGCAGGACATATAGGGGCGGGCCGGGTAGCGCGCTGCTCCTCCGATCGTTTGCAACGCTGTAGCCCTGCACTCGGTGTCGGAGGATAGAAGCACTGGTGAATCGTGCCGGCAATGTTACCAATTTTGTTACGCACGTTCCTGATGAGCGGTCGCGCGTCGGCCGGCAGCGTGCAGCTTCAAGTCGTCTTTTAACTTGGCGATCAGGTTGGCAATGGCACGACTGGAGTTGAGCGAACTGACCGGAATGCCGGCAGCGAGCAAGTCGGCGTGGCCCCTCTCGCGATCAAAAATCTGAACAAGTATTTGATCGTTGGCATCGATGGTGCATTTGCACTTGGCGGGCAGGAAGCCTGATTCGACGATATGGCAGAGTTCAAGGGTGGAGATCATGGCAAATTTCCTTATTTGGTTATGCACGGTGGATGTCGCACGGCGCCAGCAATTCCGCGAGTTTCACATGAATGGGACGAACGGACATGACGCAGATCAGAAGTTGCGCGTCCCATGGGCCATTCGATGAGATGTGCACAGCGCCGCCATACAAAGCACCACTGCACTTATAGCCTGCTGGATGGCGTAAATGGCGCGGGTTTTGCGGGTTCACGAACGGATCAAGCCAGTAAGCTGGGTCCGTCGAAAATGGCCATTAGCCAATATCCCTGAGCAGGCACTGAACTAATCTCGCCCGCAAAGGCCAGAGGGGCTCGCACTGCAAGATGGCAGTCGCTGCACAAGAAGATTTCTACAGTATCTGGAGCGCATGATGGGTCGGGGCAACAACGAATTTGAATTCTGGTGGGGCACATCGGGGCCTTGGGTCGAGCCGCCGAATGTGCGCCGCAGCGGCACCAGCGGTGTGCAGCGCGTGGTGCACGATGGCAAAACGCTTTACGTCAAACGCCAGACCGGCCATCTGTTTCGCAGCTTGCGTTACCCCACCGGGCGCCCGACTGCACTGCGTGAGGGCATCGCGCTGACAAAACTAGAGGAACTGGGCGTTAACGCGCCACGGCCCGTTTTCTACGGCGCACGCAAGGTCGCCGGTGTATGGCAAGGCCTTTTGGTGACCAAGGATCTGGGCGGTTTCATCGACCTTGACACCTGGTATGCCCAGGGCGGCGCCAGCACCTTGAGCGTCGAGCAACATCAGCGTCTCTTCAAGCGCCTCGCCGAGACTCTGGCGAAGATGCACCTGGGCAAGTGGCAACATGGCTGCATGCGTTCCAAGCACATCTTCATCAAGGCGACGGTCACCGACACGCGCTTTGATTTCGAACTGGCGCTGCTGGATCTGGAAAAATCCCACGGCCGGATCACCATCATGGGCGCCGCGCGTCACGACATTCCGCAGCTCAGAAGGCACTCGTTCTGGGACGAGTCTCAGTGGCAGTACTTCCTGTCGTGCTACGAACAGGCAATCGGCCAAGCCGTTTAGGCGAGGCTGCTACCGTAAGCAGGCCCCTCACGCCCGGTAAAACCTGGCGTGAAGGGCCTGGCCATTCAAGAGGCGTGACCAGCGTGCTCGCCGACCAATGCCGGCACTTCCCGTTGGTTGATGACCTGCGCCACTTTCGACGCAATGTCGGCGCGGCTGAAGGGCTTGGCCAGTACGTCGAAGCCGGCAATCTGTGTCGACGACTCGCTGGTGTACCCCGTGACGACCAGCACCGGCAGCGCAGGCAGCACTTCCCGCAGACTCAGGGCGAGCTGCGTGCCGCTTTTTTCTGCCATCAACTGATCGGTGATGAGAACGTCCGGCCGCAACCCGGCGCTGACCATGTGCTCGGCAGCGGACGGCGACGCCGCTTCGGTCACCCGATAGCCCAGGTCACGCAATTGCAGCGCAACGGTGTAGCGGACCAGTTCCTCGTCGTCCACCACCAGCACGTGAAAAGGGTGATGGGCGTCGGGCGCTGAGTCGCCCTCGCCTTCCGCCGGTGTCAGCGCATCGGCGCTGGACACCGGCAGCCAGATGTCAACGCGCGTGCCGAGACCCGGCGTCGACTGAATATCAAAACCACCGCCGGATTGCAGGGCCAGACCTTGCACCATCGACAATCCCAGGCCGGTGCCCTTGCCGACGCCTTTGGTTGAGTAAAACGGCTCAACGCAACGCTGCAGCACCTCTTCGTTCATGCCGCTGCCGTTGTCCGACACCGTCAGCCTGACGTAGCAACCCTGCGCCGGCGCCGGGCCCAGTCCCGGACTGTCGGCAATCACCTCAGGGCAAGCGCTGATTTTCAAGTAGCCACGTTCGGCAATCGCGTCACGGGCGTTGACCGCGAGATTGAGCACGCCCAGTTCGAGCTGATGGGGATCAATGAGAATGTTTGGCAGATCTGCAGGAATCTCGACAATCACTTGGATGGTCGGGCCCAGCGAGCGTTGGATAAGGTCATGCATGCCGTTGACCAGGCTGTTCAGCGCCACGACCTGAGGTTTGAGCGTCTGCCTGCGGGCAAAGGTGAGCAGACGGCCTACCAGAATTCGCGCGCGATCTGCCGCTTGCAGCGCGGCGTCGATAAGCCGATGGGAGCGATCATTGCTGACCGGCTGGCGCCGCAGCAATTCCAGTGACGTCATGATCGGCGTCAGCAGGTTATTGAAGTCATGGGCGATGCCGCCGCCCAACTGGCCGACCATCTCGATCTTGCGCGACTCGTGCAGCAGCGAAATGGCCGCCTCGCGCTCGGCCACCATGGTGGCGACGCGCTGTTCGAGGCTTTCGTTGAGTTCGATCAATTGGTGTTCAGCGCCGACCCGCGCGGAGATGTCCACGCATACAAACAGCAGCCCGCTCGCCTGCTGTTGCGCATCGAGCAGGGGCGTGACGTGGGTCTGCACCCAGACGACGGAACCGTTCGTGCGCACGTGGTGCTGGGTCAGTTCGAAGGGCGCTTCGGCGGTCAGAAAGTTCTCGTAGAACATGGGCTGCGCGTTGGCTTCCACGTCGTTCTGCAATTGGAGGATCGAGCGGCCGGCGATTGCCTGACGCTGCAGCCCCATAATCTCGCAGTAGCGATCATTGACCTGTTGAAACACGCCTCGGTGATCACACAGCGCAATCCCGGCGCCGGCCTGCTCGAACATCCCGGCCAGTTGCGCGGAACTGGCGTGCAGCGCCGATTCAGCCCGCGTGTGGTTGATCCATTGCCAGCCCAGCTTGGCCGTTTCTTCGATGATGTGGATGTCATGGGGGCTACAGACCCGCTGACCTTTGAACTCGACGGTAAACACGCCGGCCAAGGTGTCATGACGCATCAGCGGGACATGCACGGCCAGACTCCCTGCGCTGTCTGACCGAGATGCAACGGCGCAAGGGTCAGAAAAAACGGAATCGGCCCTTGCCGACGCTTGCACGGTGACGCCCTGGCGCAGTGCAGAACAGGTCTCAACACTGACAGAGATCACCCCTGTTCGTGTCGTCACGTCACCCTGACGGTATTCACGGAGAATGGTGAAATCGCCCCTCTCCTCGTCCATTTCCGCGATATGGACACGGGCGGCACCCAGCTCGTGACCGATACGTCGGATGACGTCTGCCTTGATCTGCTCGGGGTCGCGAATAGAGGGCAACGCCTGGCCCAGCTCAAGCAGCAACGCCTGACGACGTTCGAAATGCACACGCTCGGTGGTTTCAGTGACGACGCAGAGCACCCCGCCGACGGACCCGTCGCTCTGGCGCACCGCGGAATAGGAGACGTCAAAGTAGACGGTTTCGCCGCAGCCATGCCGTTCGATATAGAACGCACGGTCCTTGGCAGCAAAAGTTTGCCCGGTTTCCAGCACGCCGCGCAGCAGAGGCTCGAGGTCGTCCCAGAGCTCGCGCCAGTTCTCGATGGCCGGCCGGCCAAGGGCGCGCGGATGTTTCTCGCCGATGCTCGGCGCATAGGCGTCGTTGTAGAGCGCCACAAATTCGGGACCCCAGAACAGCGCGATTTGCGCCTGCACAGGGAGGATCGTGCCCATCAGGGCTTTCAGACAGTCCGGCCAGTCGCAGGGCGCGCCGAGGGGCGAGCCGTCTATCAAGGGGGACTGAAGCAGATCACCGACCGCACCGCCGTTGGCAAGGAAACGCAGGGGTGCTGCGCTGAACCCGGTGTTGGGTGGGGTATCCATAATTAGGGCCTGACAGGAAATATCGTGAGCAGCTAGCCTCACTTAGAGCGACGGCAATGCGAAGACGTTCCATTCAGATGGGGACGAGTTTGCATACAGACGGGCCCGGTGCTGATCCAAGCCGGGCCCCGCCGTGGCTCAATCCTCTTCTTTGACAGTGGCTACCTCGTCGGCGCGCACGCGGATGGTCTTACCGGAGATGTCTTCGAACTCATAAAAGCCGTCTTTGCTCTTGGTCTTCGGCGCATCCTTGGTCACGTACTGCGTACCGTTCTGCAAGGTGACCACGGTCGATGTGGAGCAACCCGCCAACGCTGCACAACAGGCGAACGCGACCGGCATCAGCAACGATTGAATCTTCATAAAGCCTCCTGGTGTATGGCTCAAGCGTCGAGCGCTCAAGCACTGAATCGTCATCTAGCAGATCAGATCAGCGCGATCGAGTTTGGTTCGCAGCCCGAACAATCAGCCGAAAAATCAGCGACTTGAGTCAATGACGGTTTTTGTCCGATCCGATGTTGCGAAACGTCCGACACTCAAATACTGTATGCGCATACAGCGAACAGGAGGGTCACTTCGTGTCTGACACCAACGCATCAACCGCAGCATCGCCAGGGCACTACGAGCGCATGGCCGTGCGGGTGCAGAAAATCATCAACTCGCAGAGCGCACAGAAGGCCCGCGCGGCGCTGATTTTCCGGCTTGCGGACGAACTTGAGGACGACTGGAAACAGTTGCTGGAAGAGATCGACGAGAACGACAACGTGACCCTGGCCTGGCGAGACGACGGCGGCGTGCAGATATTCTGGACCGTGCCCAAGGAAGATTGACCCGCAACCTGAATACCCCCTTCTATAAATAATCCAGTTGGAAAACATGCTCAGATTTTGTGTCGCTCTGCTTTTGGCTTTTACCTTCCTGCAAACCGCTTCGGCTGACGTCAACATCGGGACCTGGAACCTGGAGCACTTGAGCGTGCGCCCGAACAAGGACTTCCAGGGCATCGCCAAGGTCGCGCAGAAGGTCGACTTTCTCGCGGTTCAGGAATTGATGAGCGAAGACGCGCTGGAGGCGCTGGCCAAGGAGCTGACCCGGCAGACCGGCAAGCACTGGAGTTCGATGGCATCCCATGCCGTGGGTCGATCTTCCTACAAGGAGATGTACGGGTTCGTCTGGCGGGATGATGCCGTTGCCTATGAAGACGGTGCCGTGAGCTACCTGGACCGCAGCGACACCTTCGAGCGCGAACCCTACTCCGCACAATTCCGGTCGCTGAAGGACGGCAAGACCTTTGTCGTGGCCACGGTGCACATCCTGTACGGCAAGAACCAGGCGGACCGTGCTTCGGAAATCGTCGCGCTGTCCAATTACTGGACCTGGCTGCAGGAAACCTACCCCGGCAACAACCAGATCATGTTGATGGGCGACTTCAACACCCCGCCCAACTCGCCCGCGTGGGACAAGCTCGACAGCAGCGCCCGGCCGCTGGTGCTCGACGGCGCCAGCACCCTGTCGACCAAGGACGGCAAACTCGCCAACCTTTATGACAACATCTTCATCAGCAAGCAGTCGGCGATCCGGGTGAACAAGGTCGAGGTGTTCGATTATCCGAAATTCCTCGGACTGACCCACGCCCAGGGCCGTGACAGCGTGTCCGACCACGCACCGGTTTTCCTCAGCGCCAATTTGAGTGGTGGCAACGGCGCAGCCAGCGCGTCTGCCGTAACAGCACAAGCCCGGCCCACTGCAAGCAATCCGATGAAGCCCGCTGCGAGCGCCGGCAGCAACGCGGCTAACCTGACGCTGGCGATTCGCGGCAACAAGAAAACCATGGTTTACCACCGTCCGGACTGCCCTTCGTACAACGCAATTGCCGAGAAAAACCGGGTTGAGTTCAAGAGCTCAGCGGCCGCCGAAGCGCAGCATTATCACCTGGCCGGCAACTGCCATTGATCCGCAGCGGCGCACGCTGACCCCGACTCAAGGCGCCTGCCACAGGGTGGCAGGCGCGGCGTGGCTGTTTAACGCTCAATAAGCTCTCGAGTCATTTACGCGCCAGATCGTGCTGGATGCAGCCCTCGTAGTAGGTCTGCTTCACGGCGGCGGGTTTCAGTTTCGAAGGACTTTTATAGGTCTGCTCCGTGATGCCCAGCGCCATCTTGCTCATCCACGGTTTGGCGAACTTACGGCTCTGCAGCTTTTTGCGCGCGCTGTAGAGGGTCGTGCCAGAGAGCTTGGACTGCTGCGCCGCCCCCGCAACCCCCGCTCCCCATTTGCAGACTTGCAGGTCATTCTTGCTCAGGTCCTTGGCGTGCGCGGTCACGGACACCGCTGCCAGAAAAGCCGCCACCACGGCCAAGCCCACACTGCGCATACATATTCATCCCGGAATCAATTGATAGAAAAGGATTTTTCCAGAAAAGGCAGCCGCTGCGGGCCATCAATTTGCCTTTTCCGCACAAAACATTTCCGCGCACTCCAGCGGTCACCTTCGCGGGCTGATTTGATCTCCCGCGCCCCCTCAAAAACGCCATGTTCACCCATTCAATGCGTCTGGATGTATCGCGAATATCCATAGCGATATGGCACATGGCCGCCCATCGGCCAGCCATTTTAAACGCTCATGAAGGTGTGCAATTCTGCGTCGGTCGGTCGCTTCGCAACCCGATTGCGAATGGCCCGTCTCAGGTGGAGATGCATTACGATCCAAGGCCCATTGAGAGTTGATCAGCCTGTATCGATCTCGAAATGAAGGGACAGCATTGCCGATGCAGTCGACGCGCAGGCTGTCAGGTACATCGAGGAAGCCCTCATTCACCGGGCGTCGCCGCACGCCCCTACAGGCCAAGAAAATGAATGACTACAAGGATTTTGAAATTCATTACCGTTTTCAAGGCGAGCCGCGGCACTTCAATCATCAGGGCAACCATCTATGCGAAAGTGACGCGCTGCATTTTGCGACCTTGCACGCTGGGGTGGGCGCGGTCGAAGGCCACATTTGCGCGGGTCCTGTGAAACTGGCGCTGCTCTACGCCGAATCCCTGGGCGTCACCCAGGTGCAATGGAAACGCGCCTGATCGAGGAAAACTGCAAACAAACCCTGATTCACGCGGTCGGAATTTACAAGCAGCGCTCATCACACCAGCAAAGCGAGGTAAACATGACCATCGACACCGCATTGAAACAGGAAGTCCTGACCCGATTGCTGCATGCCCACCCGGCAGGCCTTGGCAAAGAAGTTCTGGACAACTATAGGGGGGAGAACGCGGTCGCTGACACCCTTGAGCATTTGCAGACGGCGGGCTTGATTCACGACGGTTGCGTCCAGCATCCCAGTGAAGGGGACCGGTCTCTGAAGTACCCCATCAAACTCAGTTCTTCCGGCGTCGTGGCGGCCAGGCAGCTTGAGGCTGAGCAGGCCAGGCACTAAAGATTCACGCGCGCAATAAAAAACCGGCCAAGGCCGGTTTTTTGCTTAATCGATAAAGTGGTGTTCTCCCCTGGCGCTACCTGCACTGATCATCCTAAGCCTGTCAGGAAGCAGCACCACAGGGGAACGAGAAGGAGCCTACAAGCTAAGTCTCATTTTCGTCACGCCCGCTATTGTGACTTCATGCGTCCAAGCCTCTCGCCCGCTTATCAGTCAGCGCCTGCGCTCAGACCGCCGGGTAGTCGCCCGTGCCGTCCGGCCACGGGGTCAACAGCTCGAACCCCGTCTCGGTCACCGCCACCATGTGCTCCCATTGCGCCGACAATGACTGGTCGCGGGTGAGCACGGTCCAGCCATCGTCCAGCACGTAGGTGCCCGGCTTGCCGGCATTGATCATCGGCTCGATGGTGAAGACCATGCCGGTCTTGAGTTTCAGACCCTTGCCCGCCGCGCCGTAATGCAGCACTTGAGGTTCTTCGTGGTATTTACGACCGATGCCATGCCCGCAATATTCGCGCACCACGCTGAAGCCTTCGCGGTAGGCCACGCTCTGGATGGCATTGCCGATGTCGCCCAGCGTCGCACCGGGTTTGACCGCGTGTATCCCCGCCAGCGTGGCCTCGTACGTGGTTTCGACCAGTCGGCGGGCGAGCGGGCTGACCTCCCCGACGTAGTACATACGGCTGGTATCGCCGTACCACCCATCCTTGATCACCGCCACGTCGATGTTGACGATGTCGCCGTCTTTGAGCACGTCATCCGCTGCAGGGATGCCATGGCAGACGACCGTGTTGGGCGAAATACAGGTGGTTTTGGTGAACCCGTGGTAGCCAACGTTGGCGGGGATCACTTTCAGCTCGTTGACGATGTAGGCGTTGCAGATGTCATCCAGCGCTTCGGTGCTGATGCCCGGTTTGACGTGCTCTGCGATCATCGCCAGCACGTCTGCGGCCAGGCGCCCCGCCACACGCAGCCCGACCAGATCGGCTTCGGTCTTGATGCTGATGCTCATCGGGACACCGCCCTGGCCGGGGCCAGATCCGGTACGAGATCGCAGGGCTGAAGGCTCAACACGGCGCCGCCTGACGTTTCGGCGCGGATCAGCAGCTGGCAGATTTCGCTGTAATTCAGACCGGGGTGCAGCTCGGCGAGCATGCCCACCCGCATCCAGTGCTCAGCCTGAGCATTGATCGAGCGACTCAAGGCCGCGCTGGCGCAACGAATATTGGCGTGCATCTGTTCGGAAATTTTTACCAGTCCCATACCGACCTCTCGAAGAATATACGGAGCATATACGTTCCATATATTTTCTCGCAACCGGCCCTCGTCATTTCTCTACGCAGAACGAGACTCTATGCAGAACGCGAGCTTTTATGCAGAGCGGGAAAACTCGGTCGCGCACTCGGAAAGTGACGTGGCCAACTGCGAAATTGCCTCGCGGTCGTCTTCGCTGAGCGCCCGGTAATGGGTAATGACCGCCCGCTCCGCCTCGCTCAGCGTGTCGGTTGCAATCGGGGTTCGTTCACCCGACAGCACGTACATGACGTCGATGCCTTTTTTGCCTAGCGCCGCGAGGTAATCAGAACGCGGGATCCGTTCACCGCTCTCGTATTTGCCTTGGGCGTTGGCCTCTACGCCACCGATGGAACCGAAGTCCTGTTGCGACAGCCCGAGCCGTTTGCGTTCTTCTTTCAAACGTGAACCGAGATCTTTCATAAACGAGGGTCCTGAAGTTGACTGTGTTCAAAGAGCAAGACCCCATTGGTCCGCGGGAGTTGCGCCCTTGGGCTCATTTGGTCAATCTTCCACATTGACGGCTCAAGGAATCCCCTTCGTAGCCGATAGGTTCTGATGTATCGCCATTCTTTTGAATGGCAGCCCGATTTCAGTAGTTCGGAGAACCAGACGATGATTTCTTTCTTACTGGGTTGGTTGGCGCTATCGGCCGTGGGCACATTGATTGCTCTGGCGATGATTCGCACCGGCAAAACGCGGCAGCCTTACGCAGATAACACGGTGACCGGTCAAACGCCCGTCCCGGTCCTGGTGCGATTCAAGCCCTGAATCGGTCCTGGTAGTCTTGCCGGGAGCAGCGCCTTCAAGATCACTCTGCCGCGAGCTGACCCTGCTCAGCCGCGTAGGCGCTAGCGTGGCCCGTCGCATAGCCTGTTGCACAACCCGCGCCGGATGGCACAAATGCCAGGTCGGCATGACTGGCGCTGAACTGGCGAAGTCCCGATGCCAGTGCAAGAAAATCCTCACGCTGCATCTCGTTACCCCATACGCTGCTGAACGACGACTCGTTTTTCTGCGCGGCGAATTCTGGACGGGTGTTGGCTTGATTGGTTTGCATGGTCGCTCTCTTCTTCTCGATACTGTTTAAACATACAGTATTTTCAACGCCCCTCTAGCGCAAGTCCTGTCGCGACGAATGGTCATGGGGATAAGCCCGGATCGTGTGGTCATCCATATCCGCCTTCCTGCCGTCACACGTGCCAGATCCAAAGGCTGACGCTTAAACCCGGGCCAGCGCCTCCAGCCGGTCAAGATCCTCTGCCGACAACACAATCCCGTCCTTCAACGACCGCTCACGCTGACGATAGCGGCGATCACCCGGCATGCGCTGCTGGCCGACGCCGTGCATCTGCCGGACCAGTTCCTCGCTCCGTTCGGCAAATGCCTGACCACTGCCCTTGTCCGGATCGATGACGATGATCACCTGACCGGTCCAGGGAGTTTGTGCCCCGGGAGATTTCGACATGTCGAACTCGAAGGAGAAATGGCCGCCAGTGAGCGCGGCTGACAGCAGCTCCACCATCATCGACAGCGCCGATCCCTTGTATCCCCCGAATGGCAATAACGCACCGCCGTCGAGAATGGCTTTCGGGTCTTCGGTCGGCGCGCCGTGGCGATCGACGCCCATCCCGGGCGGGAGCATGCGCCCCTCTCTGGCGGCAATCTGCACGTCGCCGTGGGCGATGGCGCTGGTGGCCATGTCGAAGACGATGGGCTGACCGTCGGCGCGTGGCGCGGCGAACGCGATGGGGTTGGTGCCGAACAAAGGCTTTTGCGCATCGTGGGGCACGACGCAGGTCATGCTGTTGACCACGCTCAACGCCACGAAACCTTCCTGAGCGAACGGCTCGACGTCCGGCCATAGTGCGGCGAAGTGATGGGAGTTGCGGATAGCCAGAATGGCGATCCCGGCGCTCCGTGCCTTCTCCATGACAAGGGCCTTGGCCGCCTGCATCGCCGGCTGGGCAAAACCGCCCATGGCATCGACGCGCACAAACGCTGCGCCCACGTCCTCGACCTGTGGTTCGGCCTGGCCGTCGACCCAACCCGCTGCCAGCGACGACAGATAGCCTTTGATGCGGAAGATACCGTGGCTGTGGGAGCCATCGCGCTCGGCGGCCGCGCAGTTGGCGGCCAGCACTCGCGCGACATCGGGCGAGGTGCCGTGGCGCACGAAAATCTGCCGCAGCAGTTCTGTCAGATCAGCAAAGGAAATCGTCCGGGTGGTCTGGCTGTCGTGCGTTGAAGGCATCTGAAGCTCCGTTGTGATTATTGGACGTGGAAGCGGAACAGAAAAGGCTGGCGTCTGGAGACGCTCGCTCTGAAGAGTAATGCGCAGCAACAAGCGGGTAAACTGCAGGCCTTGCACAACGACCGCCCTGCCCTCATTCGAACAAGGACCGCTCGATGGATTCTCTAACCGCTAGCCAGATTGTGGATTGCCAAACCGTCGTCCTCGGCGCCGGTATCGTCGGCGTCTGTTCTGCGCTGCACCTGCAAGCGGCAGGCCAGCAGGTCGTCTTGCTGGACCGCGATGAGCCGGGCGCGGGCACCAGCCACGGCAATGCCGGCCTCATAGAACGCTCCAGCATCGTCCCGTACGCCTTTCCCCGTGAGTGGTCGCGGCTGGCGCGGTATGCGCTGAACCGGCAATCCTCCATGCGTTTCAGCCCGGCCTGGCTGCCGAAGATCGCGCCCTGGTTGTTTCAGTACTGGCTAAACTCCTCGCCCGCCAACCTGGCCGGCGCAAGCCGCGCAATGCTGCCGCTGATCGAACGCTGCGTCAGTGAGCATGACCGGCTGGCCCAGGCGGCAGGCATGACTTCGCTGATCCGCGCCAAGGGCTGGATCGAGTTCTATCGCGACCAGGCGTAATTTGATCTGGCGGTGGCCGACGCCCGCACGTATGACCGTCACGGGCTGCGTTACGAGGTGCTTGATGCAAGCCAGTTGCGCGAGCGTGAACCTCACCTGAATGGAACGCTGGGCGCCATTCACTGGCTCGACCCGAAAAGCGTGAGCGATCCCGGTGCGTTGGTCCGCGGTTATGCGGCCCTGTTCGTCGAGCGTGGCGGCCTGTTGCTCAAGGGCGACGCGCGCAGTCTTCGCGAGCACAACGATGGCTGGCAGGTGGATACAGGGGAAGGACGCGTGATGGCGCAAAACGCGGTGGTGGCGTTGGGGCCGCAATCGGCGGAAGTGATCGCCCCCTTCGGCTACCGCATTCCCTTGGGGATCAAGCGCCGCTATCACATGCACTACGCGGCAAACCCGGATGCGCCGTTGCAGCACTCGATCATCGACGCCCAGGCGGGCTATGTGCTTGCGCCCATGGCGCGAGGGATTCGCCTAACCACCGGCGTGGAGTTCGCCGCGCCGGATGCGCCCTCAACGAGATTCAGCTGCGCCGCTGCGAAGCCATCGCCCGAACGCTCTATCCGCTGGGCGAGCGGCTGGACGCTGAACCCTGGCTGGGGCGCCGGCCCTGCTTGCCGGACATGCGCCCGGTCATTGGGCCGGCTGCTTCGCACAAAGGGCTGTGGTTCAACTTCGGGCATGCCCACCATGGTCTGACGCTAGGCCCGGTCACTGGCCGATTGCTGGCGGAAATGATGACCGGCGCCACGCCGTTTACCGATCCGGCGCCTTATAGCCCGAACCGGTTCAGGTAAGCCGCGCCGTTGTCCAAGATACGCACCCCGGCCTAAGAACGCGCTTGCCCGCGAAAGCGTTCTGTCAGACGCAGCCTCGGCAGCTGAACCAGCGCGTTCGCGGGCAAGCGCGCTCCTACAAGACGTGCGTCCCACCCACTTCGGTGCGCCGTTGAAACCTTCGACTACCCCGCTTTCAGCCGCTTCTGGAAGAACAGCCGCTGGTGCCCGGGCGGATAGTCATCCAGCTGACCAAACTGCTCATACCCATGCTTGCGATAGAAATCGGGCGCCTGGAAATCAAAGGTGTCGAGCCACACGCCGACGCAGCCCCGTTCGCGGGCAAGATCTTCGGCCATCGCCATCAGCTGGCTGCCCATGCGCTGGCCCCGGGCCTGTTCAGGCACCACGAGCAGCTCGATGAACAGCCAGCTGTAGAGAATGCGGCCATGCAGGCCGCCGAGCACGGCATCGGTCTGCTCGTCACGGACGAACAGGGCAAACTTTTCGTGCTTGCCGTCGCCGGCCATGGCTGCGTTGTAATCCCTCAGTGGCTCGAGGATCTGCAGGCGTTCTTCTTCGGAGGGGTTGGATTTGAATTCGATTCGGACACTCATGCGTCGCTTCCTGCTGACGGAAATGGGGACGCCAAGGTTGTCGGATGTACAGGAGGGAGTAAAGCTGAGAACGGTTAAAGCGAAGGAGTGGCGAGGGTGTCAGTGAGGATGGACGTGGAAGCCCGGGGGCTTCCACACGCGCTAAAGCGCAGGGTCGATCAGTCTTTCTGATCGCGCAGCACGTTACCGGAGGTGCCGTCGATGCGGAATTCGTAAGTCAGGCTGTCCGCTTTGCGGCCCTCGCCTTCCCAGTAGCCGTTGTCGTCGGCTTCGATCTTGTAGATCTCGGTGTAACCCGCCGACTTGGCCTTTTCGATGGCTTTTTCGATAGTGATCCAGCCAGCGCCCGGTTTGTCCGCCAAGGCGAACTGTGCGGTGGTCAGGGCAGCGGTAGCGAGAACGGCAGCGGTAAGTTTCTTGATCATGATTGAACTCCATTTCCCTTTGCGGGCTTTTTGAATGCGGATTTTTGGAGTTCCTGACCGAAAAATTAGTTCATCCGGGGTTTGTAACCGCTTGATGCTGCCGAATGAATGCCACCGCTGACACTGGCTGAATGCTGCGCTGACGCGGATCAGCGCTTGACCTTGCGCCGCAGCACGCCGTTGAGCACCACCACGACGACGGCGACAAAGATCGCAATGTACTGAAAGGTCTTCTCGCTGAGCACGCCGGTGGTCTGCAGATGGGACAGGCCAAGCATGATCGCCAGAACACTCAAGGCGATGATGATCGAATAAATCAGACGCTGTTTGTTGGTCATTGCGGGATTCCTGAAAACCGGTCGAGATGTGGGGCGCAGTACAACTGTGCGGACATGGTACCTGCTCACGTCGACGCTGACACGCCAGCGCCCGCATCGGGGCTGCGTCACGGCTGCGGCGAAGCGTCTCGGCCGCTGATGTCCGTCACTTTCACGTGGTTTAATACGCGCACTTTTCAGTCGCTCAAGCGTTTCAGGACGGTAGGACGGGTCTGCAAAAAACGCAGAATCCTTCCTCCGCCCTCTTTCAACAAGGAGTTCCCAATGCCCCATGAAGGCAGCCTGTTGCAGGCCGCAGTCGTGTTCCTGCTCGCCGCCGTTCTCACGGTTCCTCTGGCCAAACGCCTGCAACTGGGCGCCGTGATTGGCTACCTGATCGCGGGCGTGATCATCGGCCCGTCTTGCCTCGGCCTGATCGGCGACCCGCAAAGCGTTGCGCACATCTCCGAGCTGGGCGTGGTGCTGCTGTTGTTCATCATTGGCCTGGAGTTGTCGCCCCGACGCCTCTGGACCATGCGCAAATCGGTGTTCGGTGTCGGCCTGGCGCAGGTGCTGTTCACCGGTGTGGCCATCGGCGCGGTCGCGTTGCTGGGCTTCAATCAGCCGCTCAACAGCGCCGTGGTACTCGGCCTGGGGTTGGCGCTGTCATCGACCGCTTTTGGCTTGCAAAGCCTGGCTGAACGCAAGGAGCTCAATGCGCCCCACGGTCGCCTGGCCTTCGCCATTCTGCTGTTTCAGGACATCGCGGCCATTCCGCTGATCGCCCTGGTGCCGATGCTGGCGGGCGGTTCGCACGATGCCAGTTCCGGCGATTCCCTGCGTCACGGCCTGCAAGTGCTCGGTGGCATCGCCATTGTCGTGGTCGGCGGTCGTTACCTGTTGCGTCCGGTGTTCCGCATCGTCGCCAAAACCAAATTGCAGGAAGTCTCCACCGCGACCGCGTTGCTGGTGGTGATCGGCACGGCGTGGCTGATGGATCTGGTGGGCGTGTCCATGGCGCTGGGGGCGTTTCTTGCCGGCCTGCTGCTGGCGGACTCCGAATACCGCCATGAGCTGGAAGCGCAGATCGAGCCGTTCAAAGGCCTGCTGCTGGGGCTGTTCTTCATCAGCGTCGGGATGGGCGCCAACATCGGCCTGCTGATCAACTCGCCGTTCACCGTGCTGGGCCTGACGCTGTTGCTGATCGGTTTGAAGTTGCCGTTGCTGTTCTTCGTCGGGCGTCTGGCGGGCGGGCTGGGCAAGCAGAGCGCGCTGCGCCTCGGGCTGGTCCTGGCGGCGGGCGGTGAATTCGCTTTCGTGGTGTTCAAGATCGGCCGCGATCAGGGTCTGTTCGATGCCGCCCTGTACGACACCCTGGTGCTGACCATCACCTTGTCGATGGCGCTGACGCCGCTGTTGCTGCTGGTCCTGTCGCGCTGGCTGAAACCCAAACCGGTGGTCAAGGAAGTGCCGGCCGAATACAAGGAAATCGAATCCGGCAACCCGCGTGTGGTCATCGCCGGCATGGGCCGGATGGGGCAGATCGTTGCACGTATCCTGCGCGCCCAGAACATACCGTTCATTGCGCTGGACACCTCGGTGGAAACCATCGAATTCACCCGCAGCTTCGGTAATGTGCCGGTGTTCTACGGCGACCCGTTGCGCCCGGAAATCCTCCGCGCCGCGAAGGTAGATCAAGCCGAATATTTCGTGATCGCCACGGATGACCCGGACACCAACATCAAGACTGCCGAGCTGGTGCGCAGGCTGTACCCGCACATGAAGATCATCGCCCGGGCCCGTAACCGCCAGCACGTTCACCGCCTGCTGGACCTGGACGCCGAGGCGGTGCGGGAGACCTTCTATTCAAGCCTGGAACTGACCCGCCGCACGCTGATCGGGCTGGGGCTCAGTGAAGCCCAGGCGGCCGCGCGGATTGATCGATTCAAACGTCATGACGAACAAGTGCTGAATCGCCAGCACTTGATCTACGACGACGCCGCGAAGGTCATGCAAAGCGCGCTGGAGGCCCGAACCGAACTGTCCGAGCTGTTTGAATCCGACCGGATGGATGAAGAAGCGAGCGACGCTCAGCCTGCCGCCAAGGCTAGACAGTAGGTCCTTCGGTTAAACCGAGACCACCTGTAGGAGCGCGCTTGCCCGCGAAGGCGGTGTGTCAGGTGGCATATTCGGCGACAGGATGAATGCTTTCGCGGGCAAGCGCGCTCCTACACAATTCTTCATATGACGCTGGTCTTCCGTCGAACCGAGGACCAGCCTCTTCAGCCCATGACCTCGCTCAGCGGAATGAAGTTGAGCAAGTCGCCCTCCGCCACCGTTGTGCCCTCCACAATCTCGATCAGCCCGTCGGCCCAGGCGGCGCTGCGCAGTACACCTGAACTCTGATTGCGGTAGGCAACCAGCCGGCCCTGTTCAAGACGTCCGCGCAGGTATTCGCGCCGGTTTCCCGGTTTGGTCCAGGTGAATGCAGCCGGCACCTGGAACTCCAGCGGCTTGACGGTCTGCACGCCCAAGCGTCTGAGCAGATAGGGCCGTGCAAGCAACGCGAAGGTCACCAGCGTGGAGGCCGGATTGCCCGGAAGACCGATCACCGGCACGCCACGGAAATGGCCGAAGGTCAGCGGCTTGCCGGGTTTGATCGCCAGTTTCCACAGGGCGATCTCGCCCTCCTCCCTCAGCGCATGACCGAGAAAATCCGCCTCGCCCACGGACACGCCGCCGGTGGAGAGGATCAGGTCGACGTCGTTCAGGTTGCCCAGCGCCGCGCGGGTTTTCTCGAGGTTGTCGGGAAGAATGCCCGCATCGACCACTTCACAGCCCAGCCGCGTCAGCCAGCTGCACAGCAACACGCGATTGCTGTTGTAAATCTGCCCCGGTCCCAGCGGCTGCCCGGGCTCGATCAACTCATCGCCCGTGGACAGCACCGCGACCCGGGCGCGGCGCATGACCTGCACGTGGCCGAAGCCCATGCTGGCGGCCAGGCCCAGTTCAATCGGGTTCATGACGGTGCCGGCATCCAGCACCTTGTCGCCGACGGTGGTTTCCTGCCCTTTGGGGCGAATGTTCTGACCGGCGCTTATCGGTTCGAGAAAGCGCACGGTCGCGTCGGCTTGAACCTCGGCGTTTTCCTGCATCTCGACGCAATCAGCCCCTTCAGGAACCGGGGCACCGGTGAAGATCCGCGCGCAGGTCCCGGATTGCAGTGGCTCGGGCGCGTGCCCGGCGAAGATCCGCTGGCTCACCGGCAACGGCTCGCCGGTCCAGTCCGCCACGCGCATCGCATAACCGTCCATGGCGCTGTTGGGCCACGGCGGCAAATCCAGCGTCGAGACCAGATCCTCGGCCAGCACGCGCCCGAGGGCATCGGCCAGCGCCACGGTTTCACGCTCGCTGATCGGCGCGGCGGCCGCGAGGTCCATCAATCGTTGCATGGCCTCTTCGACCGGCATCAGGCGACTCTTTTCAGGTGCGCTCATAACGGCTCACCCGCGGGTCGCGCAGGGTTCGGCCTTCTTCAGGTGCGGCACGAAATTGCACGGGCGAAAGCTGTTGTTCAGCTGATCCGCGAGAATGCCGTCCCAGCCGGTGCGTACCGCGTTGGTCGAGCCCGGCAGGCAGCACACCAGCGTGCCGTTGGCCAGGCCGGCAAGGGCGCGGGACTGAATGGTCGAGGTGCCGATGTCGGGCAGGGAAATCTGGCGGAACAGTTCGCCAAAACCGTCCACCTGTTTGTCCAGCAGGCAGGCCACGGCTTCCGGCGTGCTGTCGCGGCCAGTGAAACCGGTGCCGCCGGTGATCAGCACGACTTGCACTTCATCGTCGGCGATCCAGGTCGCCACCTGGGCGCGGATCTTGTACAGGTCATCCTTGAGCAGCACGCGCTCGATCAGGCCATGACCGGCCGTGGTCAGGCGGTCGACGAACATCTGGCCGGAGGTATCGGTTTCAAAAGTACGGGTGTCACTGACCGTCAGAACAGCGATGTTGAGGGGTACGAAAGGCGAGTCTGCCTTGGCTTTCATGGCGAGGTCCGGTTGTAGAGGAAACAGGGCGGTGTTATATCACAGCACCTGTTTTTTACCGCGCCAACCGAGCTGATCATGACCCCTTCCGACGCCCTCCCGCCCTGCTCCATCCTGCTGCTCGCCGGCGGCCAGGGTCGGCGTATGGGCGGGCGTGACAAAGGCCTGATCGTGTGGCGCGACAAACCTTTTATCGAGCATTTATACGCGCTGGTGCGACCGCTCACGGATGACTTGATCATTTCGTGCAACCGCAACCGCGAGCAGTACGCGCGCTACGCCGACCGGTTGGTCGAGGATGAGCAACAGGATTTTCCGGGGCCTTACGCCGGCATTCGCGCCGGCCTTGCCGTGGCGAAGCATGACTATCTGCTGGTCATCCCCTGTGACATGCCGCTGCTGGATCGTGCGCTTCTCGATGGCCTGCGCCAGACCGCGGCTGCGAATACCGGCGCGCCGGTCATGGTCCGTCAGGGCGAGCAGTGGGAGCCGCTTTTATGTTGCATTCCCACCCACCACGCGAACGTGTTCGAACAGCATTGGCAGCAAGGACAGCGCAGCCCGCGCCGGACCATGGCAGAATTGCGCGCCGTCGGGTTTCAGTGCGAGGCCGACGACCTGCGTCTGGCCAACCTCAACACGCCGGATCTATTGACCCAGATCAAGCCCTGAGCGCGGTGGGCAGGTTTCATGGAACTTTGCCGTTACACTCTGCGTCAGAGACATCACTAAACAAAATACCCCGGAGACACAGCAATGAAACAACGGACTCTTCCTGCCGCCTTCCTGCTTGCACTGAGCCTCGCCTCTCTGGCCGGTTGCTCTTCGCCAACGGTGATCACGCTGAACGACGGCCGTGAAATCCAGGCAACCGACGAGCCGAAGTACGACGAAGAGTCGGGCTTCTACGAGTTCAAACAGCTGGACGGTAAAGAAACCCGCATCAATAAAGATCAGGTTCGTACCGTTAAAGAACTGTGATCTCAGGTTGATCGCGAGGGTCTGAACTGACCGTCGCTGAAAGCCAAAAGACCCGCCAATCGAGCGGGTCTTTTTTTGCCTTCAACAATCCGCAGCCCTAAACCAGCGCGCTACCAGTCCAGCGTGATCCGGCTCTCGAAGACCCGTTCCTCTCCGGTCACCGGATCGATGAAGCGCAAACCCTGGGCGAGCAGTTTGAGCGGGTTGGCGTAGTCGTCCACGGCGTCCTTGAGCACGTCGGGATAGAACGGGTCGTTGCAGATGCCGGCGCCCAGGGCAGCCATGTGCACGCGCAACTGATGTTTTTTGCCGGTCACCGGGTACAGCGCATAGCGCCAGAGCCCGCCATTTTGCTCGCTGACTTCCACGCGGGTTTCCGTGTTGCTCGGCCCCTCGCCCTCCTGCATGCGGAAGAAGGGTTCCCCATCCACCAAGCGGCTGTTGTGGACGCGCGGAAACGCCATGTCCGGCAGCGCAGGCGCAATCGCCTCGTAGCGTTTGTCGATCTGCCGGGTTGGAAACAACGCCTGATACGCCGACCGCGTTTGCTTGTTGGCCGAGAACAGCACCAACCCCGCCGTGTGCCGGTCGATGCGGTGCAGAGGCACCAGATCAGGATTGTCGAGGGTGCGGATCAGTCGCCGCAGCAGTGTCTGCTCGACGTATTCGCCCGCAGGGGTGACGGGCAGAAAATGCGGCTTGTCGGCGACCACCAGATGCTGGTCGGCATACAGGATCGACTCCTGCACCGGGATCGGCGTCTCGTTGGGCACTTCCCGAAAGTAATGAATACGCAGGCCTTCGCGGTACGCCAGTTCCACCGCGATCGGCTGGCCGTCAGCGTCGAGCACCTTGCCCCGCGCGATCCGGTCCAGCCACTGCTCGCGGCTGATTGCACTGAAGCGCTCGCACAGGCAATCGAGCACCGTCGGCCACGGGCCGGGCGGGAGATACAACGTGCTGGCTTGAAGGTGGGCAGCGGTAAACACGGGTGCGGACATAAACGGCTCAGGCTCAAATAACGAGTGCGACAGGGTCGGCATTATCAACGCCGGAGAATCTTTACGCGACAGGGCAAATGACGGTTTCGCCGCAAGGCTCTAGCCCGCGCCCCACAGAAGTGCGCGACGTTATGCCGCATGAAAAACCGGCGCCAGTTGTCTGACAACCACGGTACGGCTCTGGATGCGCAAAATGATTTGTCCTAAAATGTTTCGAAATCGGCACGCAGGCGCGAATCCGAGCGGACACGAACATGCTCGTGACTGAAATCGAAAACGCCTGCCAGACCTGAAACTCATAAAAAGAAAGCCCGTCATCGACGGGCTTTTTGCGTTTTCAGGGTTTGTATCCCGCGTTGAGCGCCACTGCACGACGTGCTGCCATCGCCACAGATTTCTTTTCGCAACTTTTGAGGTTACGCCCATGCTGGTTCAATTCTTCCAATGGATCAAACGTCTCTCCACCGGGACTTCATCGCAGAACGATGAAAACTACTCCCAGTCCTTTTCCAACGAGGACCACGACGTGGGTCGCTGGACGTTCATGTCGGTGTTCATCGTGCTGACCCTGAGCCTGTACGTCGTCGCCGGCCTCGGCTATTACGCCAAAGTGCACGTCTGGGACGGCATGACCGATGAGCAGAAAGCCGCCGTCGCTCAAGCCATGGTGGTCGACACGCAATACCTCTGAAGCCGACGCTGACGCGCGGGCTTATGCCCTGATCGCGCGCGTCAGTCGCTCAGAAACAGCACGACCTGATCGGTGTCGAACGGCCAGTCCAGTTCGGCGCCGGTGTCTGCCCGCCTCAACACGGGAATCCTGAGGCCATAGGTTTTGTGGTGCGCCTCGCTCTCGGCAATGTCGACCAGCTCCACCATCAAGCCGTGCTCCACCAGCGGCATCAGTTCGGCTTCGGCCACCTCGCACAAATGACACCCCAACGTTCCAAACAGCTGACATTCCGGTGGCATGGCTGGGCCCTCTGTGGCTGCGATTCCAAGGGTTGAATCGGCAAGTCTAGAACTGGCCGCCAAAACCGTCGAGCCTGCGCAAGCTGCCTGGCCCTGCTCCTGTCGCCCACCCACACTGGAGCACGACGTTCGGCGGACGCACCGGAACGGCGCAGAAACAGCTGACGGCGAAACGAGCGCCCTGTTCACGCGATTGGAATGAACCTTCAGGAATGCGCCATACTCGAAACCCCATATCGTCATCCCCTAAGGAGAAAACCATGGCTCGACCTACAGCAGAAAAAGCCCAGGACATATTGATGTCTGACTTCCAGACGCTGGTTGCCGATACGGAAAAACTGCTGGCGCACACGGCCTCTCTGGCCGGTGAACAGGCTGACGAATTGCGTGAGCAGATTCGCGAAAGCCTGCTCCGTGCACGTGAAACCCTCAAACTGACCGAAGAAACCCTGCGCGCACGCGGCAAGGAAGCGGTCATCGTCACCGAGGACTATGTTCAGAACAATCCATGGCAATCGGTAGGCATCGCAGCTGGCGTCGGCTTCCTGCTGGGCCTGCTGGCCACTCGGCGCTAACGGCCATGACGCAGCCGACAGGTCCAACCGGGACCGATCAATCCTCTTCGCCACGGCGGCTGGGTGCGGCCTTTCTGGGGCTGTTGCACACCCATGTCGAGCTTTTCGGCATCGAGCTTCAGGAGCAGAAAGCCCGTACGGTCAGGCTGTTGCTGTTCGCAGGCCTGGCGCTGGTTTTCGCGTTGCTGCTGCTCATCGGCCTGTCCGCGCTGCTGCTGGTTCTCGTCTGGGACAGCTATCGCCTCTACGGGATCATTGGCCTGTGTGGGTTATACACCCTGGCGGCACTGTTCTGCGCCATGCGGCTGAAGGCGGCTGTGTTCGATGAGTCTTCACCTTTCCACTCAACACTGGAAGAACTGGCCAACGACCGCGAGCGACTGATGCCATGAGCGCACCTCAATTGCCCCAGACCCACAACCGTCGCGAGTTGCGCAAGGCGCTGATCCGCCTGCGCATGGAGATGCACCGTCAAGAGATCCGTCAGGAGTCCTCGCGATTGATGCATCCCCTGCAACGCATGCGCGGCATGGCCTCCGACCTGCCTGGCTCCCTCGGCATCAAGCATGGGCCGCTGTGGGGCGTCGGTGTCGTCACGCTGCTCGGGTTTCTCACCGGCAAGGGCACGCGCAGCAAAAAAACCGGCAGCGTTACCCGCCTGATCAAGTTCAGCGCAACCGTTCTGCCGTTGATCAAAATGGCCCTGCAGAACTCGTCCCGCCGTCGCTGAAAGCCTTCTGGCTGTATTCTTGCTAGCTGCATTCTCGCTAACTGCCCTCACCTTGCCCGATAGCCTTATCGGGTGAGGTGACGGTGTTTGTCCGATGACAAACCCCGAACATCCACTCATACCAACCGTCACCCCTACCAATCGCCACTAAGGAGGCCATGTGTTCGATGGGCAACCGCTCGCCTGTTTCCAGCCGTTCATCGACACAGCGACGGGCCGCATCGCCGGCATCGAAGCGCTAGGCCGTCTGCGTCAGGCAGATGGCAGCCTGCAATCGGTCGGCCCGCTATTTACTGACCCGCGCCGCCCGGCCGTGCAATTGCGTCGGCTGGATCGTCAGGTTCGCGACAATGCCCTGAGCCGCTTTCACGAGGCGCCGAGCGACTGGTTCCTCAGCCTGAACATCTCCCCGCGCTGGATCAGTCGCCTGCGCCCCGACGAATCACCGCCCAGCCTCAAACAGCTGCAGACTTATGGCATTCCCGCTGAACGGATCGTTTTTGAGATCACCGAATTGAGCGGCGACGGCCAGCGCCTGAACGAGGTGGTGGCTCGCTATCGCGACGCCGGCGCACGCATCGCCATCGATGATTTCGGCGCCGGCTATTCGCAGCTGGACCGGGTGCTGGCATTGCAACCCGACATCCTCAAGCTCGACATGCGTCTGTTTCAGGCCGCAGCGCGGGGCGGCCCCAGCAGCGACGTGGTCAAGGCCCTCGCGCAGATGGCGGAGAAAACCGGCTGCTGGATCATCGCCGAAGGGGTCGAGACCGAAGCCGAGCTGGACTTCGCCCTCGAATGCGGCTCGCGCTACGTTCAGGGCTATCTGTTCGCGCCGGCGCAGCTGGATTTCTTCGAAGCCGATGCGTTCGTCGACCGTTTCGCTGCCCTGCGTGATCGTTACGTGACGAAGAAAGTCGGTGAGCGTGAACGCCTGATGACCCTGCGCAAGCAACTCACCCGGTTGATGTCCAGGCTGCAGAGCTGGGCCGAGGGCAATGGGCCGCTGGACGATTTGCCCCAGGTCAAGGACTTCCCGTGGTTGCTGCGTTTTTACCAGTGCGACCGCCACGGCACGCAGCTCACGCCCAATCTGGAATGGCGCAACGGTGCGTGGACCGCAGACGCCCGGTATCTGGGCCATAACTGGTCCTGGCGGCCCTATTTCTATCACCTGCTCGCCGAGGGCTGGCACGAGCGGCGCCTGACGCTTTCCAGCACCTACCGCGACGCCACCAGCAATCAGTATTGCCTGACGGCTGGGCAGTTCTTCGACAACGGCGAGCGGCTGTTGCTGATCGATGTCGACGCGGCCGGGTTTTGACGGCGCTGCGGGTATCCTTTCATCGATCTTGTGCTTGCAGCGTGCGGGGTGAACCGGGAAGCTAGCGCGGTAATCACCCGACGGAGTACCGGCCTTGGATTGGCAAACCCTGCTCACCCGCGAGCGCCTTGGCAAGACCTTGCACAGCCCTGAAGAACTGGGGCGCAGTCCCTTCCACAAGGATCACGACCGGATCATTTTCTCCGGCGCCTTTCGCCGTCTCGGGCGCAAGACCCAGGTTCACCCGGTCACCAGCAACGACCACATCCACACGCGCCTGACCCACTCACTTGAAGTCAGCTGCGTTGGCCGCTCACTGGGCATGCGCGTCGGCGAAACCCTGCGCAGCGCCCTGCCCGACTGGTGCGACCCCAGCGATCTGGGCATGGTCGTGCAATCGGCTTGCCTGGCCCACGACATCGGCAATCCGCCGTTCGGCCACTCCGGCGAAGACGCCATTCGCAACTGGTTCAAACAGGCCGCAGGACGCGGCTGGCTCGATGCGATGAGCGAAGTCGAGCGCAACGACTTTCTCAATTTCGAAGGCAACGCCCAAGGCTTCCGCGTGCTGACTCAGCTGGAATACCACCAGTTCGAGGGTGGCACCCGACTGACCTACGCCACCCTCGGCACCTATCTGAAATACCCGTGGACGGCGCGTCACGCCGACTCCCTGGGCTACAAGAAACACAAGTTCGGCTGCTACCAGAGCGAGCTGCCGATTCTTGAACAGATCGCCGGCAAACTCGGCCTGCCGCAGATCGAGGAGCAACGCTGGGCCCGGCATCCGCTGGTGTACCTGATGGAGGCAGCCGACGACATCTGCTACGCGCTGATCGATCTCGAAGACGGTCTTGAAATGGAGTTGCTCACCTACGACGAAGTGGAGTCGCTGCTGCTGGGACTGGTGGGCGATGATCTGCCGGAAACCTATCGCCAGCTGGGCCCCAATGACTCACGCCGTCGCAAGCTGGCGATTCTGCGCGGCAAGGCCATCGAGCACCTGACCAACGCCGCCGCCCGCGCTTTCGTCGAACAGCAGGACGCGCTGCTGGCCGGCACACTGCAAGGCGATCTGGTGGAACACATGCACGGGCCGGCCAAACGCTGCGTGCTCAATGCCAAGGACATGGCGCGCAAGAAGATCTTTCAGGACAAGCGCAAGACGCTGCACGAAATCGGCGCCTACACCACGCTGGAAATCCTGCTGAATGCCTTCTGCGGCGCGGCGCTGGAGCAGTTCGGCGGACATGAGCCGTCGTTCAAAAGCCGGCGCATTCTCGATTTGCTGGGCAATAACGCGCCTGACCCGAGCTGGCCGCTGCACACGTCCTTTCTCAGGGTCATCGACTTCATCGCCGGCATGACCGACAGCTACGCCAGCGAAATGGCCCGCGAGATGACGGGGCACTCCAGCCCCGCCTAGCGGTGCCTTTAGCCGTTGCGCCTTTACGAGGGCGCGTGCGAAAGCCCGAATACGAGCCTGTATTCGGGCTTTTCTCATTGGCGCTTCAGGAAATCCAACAGCAACTTCGGACATTTCCTACGCAACCGTCGGAATGCCCTTATCGCTGGTCGTACATCGCTGCCGAATAATCCGCGCCATTCCGAGCCTTGGGACAACCCGACCCATTACCTCCCGAAGATACCGCCCGCCTGCGAGCGCGCCGCCGGCCCGCCGTCACACGGTCCTGCTCACTCCCCTACGTCTGGAACCGCCGATGTTCACTAAAGATTTCCGAATCCTGCTGGTAGAGGATCATCCGTTTCAGCTGATCGCCTTGCAGATCCTGCTGAACAACCATGGCCTGTACCGCGTCACGCCGGCGCTCAATGCCAGCGAAGCACTCGGCGCCATGGAGCGCAGCGCCGAGCCCTATGACCTGCTGCTCTGCGATCAGCGTCTGCCGGGAATGTGCGGCCTGGAGCTGATACAGACGGCCAACCAGCGCGGGTTGCTCCAGCGCGCCGTACTGCTCAGTGGCCTCGACGCGGACCCGCTGGCGAGCCTTGAGTCCGAAGCCAGGGCGATGGGCCTGCCGTTGCTGGGGTGCCTGAGCAAACCGCTCAACACCCTGGAGCTGATCAGCCTGCTGTCCACGCCCGCATAATTTTCACCTGCATGCCGGTCCTATCCGGGTATCTGTCAGCACCGATTCAGGCACGCTGCCCAGTGCGCATTTATAACGTGCCATTGATGTCGGGCAAGCGACGTGTTTAAACAGGTAGGCACAGTTTCGCGAATGCGTAGGGTTATTCCGATTCGAAATAAACGCACGTTTTTAAATGCATTTAAATCAACGGTAAATGCTGTTACGCATTAAACATTCATGACCGCCGCGTGCATCCATGTACGCACTTACGCTTATTTCTGTAGGAACATTCCTATATAGCGCTTCGGGCATGATCTCTTTATGTGCGCCTTGAACATCTGGGATAAGGTGCGCGCTTTCTTGCCACCCGTTATGGATTGATCATGAACTCAATTTTTATCATCGACGACCACCCGGTTATACGCATGGCCATACGTATGCTTCTGGAAAACGAAAATTACGAGGTGGTCGGAGAGACCGACAACGGTGTCGACGCCATGCAGATGGTCCGTGAATGCATGCCCGACCTGATCATCCTCGACATCAGCATCCCCAAGCTGGACGGGCTCGAAGTCCTCGCCCGCTTCAACGCCATGAACCTGCCCTCGAAGATTCTCGTACTGACCGCACAGGCGCCGAGCCTGTTCGCCATCCGATGCATGCAGTCGGGCGCTTCGGGTTATGTGTGCAAGCAGGAAGACCTCAGCGAACTTGTCAGCTCGGTCAAAGCGGTATTATCCGGCTACAATTACTTTCCCAGTCAGGCTCTTGCCGCGTCGATCAAAAAAGAGGGTGACCCCAATGAGCTTGAGCGCTTCAAACTCGTCAATGACCGTGAACTGATGGTGTTGCAACTGTTTGCCCAGGGGCGGACAAACAAGGAAATCGCCAAAGGCATGTTCCTCAGCAACAAAACGGTCAGCACTTACAAAACCCGCTTGATGCAAAAACTCAAGGCCAAGACTCTGGTAGAACTTATCGAGATGGCAAAACGCAATTCGTTAGTGTGAGAGACAGGATGCCAAAGGCGTTAAAGGACTATTGGATAGCAGCCGTGATGGTCTGCCTCGGCTTCGATACTCAGGCAGATCCCCTGGCGCCGGAACGCTACACGCTGCTGAGCCGCTCCAACCCTGCGCACATGGACGTGACGCTGGAGCGCGCCCAGTGGCAATGGGTGCGCAACAGGCGCGAGCTGGTGGTCGGCACCTCCGCGCCGGACTATCCGCCTTTCGACATGACCCTGACCGGGCACGACTACGAAGGCTTTACCGCCGATTACGTCGGCATTCTCGGACGCGTGCTCGACCTGCCGGTCAAGGTCCTGCGTTTCGCCAGCCGCGACGAGGCTGTCAAGGCACTGAGCAACGGCGAAATCGACCTGCTGGGCAGCGCCAACGGCTATGAGGCGGCGTCGCGCGGGATCGTACTGTCCACGCCCTACGCCATTGATCAACCCGTCCTGGTGACCCGCGCCGGAGAGGCCCGACCCTTGAACGGCGACCTCAACGGTTTGCGCCTGAGCATGGTTTATCACTACCTGCCGCCCGACGAAATCGCCGCGCTTTACCCCAAGGCGCGCCTGCAGACCTTCCCTTCCTTCCAGAGCGCGATCAACGCCGTGGCTTTCAATCAGGCCGACGTGTTTCTGGGCGACACGATTTCCACCCACTACGTGATCAACAAGGGCTATCTGAACAACGTGCAGATGGCCAATTTCGGCAAGCACGAGGCAAACGGCTTCAGCTTCGCCGTGCAGGCGTCCAACCCGCTGCTGCTGGACATCGTCAATCGGGTGCTCAAAGGCATTCCGGTGGAAGAGCGCATCGCCATTTCCAAGCGCTGGGGCGCCGGCAGTGACCTGATGCTCACCGATCAGAAGCTGCAGCTCAATCAACGAGAAGAACGCTGGATCGCTCAGCATCCGACCGTTCGCGTGGTGTTCAACGAAGCCTATGCGCCGCTGACGTTCTTTGATGCGGCCGGCAATTTCAGCGGCGTTACCGCCGACTTGCTCGAACTCATCCGCCTGCGCACCGGGCTCACCTTCAAGGTCAGCCATGCCACCAGCATGAATGACATGACCTATCAGCTGAGCCAGGGTCAGGCCGACCTGATCGGCGCGATGATCCCCAGCGAAGAGCGTCAGAACCGCTTCAATTTCAGCCGACCGTATCTGGACAACGTGTTCGTGCTGGTCACACGCAAGGAAACGTCTGCCCCCTCCAATCTCGATCAACTGGACGGAAAGCGGGTTGCGCTCACGCTCGGCAGCCCGATCCTGCCCTTTCTGCGCGACCAATACCCCGGCATTTATCCCGTGGAGGTCGATAACCCGGCGCAAGCCCTGGACATGCTCGCCCACGGTCGGGCGGAGGGCGCCATCACCTCGTTGTTCAGCGCCAGTTATTTTCTGTCCTCCCGAGCCCTCAACGACACGCTGCAGATGCGCGTCACGGTCGGCCAGGAGCCGGCGCGCATCGCCATGGCGACCTCACGCAATGCGCCCGAACTGACCTCGATTCTGGACAAGGCGCTGTCGAGCATCGCCCCTGAGGACCTGGCCGCCATCAACAATCGCTGGCGCACTTACACGCCGCGGGGCAGCGGTGCGTGGCACGACTATGAACTGTTGATCTATCAGATCATCGGTGGCGCAAGCTTGCTGCTGCTGGGCTCACTGGCCTGGAATGCCTGGATGCGCCGGCAGATCAAACAGCGCGAGCGAGCCGAGCGTGCGCTCAACGATCAGTTCGAATTCATGAGCGCGCTGGTCAACGGCACGCCTCATCCCATCTACGTCCGTGACCGCGACGGCCTGCTGAAAATGTGCAACGAAAGCTACCTCGCCGCCTTCGCCGCGCGGCGCGAGGAAGTGATCGGCAAAAGCATTCTGGACGGCATTTTAAGCAATACCGAAGAGGCTTTGGGATACGTCGAGGATTACAAACGTGTCATGGCCGAAAACGAGCCGCTGATTCTCGATCGCTCGCTGCACATCGGCGGCCGCGAGCTGACGATCTACCACTGGATCCTGCCGTTCCGCGACTCCCTCGGCAAAGTGCAGGGCATCATCGGCGGCTGGATCAACATCAGCGAACGCCGGCAATTGATTGAGCAACTGCAGACCGCCAAGGAGCTGGCGGACGATGCCAACCGCGCGAAAAGCACGTTTCTGGCAACCATGAGTCACGAGATCCGCACGCCGATGAACGCCGTGATCGGCATGCTCGAACTGGCCCTGAAACGCGCCGACCATGGCCATCTGGACCGGCCGGCTATCGAAGTGGCCTACAGTTCGGCGAAGGATCTGCTGGAGTTGATCGGCGATATTCTGGACATCGCCCGCATTGAGTCGGGCCGTCTGAGCCTGAGTCCCGAGCGCGCCAATCTGCGCCAGTTGGTCGAGTCTGTGGTCCGGGTGTTCGACGGCCTGGCCCGGCAAAAAAGCCTCACCCTGGCGCTGGATCTGGACCCTCGGACCAACACGGATGTGTTGATCGACCCCCTGCGCTTCAAGCAGATTCTCTCCAATCTCATCAGCAACGCCATCAAATTCACCGAAATGGGTCAGGTCAAGATCAGCCTGCAGACCGAAGGCGGCCGCAGCCCGCAGCAGGTGCGCGTGCAAGTGGTGATTCACGACAGCGGCATCGGCATCACCGAGCAGGACCAGCAGCGCCTGTTTGCCCCGTTCGCTCAGGTGGACCAGTCAGGGCAACTGGCGCGAACCGGCGCGGGCCTTGGCCTGGTGATCTGTCGCAGCCTGTGCGAAATGATGGGTGGAAACCTGACGTTGAGCAGCCGTCCCGGGGATGGCACGCGGATCGAGATGACCTTCGAATTCACCACCCTGGAACCGCTGGATGCGAAACGCATCGCCCGTGAAGCGGTACCCCACGCCTCAGGCCAGTTGCACATCCTGATTGTCGACGATCACCCGGCCAATCGCCTGTTGCTGTTCGAGCAGCTGTGCTTTCTCGGGCATCGCTGCGACATGGCGATGCAGGGCGCCGAAGCCCTGGAGCGCTGGCGTGTCGAGCGTTTCGATCTGGTGATTGCCGATTGCAACATGCCGGTCATGAACGGGTATGACCTCACGCAGGCCATCCGCCATCTGGAGCAAAGCGAGACACGTCCGCGCTGTACCGTGCTGGGCTACACCGCCAATGCGCAGCCGGAGGAAAAGCAACGCTGCCGTGATGCCGGCATGGACGACTGCCTGTTCAAACCCATCAGCCTCACTGCGTTGAACGACCGCTTGAGCAAGGTCCTGCCGCTGCCGGCGCTCCCCGCCGTGCCTGTTCAGCTGCCGCAGGCCGTGTTCGACCCGCACACCATTGAAGCGCTGACCGGTGGCAGGGCCGACATGAATGAGCGGCTGCTCGATCAACTCATCGCCAGCATTCATCAGGACCGCGCCGAGCTGAACGCGACCACGCTCCCGGAGCAACTGAAAGACATCGGCCACAAGGTGCGCGGCGCCGCGAACATCATTTCTGCGACAGCTGTCATTCAAGGATGCGAAGCGCTGGAAGCTGCCTGCGAGGGCCAAGCGCCGCAGGCGACTGTGGGCGAGCGGCAGTCCGCACTCGATGTGGCGATGGGCGCGCTGGAGCAGGCGTTGGTGGTTCATCGTGGGAAAACGCCCGCGTCACAGGCAGGGCCGCTGTCATGAAGCTGATTGCCATGAGCGCGGCTGATTTTCAGGCGTTTGCTGACCGTTCCGTCGCCGGTTATGCCCGGGACATTGTTCGCACCTACGGAGTGCCTGACGCACCGGCCTTCACCCGCGCGCGCGCTGACTTCAATGAACTGTTGGAGGACGGTCTGGAAACCGAGGGGCATTACTTCTATCGCGTGTGCATCGGCGATGAGGTTGAGGTGGGCAGCCTCTGGATAGGGGTTGTGGAGAACCCGCCGTTGCCCACCAGACTGTTCGTCTACGACCTGGAGATTCATCAGGCCTTCAGACGTCAGGGCCTGGGCAGGCAGGCACTGAGCGCCGTCGAGTTTTGGGGGATCGAGCGCGGCATTCGGCGTCTGGAGTTGAACGTGTTTTCCGACAACGTTGCAGCACGGACGCTGTACGAGACGTCGGGGATGGCTGCCTGTGAAATCACCATGGGCAAGGATTTATAGCCCGCCAATAGGTGCCGCCGATCAGGCCGGCCCGGTGGCAGAATCGACGCTGCCGTACGGCGCCAGATGCTCGCTCAGGTACTTCAGCAGAATGCTCACCTTCGGCAGCGCCTCTCGGGTTTTCAGCCAGACCAGATTCATCGGCAGTCCATCGGTCGCAAGCTCCGGCAGCACTTCCACCAGCCGGCCTTCGTTGAGGTGGGTTTGCACCAGCCACGTCGGTAGCTGGGCGATGCCATGCCCGGCCAGGGTGGCCGATACTTCGCCCTCGCCGTCGCCGACGGCAATGCGCGGATGAATGACGCGACGCTCCTGATCACCCGGCACGCGCCCACGAAAATACCAGGGCCCGACCTGCCCGTCGGACTGACCGTAGGCGATGCAATGATGATGCTCCAGATCCGCGTCCGTCTCGGGCCGACCGTGCTCGGCGATGTAACTGGGGGCGGCGCAGAACACCAGTCGCTGGGCACCGATGAAGCGATGCCCCAGCCCCGCCGCCCAGGCGTCCCGCCCGCCGATTCTGACCACGATATCGATGCCTTCATGCACCGGATCAATGAACCGGTCGGAAAACGAAATGTGCGGCTGCAGCAGCGGGTATTCCCTGACGAAATTAAGAATCAGCGGCAACACATGAAGACGTCCGTAGGACGCAGGCAAATCAATCCGCACCCGCCCATGGGGCTCATGCCGCTCTGACGCGAGCGCCAGCTCGGCTTCTTCGAGATCAGCCAGCACGCCGCTGCAGGTGGCGTAGAACTTCACACCGGCTTCGGTGAGCGACAAGCGGCGAGTCGTTCGATTGAACAGGCGCTGCCCCAATCGCTGCTCCAGCCGGGCAATGCCTTTACTGACCGCCGAAGCCGTCAGGTTCAGCTTCAACGCGGCATTGGCGAAGCTGCCGAAATCGGCGACTGCCACAAATACGTCAATGCCCTTGAGACGCTCGGATGAAAACACCGCGATTACCATTACTGAACTGAATTCGCGATAGTAAGTCATTTATGTCGCGGATGAGAACGCAGATCTCCAATAGGCTATGGCATCGTCTTTTGGAGCTTTTCTATGCAACCCTCAAATTCCGCAACGGCGTCCGCGCCGGATGCGACGTCTCGATCAGGGGTGCAAATCCTGATCATGGCCGTCGCTGCATTCATCATTGTCACTACCGAATTCCTGATCGTCGGGCTGCTTCCGGCCATGGCCCAAGACCTCGGTGTATCGATCGCGGTCGCCGGCCAGGTGGTGACGCTGTTCGCTTTCACCGTGATGTTGTTCGGGCCGTTCCTTACGGCAAAACTCGCCGGCGTCGAGCGCAAAAAGCTGTTCACCATCATCCTGCTGGTGTTTGCCGCCTCCAACGTGCTGGCGGCGCTGTCCACCAACATCTGGGTGATGGCCCTTGCCCGCTTCATTCCAGCGCTGGGCTTGCCCGTCTTCTGGGGCACCGCCAGCGAAACCGCCGGGCAGCTGGCAGCACCGGGCAAATCGGGTCAGGCCGTGTCGCGGGTTTACCTGGGCATTTCCGCCGCGCTCGTGTTCGGTGTGCCGCTGGGCACCGTCGCCGCCGATACCCTCGGCTGGCGCGGCAGCTTCTGGGTGCTGGCCGTCATCTCGCTGGTCATCGCCATCCTGATGCAACTGTGCATGCCGACCTTGCCCTCCTCGCCCACTAAGCAAGGCGAGAAGCAGACCGACATCCTCAAGCAGCCACGATTCCTCGCCCACGTGTTGCTGTCGGTGCTCGCGTTCACCGCGATGTTCACCGCCTACACCTACCTGGCCGATATCCTCCAGACCCTGGCAGGCGTTCCGACTAATCAAGTGGGCTGGTGGCTGATGGGCTTTGGCGCAGTCGGCATGATCGGCAACCAATGGGGCGGAAAGTTGGTTGATCGCAGCCCGCTGGGTGCGATGGTGTTGTTCCTGGTGATTCTGAGTATCGGCATGGCCGCCGCGATTCCGCTGGCCACTGACCACATCTGGCTGATCGCCGCGCTGGTGCTGTGGGGCGTTGCGTACACCGCACTGTTTCCGGTGTGCCAGGTGCGCGTGATGCAAGCGGGTGCCAAGGCCCAGGCGTTGGCAGCAACCATGAATATCTCGGCGGCGAACGCCGGGATTGGTCTGGGTGCGATCTTTGGCGGGTTGGGTATCGGCCACTTCGGACTCGGGTCCCTGGGGTGGATCGCGACCGGGATCGCGGCGCTGGCGGTGGTGGTTGCGCTGTTGATGATGCGCAAGCGTTGAGGGTTTTGGTTTTTCGGTAAAGCGGCTGTTTTTTCGGCGCGCGGGTGATGGGGTGGCATCGCAGGTTAAAGCAGGCGATTCGCACGCTTTATCCCAAGTGCCCGACGAGGCAGGCACCTTCAGGACGAAACTGGTAGACTGCGCCCCGAAATTACTTAAGAGGAACGCTTCATGGCCACTAACCGCTCCCGTCGTCTGCGCAAAAAACTCTGTGTCGACGAGTTCCAGGAATTGGGCTTCGAACTGAAGCTGGGCTTCAAAGAGGACCTGGATGACGAGGCCATTGATGCTTTCCTCGACGCTTTCCTGATCGAGGCCATGGACGCTAACGGTCTGGACTACGTCGGCGGCGACGACTTCGGCCTGGTCTGCCTGGCGAACCGTGGTTCGGTCAGCGAAGAGCAACGCGCCGCTGTCGAAGCCTGGCTCAAAGGCCGCAGCGAGCTGACTGAAGTTGAAGTCAGCCCTCTGCAGGACGCCTGGTACCCGGAAAAGCCGTTCAACGCGGCTGTCTGAAGAGCTGGCGGGCCTTCCCGCCGAGCTGATACCGAAAAGCCATCCTCCGGGATGGCTTTTTTGTGTCTCGAATTCAAGCTTTCCCTCGCCAGAAACCCCCCGGCAGCTATCTTCAATTGCACCGCCGGACGTCAGCCACGGCCAGGGACGACCGGAGAATCACGGTTTAACGTGACTTTGAATGGACAAGCAGAAAAAATAGCGCCGTTTGACGGCAGTACCCCGGCGCAAGTCACGAAAGCTTGGGGCATAATGCCGCTTTGCCGAAACACCATTGTTACGCCCTGCCATCGGGCATTTTCTGGTGTTTCGTTTACAGTGCGAGGGAATTCACCCCCTCTTCATCTCCGTTGTTTGCTGCAGTAGGGTTTATTGAATGATCAAGTCTTTGCGTCCGCTATTTATCGCCACCCTGCTTTTGCCCCTCTCGTTCTCCATCGCCGCCGCCCCGATCAATACCGCCCTGCCCCCCAAGGTTCAGGAAGCACTCAAAGCCAGCAAGCTGCAGAACGATGCGCTGTCGCTGGTAATGCTGCCGGTCAGCGGCCCCGGCACTCCCACTGTTTTCAACGCCGACGTGTCGGTCAATCCGGCCTCGACCATGAAGCTGGTGACCACCTACGCCGCCCTGGAAATGCTCGGCCCGACCCATCAGTGGAAAACCGAGTTCTACACCGACGGCACCCTGAGCAATGGCGTTCTGCGCGGCAACCTGTACCTCAAGGGTGGCGGCGATCCCAAGCTGAACATGGAGCGTCTGTGGCTGCTGATGCGCGATCTGCGAGCCAACGGCGTGCAGCAGGTGACCGGCGATCTGGTGCTTGATCGCAGCCATTTCGTGCAACCGCAATTGCCCGTCTTCGACGACGATGGCAATGACAAGAACAAGCCGTTTCTGGTACGTCCCGACTCCTTGATGGTCAACCTCAAAGCCCTGCGTTTCGTCACCCGCAACGACGGCGGCAGGATTCTGGTTTCGGTGGAGCCGCCCATCGCCGCCATCCACATCAACAACCAGGTCAAGGCGCTGTCATCCAGCAAATGCACCGGCGACGTGCTGTACAACCCGGTGCCGGAAGCCGATGGCGGCATCACCGTCACGGTGTCCGGCCAGTTGGGTGATGGCTGCAATTCCCAGACGTACCTGTCGCTGCTCGACCACCCGACCTACACCGCCGGCGCCGTGCGCGCCATCTGGCAGGAACTGGGCGGGACCATTCTCGGCAAGGACCGTCTGGACGTGACGCCGGGCAGCGCCAAGCTGCTGGCCAAGGCCTTCTCGCCGGACCTGGCGGAGATCATCCGCGACATCAATAAATTCAGTAACAACACCATGGCCCAGCAACTGTTCCTTAGCCTGGGCGCTGAATTCCGTAACGAAGCGGACGGTGACGACGCCAAGGCCGCGCAGCGTGTTGTGCGCCAGTGGCTGGCGAAGAAAAACATCATCGCGACGCACCTGGTGATGGAAAACGGCTCAGGCCTGTCCCGCGCCGAACGGGTCAGCGCACGGGAGATGGCGCAGATGCTCCAGGCCGCCTGGAACAGCCCGTTTCAAGCCGAGTTCATGAGTTCGCTGCCGCTGGCAGGGATGGACGGCACCATGCGCAAACGCCTGAAACGTACGGCCCTGCGCGGTGAAGCCCACATCAAGACCGGCACATTGAACACCGTCCGCGCGATCTCCGGATTCAGCCGCGACAGCAACGGCAACACCTGGGTGGTCGTGGCGATCCTCAACGACCCGCGTCCGTGGGGCGCATCTTCGGTGCTGGATGAGGTGTTGGTCAGCTTGTACAACCAGCCGAAGCTGGCGAGCACGTCCATTTCGCTTCAGCAGTAAAGTCCTTCGCCGGGCTGTGGGAAGTCGTTCAACGACGTACTCACAGCCCGGCTGGCCCCCTGCGTACCAACTCCGCCCCAGCAAACCGGGATTTGCTTGCGCAGGTGGACGAGATACGCCAGCAGCATCAATCCACGCTTGCTGACGGCAATGTCATCCACCGTCTCGGCGACTAACGCTATGCTCCGTGCTCGACCCATCACAGGATTCGCGCGGCCAATGAAGACCTCCAAGACCCACACCCTCCGTCACTCCCTTCTCCTGTCCGGATTGCTCAGCGCACTGCTATCGGCAGCGCTGCCGGCCCACGCCGAAGACAGCAAACCCACCCGTGTGCGCGGCGCCATCACGGCGGTCGAAGGCGATGCGCTGAAAATTCACAGCAATCGCGGAGAGGACCTGCAGGTTGTGCTGACCCCTGACACGCAGATTCGCGGTGTCACGTTGGCGCAGGTATCAGAAATCAAACCGGGCAGTTACATCGGCTCCGCCGCGGTGCCGCTGCCGGACGGTTCGTTGAAGGCGCTGGAGGTGCATGTGTTTCCGCCGGCAATGGCGGGCACGGGGGATGGTCATCGGGCCTTTGACCTGACGCCGGACAGCACGATGACCAACGGATCGGTTGGCGATCTGGTCGCCAGTAATGGCCGCACCATCACCGTGAATTACAAAGGCGGACAGAAGAAGATCGTCATTCCCGATGACGTGCCGATCGTCAACCTGGTGCCAGGTGATCGCAGCTTGCTCAAGCCCGGGGTGAAGGTGGTCCTGCAAGCGCAGAAAGGCTCGGACAACACACTGACCGCGCTGTCGATTTCTGCGGGGGAAAATGGCGTTGCTCCACCCATGTAAAGCAGCCGATGTAAAACGGCCGATGCAAAGCGGCGGGTGTGGAGGGTTTGTGACGTTCGAAACCTGCGCGGGGCCGAGTGATGATCAGAACCGGTCAGCACGCGCAGGTCAGTGAATGCAGGCCTGACTCAGAGGCAGGTCGCGAGCACCGCGCCACGCTGCTCAATCACCTTGGCACCCGGCTTGGCGTAGAAATTGACTTTAGTCATGCCCGCCTTGCCCGCCACATCAGCGAAATACTCGCCTTCGGTGGTGTAGACCGTGAACGCGCCGGGATCGCCTTTCGCCATGAACACGTCCGCCACGTCACCGAACAGTTGGACATTGGCCCAGGTCACCTTGATGCACTCGGCAACGGCGACCGCAGGTTTCTGACTGGTGTAAACCTGCGCCGGCCCTGCCGAGCGCGTCTGGTTCAAGCTCATGCAGCCCGTCAACCCACCCGATAACAGGATCAGTGCCACAGCGCCCGCCCAATGTTTCATGCCAGTCCCATTCATCAAAAGTCCTTTTCGCTAAACTAAAAAAGGAGCGATGTTACCAGCAACCTCAAGCGAGCCCCATGGGTAAGCCGTCCGAGCGATTAATCATCCAGCCCGGCGGGCGGTGCAGCGGGGGCGGCCTTGGCAGGCTTGGCCGGTTTGCCGGACTGCGTGGCGCCCTTCGGCTCGGCGACCGGCGCAGGTGGCGCAGCAGCAGCCGCTTCTTTCTCGGCCATCGGCATCTGGTCGATGGTGCTGAAGATGTCCTTCGGATCAATAGGACCGTTGTGAGTCATCTTCTTCTCACCGTCCTTGCCCACCAGAATCACCTGAGCCTGCCCACCCGCCTGGGCGCCGAGCTTGAGCTCGCGGATCAGGGCCATGGTGGTCTGGGCGTCGAGGTCTTTGCCGTTGCGCTGCCCCACGGTGTTGATGATGGTGTAGAGGACCATGTCGCGCTTGGCGAATCCCTCCTTGTTGGCGGGCTCGTCGAGGTTTTTCTTCAGGCCCACCAGCGTCGCGTCCACCGAACTCGACGCAATCACGATCAGTGGACGAGTCTTGCCGCGCTCCTGGGACAGTGGGCCATCACCGTCAGCAGCCAACAAGGGGCTCGACAGGGCGAACAAAACGGCAAGGGTCAACGACCGGCTAAACATACACACCTCCTCTGGATTTCCATGCACTGATGATCGCGCATCATGGGAAAAGGTCCAGACGGTAGCGGGAAAAAAAGCGGATTTATTTCGCGGCCTGGAATGGCTCGCGGGGTGGAATCGAGTCGAGAGGTCCGGCCATAGGGGCTATGGCTGACGTGACGAAGGCTGGCCTGACGCGGGAATTTCAGACAATAAAAAAGGGCGAATCTCTCGATTCGCCCTTTTTGTCACCGCCCAGCAGAGCGGATTTGTTTGGTAGGCGCGATTGGACTCGAACCAACGACCCCCACCATGTCAAGGTGGTGCTCTAACCAACTGAGCTACGTGCCTGCTGTGGGTCGGCATTCTACGGATATTCAAATAGCTGTCAACGTCTTTTTCGCCCAGTAAGCCTATGAATATGCAAATTATTTCACCGGCACATCGACAGCGGCCGATGGACATCCGGGGCGGCTGTCGATCAACCAGACCCGAGCGGTTACTACCCTGACGCGCCTGCTGATTGTCGGCGCCTGTTCGCTCGAATGACCGGCAGCCCGCCCGTCGCACCCGCTCAACATGCCGCCTGTCGCCGTGATGGCACTTCGGACAAACTTCAGATGCCCAATAGCAACAAGGAACCAAGACACGGAGATCACCTGATGAACAGATCACTTGCTGCATTCACACTGGGCTGCGCGCTGTCCTGCACCTCCCTTGCAGCGCTGGCGGGCGCGACATCGCCGGACATGGGGCCGCCGCCTTCGCAGACCGGCATCGACCCGCGCGTGCAAGGCAGCGACCCGGCCCGCCAGGGCGCAGATGTGGACACGCAAACCAAGAAGGGCATCAGCATTGGTGGCGGCACTTCAATGAGCAACGGCACCGGCAACAAAGACGATGCCGATTTGCCCGGTGGCGATACCACCACTGGCGGCGGCAGCAAGGGCTCGGGGTCTTCGAGTGCAGGCGGCGCAGGCGGCTGAGGCATCTGACGCATGGGGAAGATAGAGGGCGCTTGAACAGCGCCTTTTTCACGCCTGCCTGTCGTGGCTTGCTGTCGTGCTTTGATATAGTGCGTCGCCGCCGCGTCTGAACCAGAGTCGCGGGCCCGGGCGTCATCAACAGTGGAGAGCGGCACCGTGGGCATGAAAAAATCAGCGCTGGAACTCAAGCGTGACCTGAGCACCATTGCGGCCAACCTGGAAAGCACCGCGGGCGAAATCAGCCGGTTGGCCGAACGGGTCAACGATGTGGATGTGGTCGCGGTGCTGCACTTGATGAATCAGCAGTACAAGGATGCTGACCGCCTGCGTGCCTATGTGGACGAGATCAGGGCGGGCCGTATTACTCGCGCCAAGCCCGAGTGATCGGCCGGCGGAACGGCCGCGCGCCCGAGGTCATTCTGGTTCAGGCAAGCAAAAAAGGGTGACCCTCTCGGGCCACCCTTTTTTGTTACCGCCCAGCAGAGCGGATTTGTTTGGTAGGCGCGATTGGACTCGAACCAACGACCCCCACCATGTCAAGGTGGTGCTCTAACCAACTGAGCTACGTGCCTGCTGTGGGGCGGCATTCTACCGGGATTCGGATTGCTGTCAACGTCGATTCGTCCCTAAGCCTATGAATGTCCGAGCTATTTGCGCCTGCGCTGACGGATCGGGTCGGGTGCACGGCGTGTGCCTTTGCAGCCAACGCCTCGCCAGCGCCTTGTCGAGGCCGCAAACCTGAGGCGTCGGTGGCCGGGAAATTTCATCTCAGGTAGGATCCGTCCAATCGTAAAAAATATAAAACAGGGCTTCCAGGATGACGAACACGCCATACCCACATTCCTACTACGCCGCTTCCGCCAATCCCGTTCCGGCTCGGCCTGGGCTGCAAGGCGACGTAGAGACCGACGTGGTCATCATCGGCGCCGGTTACACCGGGCTCTCCAGCGCGCTGTTTCTCCTGGAACACGGCTTCAAAGTCACCGTGCTGGAAGCCGCAAAGGTAGGTTTCGGCGCGTCGGGCCGTAACGGCGGGCAGATCGTCAACAGTTACAGCCGCGACATCGACACCATCGAAAAGACGGTCGGGCCGAAGGAAGCGCAACTGCTCGGGCACATGGCCTTCGAGGGCGCGCAGATCATCCGCGACCGCGTCGCCAAATACCAGATCCAGTGCGACCTGAAGGACGGCGGGGTTTTCGCCGCGATCACCCCCAAGCAAATGGGCCATCTGGAATCGCAAAAACGTCTTTGGGAGCGCTACGGCCATACGCAGCTGGAGCTGATGGACCAGCGCCGCATCCGTGAAGTGGTTGCCTGCGACCAATACATCGGCGGCATGCTCGACATGAGCGGCGGTCATATCCACCCGCTGAACCTGGCGTTGGGCGAAGCAGCGGCGGTCGAGTCCCTGGGTGGGGTCATTTACGAACAGTCGGCTGCAACGCGCATCGATCGAGGTGCCAGCCCGGTGGTGCACACCGCCGAGGGCAAGGTCCGGGCGAAGTTCGTGATCGTGGCGGGCAACGCCTATCTGGGCAATCTGGTACCGGAACTGGCGGCCAAGTCGATGCCTTGCGGCACTCAGGTCATCACCACCGAACCGCTGAGCGAGGAACTGGCGAGTACGTTGCTGCCCCAGGACTACTGCGTCGAGGATTGCAACTACTTGCTGGACTACTACCGGCTTTCCGGCGACAAGCGTCTGATCTTCGGCGGCGGCGTGGTCTACGGCGCGCGCGATCCGGCGAACATCGAAGCCATCATCCGGCCAAAGATGCTCAAGGCGTTTCCACAACTGAAGGACGTGAAGATCGATTACGCCTGGACCGGAAACTTCCTGCTGACCTTGTCGCGGTTGCCACAAGTGGGACGGCTGGGCGACAACATCTATTACTCACAGGGATGCAGCGGCCACGGCGTGACCTACACCCATCTGGCCGGCAAAGTGCTGGCCGAAGCCTTGCGCGGACAGGCAGAACGATTCGACGCCTTCGCCGGCCTGCCCCACTACCCGTTCCCGGGCGGGCAATTGTTGCGCACGCCGCTGACGGCGCTGGGCGCCTGGTATTACAGCCTGCGGGACAAGCTGGGGTTCTGAGTTTGCAGGTCCAACAGTGAGTATTAACCCCCGTAGGAGCCGGCTTGCTGGCGAACCGCATTTAGCCAGCTTGCATCCTCGCAGCTGATCCACTGCGTTCGCCATCAAGCCGGCGCCTACAGGTTTTGCATCCAGCCCGGAATCATTGCTCATTCATCTCAGCGGTCAGCTTTGCTGTTCAGTGCCTTGACCGCCTCACCCGCGGCCTGTTCCTGCCCGGCCTGGGCCAGATCATTGGCGGCTTTCAGCCAGCGTTCACGGTCCACCGGCACAGGGACCTGGCGCGGGCCCTGGATGAGCACCGCCCAGTTGCCGGCGTCGTTCCAGTCCGAAGTAAACGAATCGAAGCTCGCCGTCACACGCCCCGGCCCGGTATAGATCAGCACCGTGCGCTTGTTCTGATCAAACCCGACCAGCACGCCATAGCGCTGATCTTTCCAGAACAGGGAGCCGTCCGAGAACCGCACCATGACTGGATACCCCGCCGACACCTGGGCCAGCAGGTCCGGGAGACCATGATCGACGGGGTACACCACAAACCCGTATTCGCGGGCCAGATCCAGCATGCTGCGGTCGAGCTTGTCTTCGGCGCCCGGCAGTTTCAGCGGTTTTTCCAGCAGCCCCGGCGTGGTCTGTACGCCGTGCACGGTCAGCATGCTGGCCAGCGCGAACGGCGCGCTCTGGTAATCCTTGCCCCGGAACGACGGCACCGCGTTGATTTCCACCCGGTCAGGCAGCGTCTTGTAAATCGGCGGGTAGCCGGGCTTCCAGTGATGGGCATTCGAGCAGCCTGCCAAGACCAGCACGGCGGCGAGCGCCAGCCATTTGCGTCGACCTGCAACGCTATCCAATCGCGTCAATGCCCGCACGTTCTTCACTCACTTGACTGATGGCGACGGATCCCGAGATCCGGCCGGAGCGCGGATGATAGAGCCGCCACCGGTTGCGGTATAGCCCGAAACGCTGTCGACACAAGTGGATAGAACGAATCGGTCATGCAATTCCTGCCATTGGTCAACTTTCGGCAACAACAAGGGTACTAGACTGTCCGTACTAAGAGACGAAGAGAAGAGCCGGAGGAAGCCATGAGCCTCGGAATGACCATTGTGATGTTGATCGCCGCCTGGCTTGCCGTCGCGGCCGCCATGTTCTGGGGAGTGATGCGGATCTCCCGTCGCCATCATCCGCATTATCGGGAAACCGAAGCCGCGAAATCCGCAGAGCGCGCACAGCGCAAAATCGGTCAGGTCACAGCGCACTGATACTGCCGTGTGCTGATTGATCACAGTACAAACGAAAACGGTCGGTGATGGCATCCCATCCCCGACCGTTTTTTATTGCGCTGCTTTTTGATGCTTCACCCTTCCCGCTCCGCCCTTCAAAGCCATGCGGAGCTTACCTGAGCGTCAGACCTTCTGGCCCTGCGCTTCGGCGTCCAGACGGCGCTGGCGGGACCGACGAACCAGCATGTTCAGCACCTCGATCAGGGCCGAGAACGCCATGGCGGTGTACACATAACCTTTCGGGACGTGGGCGCCGAAGCCTTCGGCGATCAGCGTCATGCCGATCATGATCAGGAAGCCCAGGGCCAGCATGACCACGGTGGGGTTATCGTTGATGAACTTGGCCAGGGGTTCCGACGCCACCAGCATCACGATCACGGCGGCGACCACGGCGATGACCATGATGGGCAAGTGCTCGGTCATGCCAACGGCGGTGACGATACTGTCGATGGAGAACACCAGGTCGAGCATCAGGATCTGACCGATCGCGGCGGCCATGCCCAGGGTAACGGTGCTGGAAGCGGCTTTCTCGGCTTCGCTCTTGATGTCGACGCTGTGGTGGATCTCGGTGGTTGCCTTCCAGACCAGGAACAGGCCACCGGCGATCAGGATCATGTCCTTCCAGGAGAACGCCTGGCCGAACACTTCAACCACCGGCGCGGTCAGCTGGACAATCCACGCTACGGTGGTCAGCAGGCCCAGACGCAGGATCAACGCCATGCTGATACCGATCCGGCGCGCCTTGGTGCGCTGGTGTACTGGCAGCTTGTTGGTGAGAATCGAGATGAAAATGAGGTTGTCGATACCGAGCACGATTTCCATGACGACCAGTGTCGCCAGAGCGATCCATGCCGTCGGGCTTGCAGCCAGTTCCAGAAGGTATTCCATATAGCGAGTGTCCAGGATCAGTTCAGGGGATAGGGCGGCATTCTAGAGACGGAAACACTTCAGCAAAATTCGTATTTTTCAGGCGTATACTTCGGTTTTCCCGAAGTGACGTCGCCCATGCTCAATTACCGACAGCTGCACTATTTCTGGGTCGTGGCCAAGACCGGCAGTATTGTCCGCGCCTGCGAGCAATTGAATCTGACACCCCAGACCATCAGCGGGCAAATCAGCCTGCTGGAGCAGACGTATGGCGTCGAGCTGTTCAAGCGTGTCGGGCGCCAACTGGAGCTGACCGAAACCGGTCGCGCCGCCCTGCCCTATGCCGAACAGATGTTTCAGCTCGGTGGCGAGCTCGAAGCTGTGTTGCGCGCGCAGCCCGACGAGCAGCAGATTCTCTTTCGCGTCGGCGTCGCCGATGTCGTGCCCAAATCCATTGTCTATCGGCTCATCGCGCCGAGCATGGCGCTGAATGAGCTGGTGCGCATCAGCTGCCGGGAAGACCAGCTCGAACGCCTGCTGGCAGACCTCGCCATTCAGCGCCTGGACCTGGTGATTTCCGACAGCCCCATGCCCTCTCATCTGGACATTAAAGGCTACAGCCAGAAGCTGGGCGAGTGCGGCGTGAGTTTTTTTGCCACCCGCGCCCTCGCCGCCCTGTACGGCGAGAACTTCCCCCACGGCATGCAAGGCGCGCCGCTGCTGGTTCCCGGTCAGCAAACGGTGGTGCGCAGCCGACTGATGCGCTGGTTCGCCGAGCAGAATATCCAACCGAAAATCGTCGGGGAATTCGACGACAGCGCGCTGATGAAGGCCTTCGGCAAGTCCGGCAGCGGGATTTTCATTGCGCCGAGCGTGATCGCCGATGAAGTGATCGAGCAATACGACGTTGAGCTGATCGGCCATACCGACGCCGTGACCGAGTCGTTTTATGCGATCTCGGTCGAGCGCAAGGTCAAGCACCCCGGCATCGTTGCGATTACCGAAGGCGCACGCCAGCAGCTGTTCCCGGACTAGGCGTCGCAGGTTGCGGGGATTGGCCGGACCTTCATCAGCAGCAGGGCCAGCAGAATCGACAGCGCAATGATGCCGGCCGCGGCGAAGCCCAGACTGCCGAGGCCCAGATGCTCGATCACCCGGCCGCCGATGATCGCGCCAATGCCGATGCCCAGATTGGCACCGGCGATGTTCAGTGAGGCGGCAAAAGCCGGGGCCTGTGGCGCGGCTTTCATAAGCCGGACATGGCTGACCAGAAACAGCGCCGCCTGGGTCGCGCCCCACACGGCCAGCGCCAGGGCCAGCGCGGGCAGGGAGTGCATGCTCGGCACCACCATGACCATGCCGCCGATCATGAAGGTGCAGAAGGTCAAGCTGGCGATCAGCGGATGGCGATCCACTAACCGGCCGCCCAGTGAATTACCCAGCAAGCCCACCGCGCCGAAGCCCATCAGGCACCAGCCGACCACCGTGCCGTTGAACCCGGCAAGGCGCTCCAGCATGTCCGCCAGGTAGGTGTACGCGGTGAACATGCCGCTGAAGACCAGCACCGACAGCAGCACGTGGCCCTGCATCAATGGGCTGCGCAGCATGCGGAACTGGCTGCGGAACGAGGCTTGATCCTTGTGCACGCTGCGGGGCAGGTAAATGAACAGCAGAAACGCTTTGGCAAACGCCATCACCGCGAGGATGGCGAAGGCGCTGCGCCAGCCGATGGCGTCGGAGATCAAGGTGCCGACGGGGATGCCGAACACGGTGGCGCAGACGATGCCGAAGCCGATCTTGGCAATCGCGCGGCCGGCATGGTCCGGTCCGACGATGTCCACGGCGGTTTCGCTGGCCAGCGCCCAGAACACCGGCAACCCGAGTGCCGGGATCAGCCGCGCGGCGGCCATCACCCAGATGTTGGGCGCCAGCGCTGCGACGGCGTTGGAGACGCCAAACATGATCAGCACCGTAATGAACAGGCGCTTGCGCTCGAAGCGCGAGAAATACGCGGTCAGGAACGGCCCGAAGCAGGCCACCGTGAAGGCGAACAGCGTGACCAGCAAGCCCGCCTGGGGAATGGTGACGGCCAGATCGCGAGCAATGGCGGGCAGCAGACCGACGATCACGAACTCTGTGGTCAGCACGGTAAAGCCGGCGGCCGACAGCAGGTAAATGGGGAAAAACATGAAATCTCCAGAACGACAAAACGACCAGTCCTCGCGGAGCGGTCGATCGGATGTGACTTGAAGCAGGATGCGGAGGGTATCAGAGCCGGGCGCCGGGTAACCAGGCGCCGGACGAAACACGTGTCGCTGCCCGAGCAGAGCCGGGCAGCAAGACCGATCAGTAAGCGCCCATGTAGTCGCGCTTGCCGACTTCCACACCGTTATGGCGCAGCAGGTCATAGGTGGTGGTGACGTGGAAGAAGAACTGCGGCAGCGCGTAATGCAGCAGGTAGGTCTGGGTGTTCAGGCGTTTTTCCTTGTCGGTGCCCGGGCGCAGCACGACTTCGCGCGCTTCGTTGCCGTCGACCTGATCGGCCTTGATGGTGTCGAGGAACGCCAGCACTTTGGTCAGCAGCGCTTGCAGGTCGGCGAAGGTGGTTTCGGTGTCTTCGTACTTTGGCGGCTCAAGGCCTGCCAGTCGTGCGCTGGCGCCTTTGGCGAAATCAACGGCGATCTGCACCTGACGCACCAGCGGGAACATGTCAGGGAACAGACGCGCCTGCAGCAGGGCATCCGGCTGAATATTCTTGGCGGTGGCGTGGGCTTCGCCTTTGGCCAGTACGGCGCTGAGGGCGGTGAGCATTTGCTTGAAGACAGGAATCGAAGCGGCGTAAAGAGAAAGGGTCATGGCAGTTCCTGGGGGAATGAGTCGCACGGAGGCGGACGCGAACACGGCTTGTCTTTTACCTCATCCAGCCCCTACCCTCATAGCCTTTTCAACGCCTGGGGAATGGGTCATGTCTGACGAGCTGGATTCCGAAAACACCGTTGAAGCCGCGGATACCCTGCAGCTGAGCAGCACCGAAGTGCGCATTCTGGGCTGCCTGATCGAGAAGCAGGCGACCCATCCCGAAACCTACCCCCTGACCCTCAACGCGCTGGTGCTGGCCTGCAATCAGAAGACCAGCCGCGAGCCGGTGATGAACCTGACGCCCGGCCAGGTTGGCCAGAGCCTGCGGGCGCTGGAAAGCCTGCAACTGACGCGTCTGGTCATGGGCAGCCGGGCGGACCGCTGGGAACACCGCGTCGACAAAACGCTGGAACTCGTGCCGGCGCAACTCATCCTCACCGGCCTGCTGTTGCTGCGCGGCCCGCAGACCGTCAACGAGCTGCTGACCCGCAGCAACCGTATGCACGACTTCGAAGACACCGACGCGGTGGTGCATCAGCTTGACCGGTTGATCGGCCGTGGGCTGGCGGTGCTGATCCCGAAACAGGCCGGCCAGCGCGAGGACCGCTACCTGCACGCGCTGGGCGATCCGGCCGACAGGGAGACGATCCTCGCCGCACGGGCGCACCCGACCGAGCGCAGCAGCGGCGGCAGTTCGGGCAGCGCGGGTAGCGCGGCGCTGGCCGAGCGGATCGAAGCCCTCGAAGCCCGCATCGCCACCCTGGAAGAACGGCTGGCATTGCTGGAGGGGTGAAAGCGGCCTGACAAGCTGGCACTGACACAACGCGTTCTCGGGCAAGCTCCTACAGATTTTGCGTCCGCCCAAGACCATGATCGTCCGAGATCCACTGTAGGAGCGCGCTTGCCCGCGAAGACGGCGTGTCAGACGTGGAGATGTCGACTGACACAATGCATTCGCGGGCAAGCGCGCTCCCACAGGTTTTCCGACTGCCGCATGTCCCATTGGTATGCGGCAAGCGGCAGACGCATCAACCCCGAGCGAACGCCGCCGCTGCCTGATACTGCGCCTCGCTCGGCGTCACGCCGGTGTAAAGAATGAACTGCTCCAGCGCCTGTATTGCCGCAACCTGGTCGCCGGTGATCAGGCGCTTGCCGAGGCGCTCGGCTTCGACAATGAACGGCGTTCGCGCCGGCGTGGCGACGACGTCAAATGCTGTGTCGGCCTGCTCGATGGCGGACGCGTCAAAGGCCAGCGCCTCGGCCTGATCGCCTTCCATCCCCAGCGGCGTGACGTTGACCAGCAGCGGCGGGCGTTCACTGCCCAGTTCGGCTTGCCACTCAAAGCCGCAGGTCTGTGCGAGCACCCTGCCCGCCTGCTCGTTGCGCGCCACGATCAGCCCGTCGGTAAAACCGGCGTCGCGCAGCGCACAGGCCACGGCCTTGGCCATCCCACCGCTGCCGCGCAGGGCGAAGCGCGTGCGCGGGACCTGATGGGTGTCAACCAGTTGAGCGATGGCAATGTAATCGGTGTTGTACGCTTTCAAGTGGCCATCGGTATTGACGATGGTATTGATGGATTGAATGGCGGCGGCGGACGCGTCCAGCTCATCGACCAGTGCAATGGAGGCTTCTTTAAAGGGCATCGACACGCCGCACCCGCGAATACCCAATGAACGCATGCCGGCGATGGCGGCGGGCAGATCGTTCGGCGAGAAGGTCTTGTAATAGAAGTTCAGGCCCAACTGCTGATACAGGTGATTGTGGAAGCGCACACCGAAGTTGCCTGGACGTCCGGCCAGTGACATGCACAACAGCGTTTCCTTACTGGCAGTGACCAACATGAAATCTCCCGAGTGGTATTAGAAGACGCCTGGGGAAAGGCGTAGAATCGCAACACTTCGCCGAAAGCGGCAAAGCCATTGTCATTAAAAGTGTTGAATACCTTACACAAAATTTACCCAACGGCCTCGCAGATATCTCCGAAACCGTTGTCTGAGAAGTTATCCCGTGGCAGTGCCTGAGCGTAACGCAGGTTCGCGACAACGGGAATGAACACCGAGGAACAGTCATGATTCGTCAGATCCCCAAAGTTGCCTTGTTGTTAGGCGCCCTCGCCCTCGCAGGCCAGGCTGAAGCCCATGGCGGCGGCCCGGGCTGGGGTGGAGCAGCCGTGATCGGTGCGGTCGTCGGCGGTGTCGTCGGCGCGGCAGTGGCATCCGGTCCGGTGTATGCGTCACCCGCTCCCGTGTACGCGGCCCCGGCGCCCGTTTATTACGCGCCACCGCCACCGCCACCGGTTTATTACCAACCGGCTTATGTCGTTGAACGTCCGGTCGTGTATGAGCAGCGCTATTACGGCCCGCCACGTTATTACGGCCCACCACCGGGCTACTACCACGGTGGCGGTCGCTGGTAACAGCGGTTCGCTGCTGCCAGCAGGGCTGCCCATCCATGATAGCCAGCCCTCACCCCACACTGACCCCGCCTTCCCGGCGGGGTTTTTGTTCATGGGGCATTTATGCCGGGCCGCCACACGGTTTTGCGCACGTGCCCCCATCACTGTCCCTACCCGCTCATCAATGACGACTATCGAGGGCGGTGATTTCTGCATCAACCGGTCGCGCCGTAAAGTAGCGCCATAGATTGATGGAGGCACTTATGACCAAGGTTCAAATCATGTCGGTTGTCGGCAGCGCAGTACCCGCCCAGCTTCGTGAGCGCGGTCTGTTGGCCTGCTGGTACTTGATGCAGAACGGCGAGCCCGTCAGCGGCCCGTTGCCTTCGCTGCCAGTGGCTCAGGCCCTGTCGCAGCAACTTGAACACCGCCCGCTCAACAGCTGAAACCCTATTCGCTCTTCCCTGTGAATCGTGCGTTGCTCCGCACACCCCTTTAGCCCGCCTCTTTAATGACGCGGGCTTTTTTTTGCGTGGTGAGCTGACGTTGATGCGCAGGCCTCTTAGCAAGCACGCCATAAACGGCAATTCGACCCTTTTAAATACAGGCTTTTTGGATCCGCCACCTGAACCTGACCCGTACAACAGCGCTTTATCAGCGAAACCCCGCGCCACCCCATCGACAACTTCAGAAACTTGCTCCTAAAATGCGCCGAACGTGTTGTCGTGCTTGAAGAAAGTCCGACGTTTCATGCTATTTCCATCACTAAGTGAGCTCTGCTCTTGAAAATTCGCCCAACCGTCATCGGCCTATTATTTGCACTTACAGGCTGCGCACTTTCCACCGTCGCATTTTCCACCACCGCCCTGGCCAACGAACCTGCGTCATTCAAGCGCGACCCGGCCAACCTCCACCTGGCTTCCGGCAGCGCCATGATCACCGACCTGCAAACCGGTCAGGTGCTGTATGCAAGCAACCCTGACATCGTTGTGCCGATCGCTTCGGTGACCAAGCTGATGACTGCGATGGTCACCCTCGACGCCAAGCTGCCGATGGACGAGATGATCAAGGTCGATATCTCGCAGACCGCCGAAATGAAAGGCGTGTTCTCCAGGGTCAAACTGGGCAGCGAGCTGAACCGCCACGACATGATGCTGATCACCCTGATGTCGTCGGAAAACCGCGCAGCGGCGAGTCTGGCGCACAGCTATCCAGGCGGTTATCCGGCGTTTATCCGGGCGATGAACGCCAAGGCTAAAGCGCTGGGCATGAACCATACCGTGTACATGGAGCCCACCGGCCTGTCGGTCTACAACGTCTCCACCGCGCGGGACCTGACCAAGCTGGCCCTCGCCGCACGCAATTACCCGATGCTGCGCGAGCTGAGCACGACGCCTGAGAAGACCGTGACCTTCCGCAAGCCGAATTACATCCTCGGCTTCAGCAACACCGACCATCTGGTGCGTAAGTCCAACTGGGACATCAAGCTGACCAAGACCGGCTTCACCAACCAGGCTGGCCACTGTCTGGTGCTGTTGACCAGCATGGCCAATCGTCCGGTGTCGGTGGTGATTCTCGACGCGTTCGGCAAATACACCCACTTCGCCGATGCCAGCCGCATGCGCTTGTGGATGGAAACCGGCAAGAGCGGCCCGGCGCCGGAAGTCGCGCTGCAGTACAAGAAAGACAAGAACCAGGTGATGAGGCAGAAGGGTTTGCAGGCGTCGGAATAAGACGTCGCGCCACGATCAGCGGGAACCCTCCGGGCTCCCGCTGATCATTGACTCGCCCGCGCCATGCGCTTGAGTATCACCACCATCCCCACGCCCAGCCCGGCCATGCCGATCAGCAATGCCGGGTAGCTGATCCACCACGGTATGAGCGTGGTCATCATGCTGTATTCCGACATCCCGCCAATCCCCGCCACCAGATTCAATGGCAAGAACACCACGTTGATCAACGTCAGCTTGCGCAGCAGGTTGTTGGTGTTGTTATTGACCAGATTGCCCCGCGCGTCCATCAGGCTGGCGAACACGGTGGAATAGATGTTCGCCTGTTTATGGCACTGCTCGTTCTCGATGATCATGTCTTCAATCAGCGCCAGGCTGTCGCCGGAAAACTGATGCTTGTGGGCGTGATTGCGCAGGCGGGTCAGGACCGAGCCGTTGCTGTCGATGGCGTTGATGTAATAGACCAGGCTCTCGCTGAGGTTAAACATCTGCACCAGATGGCGGCTGTCCATCGACGCATTGAACTGCTGCTGCAGTTCCCGGGCGATCATCTTGATCACTTTGAGGTGACCGAGATAATGATGAATGTTGTGGAACAGCACCTCCAGCAGCACGTCCAGCAGCGTGTGCATCGGCCGGTGTTGTCCCAGGTCGCCGAACTGTCTGTCGTCGGCGCAGATCAGCACCATGTGATGCGGGCTGAGCAGCACCCCGAACGATGACACGTCGAAGGAAAACGTGTCCTTGCCCGAGTAGTTTTCCGGGCGCTTCCAGATCATGAACAGCGCGTCCGGATGAAACTCGATGCGCGACACCTCGTCCGGGTCGAGCGCCGAGGCCAGGGCGTGGTCGTCCAGATGAAAGCGCTCCAGCAGCAGCGTCTTTTCGGCTGCATCCGGGTTACTGAACCACAGCACGCTCGCTTCGGCTTCGGCGCATTCCTGTAACCGGCCCGCCTCCAGGCGGTGGCCCTTGACCACCGCCCTAACCCGCCAGACCGCGACGTTTGATGTCGAGGCGGCGAATGAACTCCTCCAGCACCAACGCGTACAGATCGTCCTGCAGCCAGGCGTCTTCGATGCCGGCGTCCAGGTTAGGGTTGTCGTTGACTTCGATCACCACCACGCGATCGCCGGACTGCTTCAGATCTACGCCGTACAAGCCGTCGCCGATCAGGTTCGCGGTCTTCACCGCCAGGTCCACCACCGCCCGCGGCGCATCGTGAACCGCCAGGGTGCGGCACTCACCGTTGATCTCCGCATCAATGGCCTTGTGGTTGTAAATCTGCCAATGCCCCTTGGACATAAAGTACTGGCAGGCGAACACCGGTTTGCGGTTGAGCACGCCGATGCGCCAGTCGTATTCGGTGTAGAGGTATTCCTGGGCCAGCAACAGCACCGAGTGCTCGAACAGCTCCTGCGCCGCTTCCTGCAATTGCTGCGCGTCCTGCACCTTGATGACGCCCTTGGAGAAGCAGCCGTCGGGTATTTTCAGCACCAGCGGAAAGCCCAGTCGTGCCGCCACGTGCTCCAAATCATCCGGTCGCTCCTTGTAGAGGATTTCCGTGGCCGGCATGCCCAGCTTGTGGCTCTTGAGCAGGTCGGTCAGGTAAACCTTGTTGGTGCAACGCAGGATAGACGCCGGGTCATCCATCACCACCAGCCCTTCGCTCTCGGCCTTCTTGGCGAAGCGGTAAGTGTGGTTGTCGACGCTGGTGGTCTCGCGGATCAGCAGCGCGTCGTATTCGGCCAGCCTCGAGTAATCCTTCTTCTCGATCAGCTCCACGTCGACGCCCAGTTGCTGGCCGACGCGGATGAAGTTGTCCAGTGCCTTGCGGTTGGACGGCGGCAACGCTTCCTGCGGATCATGCAGAATCGCCATGTCGTAGCGATACGTGCGAGGCGATCGGGGCTGGCGCCAGATCTTGCGGCTGAAGCTGTCCAGGGACTGGGCGAACTGGTCCTGCTGATGATCGCGCAGGCGGGTCAAGGCGCCAGTCTTGACGCCGACGATGTGCCAGTTGTCGCGCTTGCGAAACTCTACCAGCAGGATCGGCGCCGGAAACGCCTCGAACAGCTGACGGGCAAGATCCTGCAACGGCGCCAGATCGGTCTGACCGAAATACAGGCTCAGGGTGAAGCCTTCGGTTTCATCGTAAGGATGGTCACGCAGCGCATGTTCGAGGCGCTTGTCGAGGTCGTCCAGGGCCAGGCCGTAAAGGGATTTACGGGTCAGCTCGCTGATGGTCTTCACCGACGGAATCACGTGGTGACCCCGAGCTTCGGCCAGCAGCGAGCAGTAATAACCGTGACCCAGGTAGCGGTAACTGCGGCACAGGTTGATCACTTGCACCCGCTGACCGGCAGTGTCCTGGGGCGGGTTTTCCAGATAGTCCTGGGCGCTGATCAAGTGCTCGCTGGGCAAGTAAGACGACCAGTCTTCGAGCCGCTCCACGACAATCAACAGTCGGCTTCGGGTTGAAACAGGTTTCAGCGGATTGACATTAAAAGTTGCCGAACGCTGAGGTTGTGCTGATACTTCGTCGGTCTTCACCGGCACCGCATTCATGAGTTGATCCTTCGGGAAACAGTCCTTTCTATAAAACATGGCTTTGTAGAAATGTCCCGTTTCGTTACTCACTCTTTACGGTGTCGGACATGAACTTTATATATCGCCTCGCCCAGCCCGCCGATGTGGATGAACTGTTGGTGCTGGAAAACCAGTGTTTTGAATCCGACCGCCTGAATGCGCGCAGCTTTCACTGGATGGTCACGCGGGCCAATGCGCGATTGATCGTCGCGCTGGGTGATCAGCCCGAGCAACGCCTGGCCGGTTACGCGCTGGTGCTGTTTCATCGCGGCACGTCCCTGGGCCGGCTTTACTCCCTGGCGATCAGCGACGATGCCCGGGGCCAGGGCCTCGGTCAGCAACTGCTGGCCCAGGCCGAACAGCACGCCCTGGAGCGTGAGTGTGCCTATTTGCGGCTCGAAGTCCGCCCGGACAACGCCCCGGCGATTCGCTTGTACGAACGCAACGGCTATCGCCTGTTCGACCGCATCGACGACTACTACGAAGACCACGCGCCGGCGTTGCGCTACGAAAAACGCATCCGCGAACACGCCACCGGCGTCGCCCGCCACGTGCCCTACTACCCGCAAACCCTGGACTTCAGCTGCGGCCCGGCGTGCCTGCTGATGGCGATGAAAGCCCTGCAACCGCCGAGCGCCATGCAGCGCCACGAGGAACTGCAGATCTGGCGCGAGGCGACCACGGTGTTCATGACCTCCGGCCACGGCGGTTGCAGCCCCCAGGGGCTGGCGCTGGCCGCATTGCGCCGCGGGTTCGAGGTCGGCCTGCAGGTGTCGGTGCGCGGGCCGTTGTTTCTCGCCGGTGTGCGCAGCGAAGAAAAGCGCGAAGTCATGCGCCTGGTGCATGAAGAATTCAGCCGCGAGCTGGCTGAAAGCGCGGTCCGTCAACTGGGCAGTGCGCCGCTCAATCTCTGGCAACTGCAAAAGGACAACGGCCTGGCGCTGGTGCTGATCAGCAGCTATCGATTGACCCGCTCCAAAGCGCCGCACTGGGTGCTGGTCACCGGTTGCGATGATGACTTCGTTTACTTGCACGACCCCGACATCGATCACAGCCAACAGCGTCAGGCCATGGACTGCCAATACATGCCGGTCAGCCACAAAGAGTTTGCCGGCATGAGTTGTTTTGGGGCCGACAAACTTCGCGCGGCGGTTGTTCTTTATCCATAGGGGCAGGCGCCTATATAAACGGTGTCAGGCAATGGACTGTTCGCGTAAAGATCCCGTCGTATTGATTGCAGTTGTCTGTGCAAACGGAATGAATAGGCGCTCGGCCTTTAGGCGATGGGTGGGATGAGCGTGATGGATAACTCGGTGATCGGTTTGATAATTCTTTCAGTGATAGCGGTGTTTGGCATCTCGGCGTTTTACTTTGATTTTGTTCATATGCGCCGCAAGCCAAGCTTGGAAAAACAACGAAACCCGCAAAAATGACGGACGACGCCGCCGACGGATTATTTTTCTCGCAGCGCCTGTTCGGCAAAGGCGTAACGCCACCGACCCGCTAAGCTTGTGCAGTTGACGCTTGCTTTGCACATCGCTCGGGGGAGTTGAAACATGCTCATCAAATGGGTACTGGCTGCGTTGCACCTGCTGGCGTTCGGTTTTGCGATCGCGGCGGTGCTGGCGAGGGGACGGGCGTTGCGGCGGTTGCGCACGGATGATCCACGATCGTTCAGGGATGTGTTCGTGGTCGACAATATCTGGGGCGTCTCGGCCGGGATTCTGCTGATCACCGGGGCGTTTCGGGCGTTCGGCGGGCTGGAGAAAGGCTCGTATTACTACCTGCATCAGCCGCTGTTTCACCTGAAAATGGCGGCGTTCGTCGCCATGCTCGCGCTGGAAGTGGTGCCGATGTTCGCGCTGATCAAATGGCGCATTGCATTCAAGAAGAACCAGCCCATTGATACTTCCCTGTCGCGCCGTTTTGCGAGGATCAGCCACATGGAGGCGCTGCTGATGGTCATCATGGTCATCGCTGCAACGGGCATGGCGCGGGGGATATTGTTGAGCTGAAGTGGGCGGGGCAAGCCCTGTAACTGTAGGAGCGCGCTTGCCCGCGATTGCGTTTCGTCTGCGGCACATCTGCTGTCTGACAAGCCGCGTTCGCGGGCAAGCGCGCTCCTACAAGTGCCCGTTGTTCTCAGGTCACCCAAAAATACATCAAGGTCAGGTTCGCGCCGGAGATCAATCCGAACAGCCCCCAGGCCAGAGTTTTGGTCAGGCGGCTGTTGGCGAACGGGCCCATCAATTGCGGGTCGCTGGTGAAGCGGATCAGCGGCCACAGCGCGAACGGCAGCTGCAGGCTGAGGACGACCTGACTGAGCACCAGCATCTTGCCCACCGCGCCATCGCCAAACCAGATCACCCCGATGAAGGCCGGAATCAGCGCCAGCCCGCGTGTGGCCAAGCGGCGTTGCCAGCACGGGATCTTCGCTTTGAGAAACCCTTCCAGCACCACTTGCCCCGCGATAGTTCCGGTGAACGTTGAACTCTGCCCTGCCGCCAGCAGCGCTACGCCGAACAGCACGCTGGCCACGGCGCCGCCCACCAGCGGATCGAGCAGGTGGTAGGCGTCCTGGATTTCGACGACATCGGTGTGACCGGTGCCGTGGAACGCGGCAGCGGCCAGAATGAGAATGGCGGCATTGATCAGGAGCGCCAGGCTCAAGGATGCAATGGTGTCCACTCGGGCGTAGCGAATGGCGCTGGCCTTGCTTTCGACCGACGTGCCGTTGACCCGGGTCTGCACCACCGATGAATGCAGGTACAGGTTATGGGGCATCACTGTCGCGCCGAGAATGCCGATGGCGATGTACAGCGGTTCCTGATTGCTCAGCATCTCCCACGACGGCTTGAGCCCCGCCACCACGTCCGGCCAGAACGGTTTGATCAGCACCAGTTCGATAAAGAAACACGTCGCGATGGTTGCGATCAGCCCCAGCACAATGGCTTCGAGACGGCGGAAATTGGCGCCCTGCAAGGCCAGCACGATGACCGTATCGAACGCCGTGAGCGCCACGCCGGTGGTGATCGACACCCCCAGCAGCAAGTGAAACGCCAGCGCCGCACCCAGCACTTCCGCCAGATCGGTCGCCAGGATCGACAGTTCGGCGAGGATCCACTGACCCATGCCGACCCGGCGGCTGTAGTGCTCGGAGGACAGCTGCGCCAGATCGCGGCCAGTGGCGATGCCCAGGCGCGAACACAGATTCTGCAGCACCATGCCCGACAGACTGGCCAGGACCACCACGAACAACAGCGAATAACCGAAGCGCGAACCCGCTTCAATGGCGGTGGCCCAGTTGCCGGGGTCCATATAGCCGATGGAGATCAACAGGCCGGGGCCGACGAACAGCATCAGCTTGCGCAGGAAAGACGCATTGGCGGGAATGGCGACGCTGTCGGTGGTCGCCGACGGGCAGAAAGGCGCAGTGGCAGTGGTCGGGAGTTTGTACTTCACGGGAATCCGAAACGTGGTGGCGGTCAGTCCCGGAGCTTAAACGCGCAGAAATGTTTTGTCTTGAATCTCTGGGGCACTAACATGCTGCGTCTCACCGATCCGGAAAAACAATAATGCATGCCGTGCCCGATAGCCCTGACAACGCTCGTTCGACCCCTGACGGAATCGACCCCATACGCGCTGCGCGGATTTCCGCGCGCATCGACCGACTGCCCGCCGTCGCCACGATCTGGAAGCTGGTGGCGCTGCTGTCCATTGGCGGTTTCTTCGAACTCTACGATCTGTTTCAGACCGCCTACATCAGCCCCGGCCTGATCCGCGACGGGCTGTTCGCCACAGGGGCGCAGGGCGTGTTCGGGTTTTCCGATCAGGCGGCGTTCGCGTCGGCGACCTTTCTGGGGCTGTTCCTCGGTGCCAGCCTGCTGAGCCCGATCGCCGACCGCTACGGCCGCCGCGCCATCTTCACCTTCGCGTTGATCTGGTACACCGTCGCCACGGTGTTGATGGGCATACAGACCTCCGCACTGGGCATCATCTGCATGCGCTTTCTGGTGGGCATCGGCCTGGGCATCGAGCTGGTGACCATCGACGCCTACCTGTCGGAACTGGTGCCCAAGCGCATGCGCAGCTCGGCGTTCGCCTTCGCGTTTTTCGTGCAGTTCCTGTCGGTGCCGTCGGTGGCATTGATGTCCTGGTGGCTGGTGCCCCAGGACCCGTTCGGCATCGCCGGCTGGCGCTGGGTGGTGTTGGCCAGTGCGGTGTTCGCGCTGTTCATCTGGTGGCTGCGCTCGCGGCTGCCGGAATCGCCGCGCTGGCTGGCGCAACACGGCCGCTTCAGCGAGGCCGAAAAGATCATGGACGACCTTGAAGCCCGCTGCATCAAGGACCACGGCCAGGCGCTGGACGAACCGGAAACCCACAACGTGGCCGTCGAGGGCAAAGGCCGCTTCGCGGATATCTGGCAACCGCCTTATCGCCGTCGCGCGCTGATGCTGATTGTGTTTCACGTGTTCCAGGCGATCGGCTTTTTCGGTTTCGGTAACTGGCTGCCTGCGCTGCTTTCCGGTCAGGGCGTGAGCGTGACCCACAGTCTGGCGTATGCGTTTGTGATCACCCTCGCCTATCCCCTCGGGCCGTTGTTGTTCGTGAAGTTTGCCAACCGTTTCGAGAACAAGTGGCAGATTGTCGGCTCGGCCTTGGGCTCGATGATTTTCGGTACGCTGTTCGCGCAGCAGTCGACGGCTGCCGGGCTGATCTTTTGCGGGGTGATGATTACGTTCTGTAATGCGTGGTTGAGTTTCAGTTATCACTCGTACCAGAGCGAGTTGTTCCCGACCAACATCCGCGCCCGGGCGGTGGGGTTCTGTTATTCGTTCAGTCGTCTGTCGACGGTGTTCAGCAGTTTGTTGATCGGGTTTTTTCTGGATAACTTCGGTACGCCGGGGGTGCTGACGTTTATTGTGATGAGTATGTTGATTGTGATCATCACGATTGGGGGGTTTGGGCCGAAGACGCGGAATTTGGCGCTCGAAGATATTGCTCATTAGCAGCGGAGTCATTTTTCCAGCAGCCAAGATCAAGAGCGTCTGCCTAGGGGCAGACTGTTTCGCCTTCGGCGAGTTACTTGGAAAAGCACCCCAAGTAACCAAGGGTGCCTGCTCCTGGCTAGGTTCCTCCTGCGTCGGAATACCCTCACTTCGACGACGCTCCGTGGGCCCGCGCCGAACGGACATCCATGTCCTGACGGCGCTCTCCCGGCATCCATGCCGCTCGGCCCACTGCGCGTCGTCTGCGTTCGGCCTGCACCCAAGTCGCGTTTTGTGGTGTTTGGACTACCGAGTAGAAGATCAAGAGCAGATCACAAGCAGAGCAAAGGCTTCCCGGCTGAAGCCGGTCCTACAGGACACCGCGTGCATTCAGTGGGATCGGCTTTAGCCGGGAAGGCGTCGTTGATCGTTCCCACGCTCCGCGTGGGAATGCATCCTGTGACGCTCCGCGTCACTTCCCCGGCCTAAATGTGCTTCGTCTGCGGGACGCGGAGCGTCCGGGGCGGCGTTACCACGCGGAGCGTGGGAACGATCAGAAACAGGACTCTTTGGAATAACGCGACCTCCGTAGGAGCCGGCTTGCTGGCGAACGCGGTGGGTCAGTCGACATTTTCGTCACAGATCAGACGGGTTCGCCAGCAAGCCGGCTCCTACAGTGTGAGCTGGGTGCAGTCAGTGGGACCGGGTTCAGCCGGGAAGCTTTTGATCTGCACCTGATCTGCACTTGATCTGCACTTGATTCTCATACCCAAAAGGTTCAGTCACCGCCAATCGCGACTTGGGTGCAGGCTGAACGCAGGTCTTGCGCAGTGGGCCGAGCCGCATGGATGCGGCGAGAGCGCCGTCAGGACATGGATGTCCGTTCGGCGCGGGCCCACGGAGCAAGACCGGAGTGAGGGTATTCCGACGAAGGAGGAACCCAACCAGGAGCACAAGCCCTTGGTTACTTGGGGCTTTATCAAGTAACTCGCCGAAGGCGAAACAGTCTGCCCCCAGGCAGACGCTCTTGATCTTAAGGATCTTGATCTTGATCTTGCTCTGAAAAACCCTACCGAATCCCCAATCGCCTGGCCAACCGACTCAAATTCGCCCGATCAACACTCAGCTCCCGCGCCACCTCCGCCCATCTCCCGTGATGCCGCTCCAGCGCTTCACCAATCAACCGCTTCTGAAACCCGTCCACCGCCCCTTTCAATGCCTCCCCCGGCTGAATAACCGGCACCGCGCCGGTTACGCACGCCAAAGCAGGTCCAGGCAGCCCTGACGCCTCAAGGCCCAACACCCCCGCCTCGATCGTCAGGATCCGCGGCCGCTCGCCATGCACCGACAACGCCTTGAGCACCGCGCGGCTGATCAAGTGCTCCAGCTCCCGCACGTTCCCCGGCCATGGGTACGCCAACAGCACCGCCTGCGCCTGCGCACTCATGCGCAAACTGCGCAGCCCCATCCGCGCCCGGTTTTCCTCAAGGAAATACCCCGCCAGCAGCAACACATCGCCACCCCGTTCGCGCAACGGCGGTACCACCAACGGGTAAACGCTCAGACGGTGATAGAGATCCGCACGGAAGCGACCGGCGCGCACTTCTTCAGCCAGATCACGGTTGGTCGCGGCGATGATGCGCACGTCCACGCGATGCTCCTGATCGGAGCCGACGCGCTGCAACTGCCCGCTCTGCAACACCCGCAGCAACTTCGACTGCACCGGCAGCGGCAGCTCGCCCACCTCATCGAGAAACAACGAACCGCCGTGGGCCAGCTCGAACTTGCCGCTGCGCCCACTGACCGCCCCGGAGAACGCGCCTTTGACGTGACCGAACAGCTCGCTTTCCACCAGCAGTTCGGGCAGCGCGGCGCAGTTGAGGCTGATCAGCGGTTTCTGCGCCCGGGGCGACTGCAGGTGAATGGCCTCGGCAACCAGTTCCTTGCCCACGCCGGTTTCGCCGGTGATCAAGACCGTCAGCGGGCTGTTGCCCACTAGCTGGATTTCCTGCTGCAAACGCTTGTGCACCGGGCTTTGCCCGATCAGCTCCCGAGGCCCGCGTCCGCCAGCGGCGCGTTTGTAAGTCTCGGCCAGTTGGCGTTGATCCTCAAAGCTCCGGGCCAATTGGCTGATCCGCTCGCTGGCCATAACGGTCGCCGCCGCGAGGCTGGCAAACGCCTGAAGATCGCCCAGATCAACCCGACCAAAGCGCGCCGGATCAAGGGAATCCAGGGTAATCACTCCCCACAGCGTGTTCTGCACGTAGAGCGGGCAGCCGAGGCAATCGTGCACTTCCAGATCGCCGTGCACACCTTCGACCAGCCCGTCGTAAGGGTCCGGGAGGTCGCAGTCGGTGGAGAAGCGGGTCGGTTCGCGGTTTTGCAGAATGATGTCCAGCCGCGGGTGCTCCCCCAGGCGGAATCGTCGCCCCAGCGCGTCCGGGCTCAGGCCCTCGACCGACAAGGGCACCAGTACTTCATCCTCCAGCTTGAGCAATGCCACGGCGTCACACGGGAACAGCTGGCGCAGCGACCGCAGCAGACGGCGGTAGCGCTCATCGTCCGGCAGGTCCCGCGACAGGTCGGCGACCAGCGGAATCAGCGCCAGCAGCAAAGGATGGGTCATGAAAACTCCCGGTAGTGGCATGGGAAGGGGGTGCAGGGGACGAGTCATTATGACTGCGACGTGACTCGAAACGACAGCACCGTCTACCCATCTCCTCCTGGCCTCCCACAGCAAGCCGGCTCAACACAACCAAGCACAGATCGCCGAATTAAACACGGCACTAAACCGTCATTCCCGCGAAGTCATTAGTTGGTCGCCAATTCCCCGGCAGCGCTTGTCTCATTAAGGAGAAACACCGCCGCAGACTTCTCCCAAAAACTCGCTATTTAATTCTGACGCCACCACGCCGACGTGACCGGCAAGGCCCTTTAATTTAAATGAAGGGGTGAAAATCCTATTTTGTTTATAGTCCGGTGACCCTACAGGAGCCCTCACTATGGCCAGAATTCAGGGACGAGTTCTTGAAACTTCTCCTCCCTTGGTAGTTGATCTCGACGGCACGTTGTTGCGCTCGGATCTGCTCATGGAAACGGCCATGGCGTTTATTCGAGGCCAGCCGCTGAAAGCCCTGAACATGCTGGGCTGGCTGTTCAAGGGCAAAGCCGCCTTGAAAGAAGGACTGGCCCTCAATAGCGAAATAGACGTGTCGGTGCTGCCGTATGACCCGCAGATCGTCGAGATGATCCAGCGCGAACGAGACACCGGCCGCATGGTGGTACTGGCGACGGCGAGTCATGTCAGCCTGGCCGAGCGCATTGCCGAGCATTTGCAGTTATTCGATCTGGTGCTGGCCTCCAATGCCAACCGCAACTTGTCCGGTCACAACAAGCGCGACCTGTTAGTTGCGCACTTTGGCGAGGGCGGATTCGATTACGTCGGCAACTCGAAAGATGACTTGCCGATATGGGATGTGTCTCGCCTGGCCTATGTGGTCAATCCCGATCGCGGCGTCGAAGCACAGGTCAAAGCGCAACTCCGCGTCGAGCCAACCCTAACCAGCAACACGCCCGGCTGGCGGGACTGGCGCAGGGCCCTGCGCCTGCATCAGTGGCTGAAAAACGCGCTGATCTTCGTGCCGCTGCTGGCGTCCCATCGCCTGGCGCAGTTCGAGCTGATGCGTGACGGCGTCATCGCGTTCCTCTGCTTCGGCCTGTGCGCGTCCAGCGTCTACATCCTCAACGACCTGCTGGACCTGTGCGACGACCGCCATCACAAGAGCAAATGCAGCCGGCCGTTCGCCAGCGGGCGTCTGTCGATCAAGGCCGGGCTGGTGATGGTGCCGACGCTGCTGGCGATGGCCTTCGGCGCCGCGCTGTTGCTCTTGCCGTGGCAGTTTTCGGCGGTGATGGCCGCCTACTACAGTCTGACCCTGACCTACTCGCTGAGACTCAAACGCCTGATGGCCTGGGACGTGATTGCCCTGGCGATGCTCTACACCGCACGGATCATCGCCGGTGTCGCAGCGTTCAGCCTGCCCCTGACGTTCTGGATCCTCGCGTTTTCGATGTTCATTTTCCTCAGCCTGGCGATGGTCAAGCGCTACGCCGAGCTGCGTGATGCCCGCGCCCGGGAGGTCAATACCTTCGCGCGCGGCCGCGGCTACCACCCAGGCGACCTGGACATGATCGCCTCGCTGGGGGCGTCGTCGGGTTATCTCGCGGTGATGGTGCTGGCGCTGTACATCCAGGACGCGAAAACCGCCGAGCTGTACGTCACGCCGCACATCATCTGGCTGGCCTGCCCGCTGCTGCTGTTCTGGGTGACGCGGGTGTGGATGCTGACCCATCGCGGGCAGATGAACGAAGACCCGGTGGTGTTCGCCCTCCGCGACCGCACCAGCCAGCTGATCGGCGCCGCGTTTCTGATGATGTTCTGGATCGCCGCATGAGCACACCGTTGTACTCCTGGGGACGTTTCCCCCGCCGTCCGCAACGCGGTCACGGCTGCGTGTGGCTGGACGAATTGCCTGCGCAGATCGACCGCGTGATCGGTGCCTACCGCAGCAGCCTGCCCTACGGCAATGGCCGCAGCTACGGCGACAGTTGCCTGGCCGCCAGCGACGAAGTGCTGCACATGCGCTCGCTGGACCGGCTGATCGAGGCCGACTGGACCACCGGCGTGATCAAGGCCGAGGCCGGCATCACCCTGGCTGAACTGCTGGCCGTGGCCATCCCCCAGGGCTGGTTTTTGCCGGTGACGCCCGGGACTCAGTTCGCCACCCTGGGCGGCGCCATCGCCAACGACGTTCATGGCAAAAACCATCACATGCGCGGCACCTTTGGCCGCCATGTGCTGGGCTTCGGCCTGTTGCGCCACGGCGAGCCGGCGAGGGTCTGCACGCAGGCATCGCAGCCCGAGTTGTTCGCCGCCAGCATCGGCGGCCTCGGCCTTACCGGGGTCATTCACTGGGCGCAGATTCAGTTGATGCCGATCCGCGCCAGCCAGATCGACACCACCACAGTGCGCTTCGCCCATCTGGCCGAGTTCTTTGCGCTGTCTGCCGAGCTGGACGCGCGTCATGAATACAGCGTCGCCTGGGTCGACTGCCTGGCGAAGGGCGCGGAGACCGGACGCGGGGTGTTCATCGTCGGTGATCACGCGCAATACGGCTCCCTCGACGTCGGCCAGCGCAAAAAGCTCAGCGTGCCGCTGACGCCGCCGGTGTCACTGATCAACAAAATCTCCCTCAGCGCCTTCAACAACCTGTATTGGCGCCTGCACCCCAGTCAGCGCAAGCAAGGCCGCAGCGCTTACGAACCCTTCTTCTACCCCCTCGACCGGATCCTGCACTGGAACCGTATGTATGGCCGTCGCGGGTTTCAGCAATATCAGTGCGTGGTGCCTGCGGCGAATGCCGAAGCGGCCATGGGCGAACTGCTGCGCACCATCGCCGCCGCCGGCCAGGGTTCGTTCCTCGCCGTGCTCAAGCGCTGTGGCGATATCGTCTCGCCGGGCCTGCTGTCGTTCCCGCTGGAAGGCACTTCCCTGGCGCTGGATTTTGCCCAGAGCGAGGCGCTGGAAAACGTGTTGTTCCCGCGTCTGGACGACATTGTTCGCGCCGCCGGCGGGCGGCTGTATCCGGCCAAGGACGCCCACATGAGCGGCGTCGATTTCCGTCGCGCCTACCCCGCCTGGGAGCAGTTGGAAGCGCTGCGCGATCCCTCTTTGATGTCCCGTTTCTGGAGCCGTGTGATCTTATGAAAACTGCCGTGAAGAAAGTCCTGATCATCGGCGCCACCTCCGCCATTGCCACTGCCTGCGCGCGTTTGTGGGCCACGGAGGGCAGCGATTTTTTCCTCGTGGCGCGCAACGTCGAGAAGCTGCAGCAGACCGCCGCTGACCTCAGGGCGCGCGGAGCGTCCCACGTCACGCTGCACGAGATGGACGCCAACGACATCGAGGCGCACCCGCTGATGCTGGGCCGCTGCCTGACGGCCCTCGGCCAGATCGACATCGCCCTGATCGCCCACGGCACGCTGCCCGATCAAAAGGCCTGCGAGCGCGACGTGCACATGGCGCTCAAGGAATTCGCCAACAACTGCACCTCGGTGATCGCCCTGCTGACCGTGCTGGCGATGCAGTTCGAGACCCAGCGCTGGGGCAGTCTGGCGATCATTTCGTCGGTGGCCGCCGACCGTGGGCGCCCTTCCAATTACCTTTACGGCAGCGCCAAGGCGGCGGTGTCGACGTACTGCGAAGGCTTGCAGGCGCGGCTGTTCAAGGTCGGGGTGCACGTCACCACCATCAAGCCGGGGTTTGTGGATACGCCGATGACCCAGGGCCTGTCGTTGCCGGCAGCCCTGCTGGCGCAACCGGCGCAGGTCGCCCGGCGCATCGTCAAGGGCATCGCCAACAAGGTGCCTACGCTCTACGCACCGGGTTTCTGGGCGCTGATCATGCTGGTCATTCGTTCGATCCCGCAGCCGCTGTTCAAAAGGCTGAATCTATGAACACAGCTGCGCCTGGGCCTGCGCATCTGTCGGGCTGGCGCTACCGCGCGGTGGTGCTGTCGGTGGTCGGGTCGGCGTTGGGCTATCTGGGCTTTTCGCTGTGGGGCGGCTGGCAGGCGGTGGGCACCGCAGTGAGCGAGGTCGGACTGGTCGGCATTGTTATCGCGCTGTTCATGTCGTCGGTCAATTACGGCCTGCGCTTTGTGCGCTGGCAGACCTACCTGACAGTGCTCGGCCATCCCATGCCGTGGCGGCCGAGCCTGAACATTTACCTGGCCGGCTTTGCCCTGACCACCACGCCGGGGAAGGCCGGTGAAGCGTTGCGCGGGGTGCTCCTGAAACCCTGGGGCGTGCCCTACCCGCAGAGCTTCGCGGCGTTTTTCAGCGAGCGGCTGTCGGACCTGTTTGCGGTGGTCTTACTGACCCTGTTCGGTCTGTCGCTGTACCCCCAGGCGTGGCCGATGATCGTGGTCGGCGTGGCGCTGGTGGCAGTCGGGCTGGTGGTGCTCTCGCAACGTCGCCTGCTTGAGCGAATCACCGAAAAGGTGCCAGCAGGTGGCGGCAAGCTGCTCGGGCTGCTGCGCCATCTGCTGCAGGTGCTGGTGCATGCGCAGCAATGCCATCGCCTGCGCCTGATGCTCGGGCTGACCGCGCTGAGCATCGTCGCCTGGAGCGCCGAGGCTCTGGCGTTCGACTGGATTCTGAAATGGATGGGCGCGGACATCCCGCTGACCTTCGCGGTGTTCGTCTACGCCCTGGCGATGTTGGCCGGCGCGGTGAGTTTCATGCCCGGCGGACTGGGCGGCGCGGAGGCGGTGATGGTCGGGTTGCTGGTCTGGAAAGGCATGAACAGCGCCGACGCGGTGGCCGCCACCGTGCTGATTCGTCTGGCCACACTGTGGTTCGCCGTGGCCATCGGCGCGGTGATGCTGATCAAGCTCAAAGGCGAGGCGATGACGCCTCGGGCTCAACCGATTCAATAACGCTTTTCGACGGAATATAGGGACAGGAGTGCAAGTCATGGTGGCAGCAGTACGTTATCGAGCGTTGTTTGGCGTCCCCTTGTTGCTGGCGGTGGCCGCCGTGCTCTGGAGTTTTCTGGCGTCCAGCGGACCGATTCAATGGATGGACAACGGCATCTTCATCGCCGACGCTTCAGAAGGCCGCTATTTCAGTGAAGCCCTCGGCCCGCTGGATCACCCGTTGTACCTGTTCGTCACCACGGCGCTGTTCGCTCACTTCGGGCCGCTGGTGCTCAGTTTCATGAACTCGATGCTGCTGATCCCGCTGGGCTGGGCGATCTTCCGTCTGGCCAAGGGCGTCGGTGCGACGTCGCAGCAGGCCTTGCTGGCGATTGCCGCCGCCGTGCTGTGCCATTGCGTGTTCTGGGTCTCGACCAAGGCGGAGGTTTACCTGCTGCACACGCTGCTGGTGACCCTGGCGTACATGGTGCACTTTCGCGATAAATCGCGCCTGGGCCTGCTCACCGCGTTGTTCGTCATCGGCATCCTCACCGGCCTCGCCGCCGCCATTCATCAACTCACGTTTATCGTACTGTTGCCGCTGTACGTGCAGCTGGTCTGGCAGCACAGGGCGCGGGTTCTGTTGACGATTCCGGGTTTTGTGCTGGGCTTTGCGGTGGCAATCCCCGGCGTTTTGCAAGAGCTGCAGGACGGTCTGAGCCTGATCGATATCGGTCATCGTTACCTGATCGGCCTACCCGACAAAACCACCGAGCAAAGCTGGCAGGGTGCGCTGTTTCGCTTCGACGACATGTGGCACGAAAAGAACTCGGTCGGGCTGCTGATGCTGTCGCTGCTCGGCCCGCAACTGGTGGCGCTGGTGCTGTTCCCCAAAAGCCGGCGCCTGCGACTGTTGTGGTGCGCGGCGGTGCTGAATTTCATCTTCGCGGTGTCGTACAACGTCACCGATCGCTTTACGTTTTTTCTGCCGGGCGCCGTACTGTTGAGCATCATCGGCGTGATCCAGGTGCAGGCGTGGCTGGCGCGACACCACGCCGCCGCTGTCGCCTACGCCCTGCCCTTCAGCGGGCCGGTGACGATTCTGGCGGTGTACGCGGTTTACGCCAGCGGCGCCGTAGCGCTGCCGACCCACAAGGAAGCGATGCCTTTCCGTGACGATATTCATTACTTCATGGCGCCGTACCTGCGTGATCGTTCGGCGCAAGCGTTCGTGCACAGTTACGAACAATCCGCCCCGATAGGCGCGCTGATCGTCGCCGACTGGACGCCCAACGGCGCATTGCGCTCGGCACAAGCCAGCGGGCTGCTCAAGGGGCGCACCATCGCGCTCTGCGAAGGCGCGCAAGACATTGAGTCCTACCTGAACGGCCCCGGCGCCTTCCTGGCGCGGACCAGTTATTGCTCGAGCATTTTGGATCGCTTTGATCTGCAGACGTTGGCAGTGGGATACGAACTGCGCGCGAAATAGCTAAACAGGCCAGCTCTGCGCCAAGGGACGCAGAGCGTCGGGGGATGCGTGCCCACGCAGAGCGTGGGGGCGATCACCCTCTCTGGACCTCGTTGAGCATGGCATGACCGTTCGTCGGGTCGAATGCACCTCTTGCATGGCCCGACTGACCAATAGGTATCCATGACAACAAAGGGATTCACATCATGATCAAGACAAAATTGACTGCCCTGACACTTGCCGGCCTGATGGCTGTTGCCACCGGTTCCGCATTCGCCGGGTCTACCGGCCCAACCGACCCGATTGACAAAAACGGTCCGAAGCCAAGCACATCCACCAGCGGTCAGAACAACGACGGCAGCTCACCAGGCACGTCGACCCCAGGCACTAAAGGCATGGGCAGCACCAACGGTACCAACCGTGGTGATGCTGACGGCGGTGGCATGACCAACGGCAGCGGCATGGGCGGCAGCGGCGGCGGCACCGGTGGTGGCGCGAGCGGGTCCAGCGGCAGCAAGTAAATCGCTGGGCTGACTGTGTGCCTCTGAGCGAGATTAGCGCCGAGGCAGCACTGAATACGATGAAGGGCCGAATCTGATTCGGCCCTTTTTTCGTTTCCGGTTTGGTTTCCGGTATATGGCGATTGGCCCCCTGATCTTCTCGGCAATTGGACGTGTGCGCCGAGCACCTGCGGGCTTAGCGTAGTGGTCATCAATCGCTGCCGGAAAATCCACCCATGAAAGTGCTCAAACGCATCACCGCCCCGCTCTCCTGGCTGGCCTTCGCCGGCGTGATGTTTGTCGGCAGCGCCCATTCCCACAATGCCGAGCGGGAAAAGGTCACCGTTCTGGAAGAGCACCCGATGCTCAATGCGCCAGGAAAAAAAGCCATGGTACTGACCGTTGATTACGCACCGGGCCAAGCCTCCATTGCCCACAGTCACAGCGGCAGCGCGATCGCTTATGTGCTGGAAGGCGAGGTGATTTCGAGAGTCAATGAGGGCAAGGCGGTCACCTACAAGGCAGGTCAGACATGGTACGAGCCGGCCGGGTCGAAGCACTACGAATCGAGAAACACCAGTGCGACAAAGCCTGTGAAATTGCTGGTGTTCATTCTGCTGGACGACAAGGCCGACATTCTCACGCCGCTGCCGAAGTGATGGTGAGGGTGAGGGTGATTCAACCGGCCTCTTCCCGGCTAAACCCGGTCCCACTATGGAACCGCGTGCATTCAATGGGATCGCGCGCAGTCAGTGGGACCTGCTTTAGCCGGGAAGGCGTCAGGCGACGCACTGCAACACCGGGCAGAGAACCCCGGGCCTAAATTTTCCGCCGCCGCTGTCGATACGCTATTCGTAGAGCCCGAATATCGGGTCGGACCGAATCAGTGAAAGGCAAAAGTATGTACACAAACATTTTTCTGCTGGTAGAGCATGGCCGCGATCAAGGCGAAGTTTCTGTTCTGGGCTGGTTCGATGACGAACGCGCCGCGCAAGACACCGCCGAGGCCATGGAGTGGAAAGCGTATCGCGACGAAGCCAAGCGTCATCACCAGTGGTCGAGTCAGCCGTTGCTGCCGCCGGACCAGACCGCCCATCGTCGTTTCTGGGTCAAGGGCATTTCCAAATTCAGCCACACCCCCGCACCCCGTTCGTGGGCGGTGCATTGATTGCGTCGGGTTTGATTAGCGCCAGCTCAGCACCGGCCATCGCGCCTGCTGAGCATGGGCCAGCAACACAGGGTCCGGATTGACCGCGTATGGATGGCTGACGGCGCAAAGGAGCGGCAGGTCATTACGTGAATCGGAATAAAAACTCGCCCCTTCCAGCGTCTCCCCCTCACTGTCCAGCCACGTCAGCAACCGAGTGACCTTGCCTTCGCGGTAGGTCAGCACGCCTTCGGTGCGACCGCTGAAATGACCATCGAGGAGTTCCAGGTCGATCGCCAACACCTCATCGATGCCCAGGTGAGCGGCAATGGGCGCCACCAGATGCACGCCCGATGCCGAAATCACCAGTAGCCTGTCCCCTGCCGACCGGTGCCGGGCGATAGTCGCCCGGGCATCGGCGTAGACCAGAGGATCAATCACCGCTGGAACGAAGTCGGCCACGTCGCTGGCAACCGCGTGGCGAGCGCGGCCCGCCATCGGCGCCAGGCTGAACGCCATGTAATCTTCCATTGCCAGTTTGCCTTCGCCATACGCCGCCATCAGTTGCGCGTCACGCTGCATGAAGCATTCACCGTCGACCCAACCCAGCCGGGCCATTTCCCTGCTCCACAGACTGGCGCAATCGCCGTTGATCAGCGTTTCGTCCAGGTCGAATATCGCGAGAGCCATTTCAACACCTCAACGTTTGTTTGCTTGAATCACAGCGCCGGCGACACAAGCCCGGCGCTGTGCGCGGGGTTCAGCTCATTGCAGGGGTTGCGCCGACAGGATCGCGACGCGGCGCTGCAAGGATGAATAGCGCGTTGACGCGCTCGATCTCAGCGGGCGTCGGCTTGATGACGAAGGCGAAGCCGATGAACACCAGCGCGTTGAAAATCACCCCGATGATGCCGCTGGTCAGCGAGCCCAGGGCTGGAATATCGTCCGGGTAGAACACGGTCAGAACGATGGCGATCAGGATCCCCACCAACATGCCGGCGATTGCGCCTTGTTTATTGCCGTGGCGGCTGAAGATCCCGAAAAACAACGGCACCGACAGCTGAATGATCCCCTGGTAGGAAATCTGCGCCAGCAACTGCAACCGCGAGTAATCGAATGTCAGGTAGGCCAGCAGCGATGCGGCAGCGATGAACACCACCATGCCGGATTTCGCCAGCACGGTCTTCTCACGGTCGCTGCGGGGTTTGTTCCAGGTCGCCAGGTCGTTGGCGAACTGCGTGCCACACACTTGGACGCAGCCGTCGACATGGCCGATGCTTGCTGCCAGCACGATGACAATCGCCAGCGCCAGCAGCCATGGGCCACCGATGTCGAACAACGAAATGAACCAGCCATTCTGCGGATGTGCAGCGACCGCGGGGTCCTGACTGATGGCGGCCGCGAACAGCATGAGGATGCCGTAGAAGCCTGCGACCAGCAGGATGGTCAGCAGCGTGCCCTTTTTCACAGATCGCACGCCGCTGGCGGTGTAAATGCGTTGAAAACTCATTGGCCAGCACATCGAGCCAATCACGCCCGTGAAGATCAGACTGAACATGTACATCGGGCCGTACGTGCTGCCCGCACCGCCCGGGATTACCAACATGCTGGCCGGCAACTGCGCCAGGTGCGAAAACGACGCTTGCTCGCCGGACATCAAAAAGATGCACAGCGCCGCGCACAGCACATACGCAATCAGGCCCTGGTACATGTCGGTCATGATCAGCCCGCGCATGCCCATGCTGACGGTCCAGTACTGACGAATCAGCACCACCCCCACGCCAACCATCAGGCAGGTCGTTACGCCCCAGCGACCGAAGCTTGCAAACTGGAACAGCGTCGCCAAAGCCTGAATGCCCATCACGACCCACGGAAACACCGAGATAATGCCGATGATCGAGGCGATGCGCTTGACCGCCGGACTGTCGAATCGCATGCCCAACAGATCCGGTTGCGTGGTCAGGTTAAAGCGCTTGCCCCACGTCCATGCACGGTTGGCCATCAAGTACATCGCGGTCACGCCGAGGGTCGCGTAGACCATGCCGTAGAAACCCAGCGCACCGCCGACGGACAGCGCAAAAAACGCCGTGAACGTGGCGCCCGGCCACCACGAGTTGGTGTAGCACATGGCGATGTACCAAGGGCCGTAGGACCGTCCGCCCACGGCGTAATCGGAGAAGCTGTCGCTCTTGCGATTGGTGGCGTAGAGCACGGCAATCATGCCGGCCAGAAACAGGCCGATCAGGCCGAAGGTGATGAACAGATTGGAATCGACTGCGGTGCTGATCATTGCACGCCCCCCTCTTCAGGTATCTCGCCGGTCATGGACTCGATGGCATACAGCACCCACAGGCCGAGGCCGGTCAGCAGGGCAATCAATATCCAGTAAAAGATGGGCAGCGGAATGCCGAGCACGATAACCGCGCTGCTGCTGACCCCCATATAAAACGGCGGAAACAGCGCCATCATCAACATCAGGAAGAAATACACACCGAAGATCAGGGCCTTCAGACGGCGGGGCGGCGCCAGTGAGGGGTTGTTTTGCATCATGTTGCGCTCCTTGAATTCTGGATTTAATGGCCGTGCGATCAAACAAATCCAGGCAGTGAAGCGAATGCGGAACGCCCGCTATTTTGTTGTTATCAGAATCAGCACCGTTGCCCGGTTGCACCGAGGCATGGCCGGCTGATTCAGGTCCAGCGCTGGCGCAGGCTCAGGCCTGTCTTAGCCAGCTTTCCCACTGCGAATCGTTGATGACGCTGCGCGCGCGCATGTGTTTCCAGACGCCGTACTTGTAGAAATCAAAATCCAGTTGCGAGACCGCGTGCTGCACCATCGCCCAGGTCGACCACTTGAGGTCCGCCAGCGCCTTGTTCAACTTGATCCGCGCCAGGGTCTGAGGCGTCACCCGACCGAAGTAGTCTTCAATCAGCGCCAGCTCCATGTCGTCGGTGAAAAACATCTCGCCAAACCACAGCGCCAGTTCGTAATGGCGGTCGTTGTTGGAGGCGTATTCGAAATCCACCAGACGGATCTGGCGCGCGTCGTTGAGCATGAAGTTGCCCGCCAGTGTGTCGTTCATGCACGGCGCCAGATCGATGCCCGACGCCTGCAACGCCTGCCGGGCCCGCTGGTATTGCAGGCACAGCCAGGCGTCGTCCGGCGGCGTATAGCCGTTGACCTCAGCCACCTGGCGCTGGTGTTCGGCAATCATGTCGAAGGCTGTTTTGGTCTGGATCAGTGCCGGCTGATCATTGAACGCCTTGAGCGCGTGCAGCGCCCTGTGGCGGACATCGCGTTGCAGGAAATCGTGGTTGGACGAGGCGCGCCACCCTTCCATGAATTCGAACACCTCAACGCCGAATGCTTCGAGGAACGCAAACACCGGTGCGCCGTAGCCGGTGTCAGCGGCCTTGAGGCTGGCGTCGTGGGCCGTCCTCCGGTCGATGAACATTTCAGTGCCCACCCCCGGCACTTTAAAAAAGTACGCCGTGTCGGCGCCCTGCACCTCCACGCGCCAGTTGGTGTTGGAGATCCCGCCACTGACAGGCTGGTAAGTGATCTTGCGACCCTTCCAGCTGTCGATGCTGAGAATCGCCGCCTCCAGCTGGTGCTCTGCGCCGGTGGCGGCGTCGCCGAAGTTCTTCATGCTTGACCCTCCTGAACCTGACGCAGCCAGCTCTCGAAGCGCGCGTCCTGAATAGTCTGGCGGCAACGCAACAGCGTCCACTGCCCGACCTTTGAAAACTCCAGATTGCGGGTGGACGTGGCCCCCACCCAAAGGCCCCATAACGTCCAGTACCAGTCGTTGATCAGTGCGTAGAAACGGCAACGGGCGTAATCGCTCTCGCGGCACTGGCCCGCCCACGCGATGATCCCTTCGCGCCACTGGCTCTCGAACGGATACAGCTCGTTGAGGGTAATCGCCACGTCGTACCAGGGGTCGAAACACCCGCCGTAGTCGAAGTCGATCAGACGCAGTTCCCCGGCGGGGCCCACCATGACGTCGCTGGCCAGACCGTCCCCGTGCAAGGGGACGCTTTGGCCGGGATGCTGCTGTAGAGCCTCCCAGGCCAGATCAATGCAGGTGTCGATCCACGCGTGATCGGGCGGCAGGCTGACGCCGTCGCGCAGGCACAGCGCGCGCAGCTTCTGCAGATCGGCCATTGGAGAACGCGCGAAGTCAGGCGTCGGGCCCGCGTGCACTTGCTTCTTCAGGGCCCACAGCGCCTGCAGACGCAGCGGCGACGTCAGTTCGTCCAGCCGCGCCCAGCGCCACTGCGGCGCGGGCAACGCCTCGAACAGCAACACCCCGTTTGCCACGTCAGCGCTTTTCAACGCCGGCGCCGCGCCGGTGGCAGCGGCGCACGCACTGGCTTGCGCACTTCGAGCGACATCGATCAACGGCGCCATGTCAGCGTGCAGCACCTTGGCGTACCAGGTGCCCAGGGCGCTGCTGACCCGGTAACCGGCCCACTCGGTCGCCACGCGTATCGGCGACGCCACGCCGGCAGTGCCCGCACTGATCTGACTGTCAGCGGGAAACCCGGCGGCGCTCAACGCGTCCAGCAGCCGCTGACGCTCGCTCGTTGAATTCAGCATCATCATTCCTCAGTTGAACGAGGCAGGGGAAGAACAGGCGCGATGCAGCAATGACGTCAGCAGGCGCAGGCCGTTGTGCAAGTCTTCGTCACGGGTGTACTCCGCTTCGTTGTGGGAGACGCCGTTGCTGCTCGGAACGAACAGCAGGCACGCCGGGTATCGGCGGTTCAGGCTGAGGGCGTCATGCCCTGAGACGGTGATGCTGTTGCCCGTCGGTAGCCCCAGCTCATGGGCGACGCTGTACGCCAGTTCGGCGAAACCGTGATGCAGTTTCACCGGCTCGCGCAGCACACTGCTCTCGACCTCAAAGCCGGTGGATGTTTTCGCTGCGATGTCCTGCAAGGTGACGTCAAACCGCTCACCGGCAGCGGCGAGGCGTTCTACATCGCGGGAGCGAAACTCGACCAGCAGCGAGACCCGCGAGGGCACCACGTTGGGCGAGTTGGGGTAGATCTCCAGGCGTCCGACCGAACTGTGCATCTCCAGGCCGTGCCGCTCGACTTCGGCGCGCACGGCGGTGATGGCATGGGCCGCCGCCAGCAAGGCATCTCGACGCGCCGCCATCGGCGTGGGGCCGGTGTGGTTTTGCTCGCCGTCAAAGCGCACGCGTTTTTTCAGCGCAGCCCACGTCTCACGCACCACGCCAATGGCCTGGCCCTGGGCTTCCAGGGCCGGTCCCTGTTCGACGTGAATTTCGACGTAACCGGCGACCGGTAAATCGACCATCGCGTCGCCCAGATAGCCGATACCGCGTAGCGCTTGCTCAAGGGAAACGCCATCGCCGTCGCGGCAGGCCAACGCCTGCTCCACGGACATGGCCCCGGTGAACACACTGCTGCCAATCAGGCTCGGCTGGAAACGCGCGCCCTCCTCGTTCGTCCAGTTCACCACGGCCAGATTGCAGGCCGGCGTCTCGCCGCGCTCACGCAGTTGCCGGGCCAGGCTTGCCACCGCCACCGCACCTGCCAGCACGCCATAGATGCCATCGAAGCGACCGGCACTGGGCTGACTGTCCAGATGGGAGCCGCACAAGAGATACGGCGCGGCAGGATCGAACGTGATCAGCCCGAACACATTACCCACCGCATCGACGCGAACGTCAAAGCCGTGACCGGTCAGCCAGTCGCAGAAAAGATCGCGCACCTGGCCGTCTTCTGCCGACGCAGACAGCCGATGCAGGCCACCGGCCGGCGTCGCGCCAATCGCGGAACTGAGCCGGAACAGCGCATCGAATTCTTCGATGTCAGCGGCATTCGGCGTGAGCAGTTCAGGAGTAAAGGACTTCGACATTATCTTGCTCCAGACGGGTCGAAAAATCGTCGGACAACGGGCGATTGGTGACCACGGTATTGATGGCGCCAAAAGGCAGCGTATTGATGAAGGTCCGGTGGCCGAACTTGGCGTCGTCGGCCAGCACCACACTGCGCAGACAGTGTCCGGCGAGGGTACGGCGCAACAGCGCCTCAGGCTCTTCGTAGTCCATGAACCCCAGGGTCAGGTCGATCGCCCCGATGCCCATGAAGGCGATGTCGTAGTGAAACTGACGGGCAAATTCCAGGGTGTGGGCGCCCACCAGCGCGTTGTCGTTGCGCCGCACATCGCCGGGCGCGACCAGCACCGCGTTGTCGCTCTGGCGGGTGATCAACTGGGCAATGTCCAGGGAGTTGGTGATCACCTTCAGGTGGCTGAAGGCTGTCAGTTGCTGCGCCAGCGCCAGGGTTGAGGTGCCGGTGTCGAGAAAAATCGCCATCCCGTCCTGAACCAACTGCGCCGCGCGCGCGCCGATGGCCGCCTTGGCCTGGGTCTTGATGCGGGTGCGCACCTGAAGCGGCTGTTCTTCGTTGGGCCTTGGCAGAATCGCCCCTCCGTGGATGCGCCTTAACCTGCCCGCCTCCTCCAGGTACTTGAAGTCACGGCGGATGGTTTCTTCGGACACGAACAGCGACTGGGCAAGGTCCGACGCCTTGACCCGTTGATGTTGCGCCAGCAGGCGCATGATTTCGTCCAGACGAGGTTGGTTGAGCATGGGGTAGACATTCCGTTGCAAGGTGAAACCCTCAGTGTACTGGCCCGGCCTGACACTGCCGCAGTCGGCCGTGTGGCGCAGGCCTGATCGCCCGCCACACAACAGCCGGCGCGGCGTGGGCCGGACCGGGTCACGTGTAAAACCTGGGGCAATGATGGATCGGGACACGCGAACCTCTCACTCGAATCGTGGTGAAAGGGCAGTGAATTGCAAAAAGGTGACGCGCCGGGCGGGCTTCTTGCGAGCCCACTCCGATCCTGCCGATGACTAGGTAATCAGCGGCGGCAGGTGTTGATCCCACGGTGCCAGGGCTTCATAGGCTGCGCAGAACTGCAGCACGTCGGCGTCCGCAAAGCGCGGCCCCACCACTTGCAGGCCGATGGGCAAGCCACCGGGGCTGAAGCCGCACGGCAAGCTCGCCGCTGGATGCCCGGTGATGTTGAAAGGGTAGGTAAACGGCGTCCAGCGTGCCCACGGCACGGCGCCTTCCTGGCCTGGAAAACCCTGGGGTGCCGTGTCGTCTGCCGCGAACGGGAGAATCGGCAGCGTCGGCATCAGCAGCAGGTCGTAATGTTCGAACAGTCCATGGACCTGATTGGCAAACGCAGCACGCTGCTGCACGGCGTTCAGATAAGCCGAGAGGTCGTAATCGGCCGAACGCCTGATCAGCGTCGCAAACCCCGGATCCAGCTCGTCCATCCGGTCGACCAGGGACTTGCCGTAGGCGATGCCCCGCCCGCCGACCCAGAGGGTTTCGAACGTCGCCAGGGGGTCCTGCCAGTCAAGCTTCAACGTTTTGATGCTGACCGGCAGGGCCCGCGCCACGAGGTCGACCGCCGCCTCGACGGCTGCCGCGATGACCGGATCGACCGGCGTTTCGAACAGCGTCGGGCAGTAGCCGATGCGTAACGGGCGCAGGGGTTGGTCGCAGCGCGCCAGATAGGATTCCAGAGGGGCTGGCAAGGCTTGATGATCCAGCGGATCAGGCCCTGACAAGATGTCAAACAACAAGGCGCTGTCGCGCACGGTACGGGTGATCGGGCCTGCATGGCTGAGCATTTCAGTGGCCGACCAAGGCCACGTCGGGATGCGTCCCAACGAACCCTTGAGGGCGAACGCGCCGCAGAACGCACCCGGAATTCGAACCGACCCGCCGCCGTCGGAGCCCAGGGTGGCCGGCACCATTCTGGCGGCCACTGCGATGGCCGAACCCGAGCTGGAACCACCGCTGGTGAGTCGCGGGTCCCACGGGTTTCGGCCGTTGCCGAACACCCGCGAAGTGCTGGCGCCGGTCCAGCCAAACTCCGTGGTGGCGGTTTTGCCCAGGATGATGGCGCCCGCCGCTTTGAGCCGGCGAATGATCGGCGCGTCGTGCTCGGGCACCTGGTCCAGGCCGGTCAGCGAGCCTTTCGTGGTACGCAGGCCGGCGGTGGAAAACAGGTCCTTGATGCCGAACGGAATGCCATGCAAGGCGCCGCAGTACTGGCCGGCCTGTGCTTGCTCGGTGAGCGTGCGCGCGTGTGCAAGCGCAGCCTCGGTGTAGACGTCACCGAAGGCATTCAGTGTGGGATTGTGGGTTTTGACCGAATGAAGGCTGGCTTCGACCAGGCGCAGCGGCGTCAGCGCGCCCTCACGAATGCGCGCAGCTGCGTCAATCACGCTTGGCATCGGCAAAGGTTCTTGCTCAGTGATCATGGGGACTCCGACAGCTGAACCGGTCATTTCCGGGTTGCCTGGGCATTAAAGTCAGCGCGTCGAAAAGAGTCAACATGCAAATGTTGGTTTTGTTGGATTTGTGGGTTATTTAGTTTTTCAGGCTCTGAACGGGTGCATGATTTTGCGGTTTTGACCGTTTGCACGCCCCGACGCCCTGTAACAGGGCGGGGGGCTGGCCGGGGTTCGACAGATGTTTACCAGCCCTGGGCCCGTTGCGCAGCGCCGACCATCGCGCGAAAAAGCACCGCGCAACCCGCCGCCAGATCCTGCGGGGTGGCGTTTTCGATTTCGTTATGGCTGATGCCGCCTTCGCAGGGCACGAAAATCATGCCGGCGGGCCCCAGTTCAGCGATGAAAATCGCGTCATGGCCCGCGCCGCTGACGATGTCCATGTGACTGAGCCCCAACTCCCGCGCCCCGTCACGCACGGCGTCGACGCACTCCGTGGCAAAGTCCAGCGGCGGAAAATCCGCTGTCGGTGTCAGCTCAAACGTCAGCCCGTTTTCGGCGCACGCCCGCTCGATGGACGCCTGCAAGTCGTCGACCATCGCCTGTAATTTATCGCTGTGCAGATGACGAAAATCGATGGTCATCTTCACTTCGCCCGGGATCACGTTGCGCGAACCCGGATGAATGTTCAGGCAACCAACGGTGCCGCAGGCATGGGGCTGGCTGGCGTTGGCAATCCGGTTGACCGCCGTCACCACGTGAGCGGCACCCACCAGCGCATCCTTGCGCAGAGACATCGGCGTCGGCCCGGCATGGGCCTCGACGCCAGTCAACGTCAGGTCGAACCACTTCTGGCCCAGGCAGCCCATGACCACGCCGATCGTCTTGCGCTGGTCTTCCAGAATCGGCCCCTGTTCAATGTGGGCTTCAAAATAGGCGCCCACCGGGTGGCCAAGCACCGGGCGGGTGCCGGCGTAGCCAATGCGCTGCAATTCTTCACCCACCACCAGGCCTTGCTCGTCCTGCCTGGCGAGCGTCTCGGCCAGATCAAGCTGGCCGGCGAACACGCCCGACCCCATCATGCACGGCGGGAAGCGCGAGCCTTCTTCGTTGGTCCAGACCACCACCTCGATCGGCGCCCGCGTCTGCAGGCCCAGATCATTCAAGGTGCGGATCACTTCCAGCCCGGCCATGACACCAAAACAGCCGTCGAACTTGCCGCCGGTGGGTTGGGTGTCAATGTGGCTGCCGGTCATGACCGGTGCCCGCGACGGATCAGTGCCTGCCCGACGGGCGAAGATATTGCCAATGGCATCGACGCTCACCGTGCAACCGGCCGCCTCGCACCACTTCACGAACAGGTCCCGGGCCTGGCGATCCAGGTCCGTCAGCGCCAGACGGCAGACGCCGCCTTTGGCCGTCGCGCCCAATTGCGCCAGGTCCATGAGCGATTGCCAGAGTCGCTGGCTGTCGATCAGCGGCTGGCTTGAGGCCAACACGTCCGGGGTGATTGCAGTGTTCATAGGGGTTTCTCCAACAGACAGTCAGCGCTTCAGGAAGGGCGTGATCCGGCAATACGCACCGCGAGTTTCACCAGGCTCAGGTCACTGCCCCGAGGCCCCATGAGCGAAATACCCAACGGCGCGCCGTCCTTCATGGCCAGCGGCATACTCAGCTGTGGCGTACGGCACAGCACCGAAATGGCCAGCAGGTGGTGTGAAATCTGCCGGGCCTGTTCGATCTCCTCGTCTTTGGCGCTCAGCAGCGGGGCGATGTCCGGGACGGTCGGCATGACCAGTACCCGATCGCCCAACAGCTCGGTCCACGTCGCAGCGAAGCGCTCACGCAGGGCGCACGACTGCTCGTACTGCGCGTCGGTGACGGCTTTGGACCAGGCGAAACGGGCGGCCACGTCGGGGCCCAGGCACAGACCGTTCTGCTCGATGAACGCGCCTTGTGCCTGCCACGCCTCGCGCCCCTGAATGTAGCGAAAGGCCCAATAGGCATCGGTCAGCGACGGCAGCTCACCTTGCAGTTGTTGCAGCGGTCCGTAGAGGCTCTCGATCCCGGCGATGGCAGGCGCCAACGCTTCGCGTGAAGCTTCCGGCAGCAGGGCAAACAACGCATCACTGATCACAAAAGACGGCGCGTCACCGAGGGGTGCCGGATCCTCGCCCAGCAGGCACTCGCCCACGCGGCCGAACAGCGCAGCGTCTCGGGTGAAATACCCGGCGGTGTCCATGCTTTCACACAGGGCCTGGGTGTTGGCCAGCGACAGGCGTCCGTGGCTGGGGCGCAGGCCGAACAAACCGCAATAACTGGCCGGCGTGCGCACGGAACCGCCGGTGTCGCTGCCCATGGCAAAGTCGCACAGGTGGTTGGACACCGCCGACGCCGACCCCGAGGACGATCCACCGGGAATGCGGTCGTGGGCCGCGCCGTTGCGTGGCGTGCCGTAATGGGCGTTCTTGCCGCTCATGGAGAACGCCATTTCGTTGGTGTGGGCCTTGCCGATCAGCTGCGCCCCCGCGTCCAGCAGGCGCTGAATCGTCGGCGCGGTGGTGGTTTTGATCCCGGATATGGCCAGCACATGGGGGTTGCCGCCGCCGGTGGGGTAACCGGCGACGTCGAAAAGGTCTTTGGCGGCGAAGGTATAGCCGGCCAGCGGGCCACTGGCCCCATGGGGCACATCAACGGCCGGGTAAGGCATCAAGGCAAAAGCGGAATCGGTCATGACAGGGACTCACTCAGAGGTGGGGCAAGCGTCTGATTCCAGTGATGGCAGCTCACGGAATGCTCGGGAATGACATCTTCGATGGCAGGCACCTCACGGCTGCACACGGCGCTGGCTCGTGGGCAACGCGGGGCGAAGGCGCATCCGTCCGGCAGGTTGGCCAGATCCGGTGGGGCGCCGGGAATGCTGATCAGCCGTTCGCCTTTGCGCAGGCCGTCCTTGGGCCGCGTGCCCAGCAGCACGCGGGTGTAGGGGTGCTGCGGGTTGTCCAGTAACTCGGCCAACGGCGCCTGTTCGACGATGCGTCCGCCGTACATCACCGCGACCCGGTCCGCCACCTCGACCGCCGCGCCGATGTCGTGGGTGACGAAGATGATCGACAAACCAAGGGCCTGCTGCAGCTCGCGCAACAGGATGAGGATTTGTATCTGCACCGTGGCGTCCAGCGCCGTGGTGGGTTCGTCGGCCAGCAGAATCTGAGGCTGACACGCCAGCGCCAGGGCAATCATCGCCCGCTGGCGCATGCCGCCTGACATTTCGTGCGGGTAGGCGTCCAGCCGTTGTTCCGGGCTGGGAATGCGCACGCTGCGCAGGGCTTCCAGCGCCGCCGCCCGGGCTTGCGCCCTTGACATCGGACGATGCCGACGCAGCGCTTCGACGATCTGCTGACCAATGGTGTAGACCGGGTCGAGCGCCAGCAACGGCTCCTGGAAAATCATCGCCGCCACCGGCCCGCGCAACGCCTGTAACTGGCTGCGCGACAACGCCATGAGGTCTTGACCGGCGATTTCGATGTGGCCTTCGATGTCCGTGGACCGCTCGGAATGCAGGCGCATCAGGGCCCGCAGCGTCACGCTCTTGCCTGAACCGGATTCGCCGATCAGGGCCAGCACTTCGCCCCGGGCGACGGAGAGGCTGACGCCGTTGACCGCCGACAGGGTTTGCCCGCCGCGTTTGAAGCGCACTTTGAGGTCGCGCACGGCGACCATGGTCTGTTGGCTCATGCCGAGGCTCCTGCATAAATCAGTGGCGCCGAAGGACTCTGGCTGTGCCCTGCCCCGGGCTGCACCATCAGGCACGCCGCGTGATGACCCGCCGCTGTCAGGGCCAGCGGCGGCACCGTCTGACGGCAGATCGCTTCGGCGTGGGGACAGCGCGTATGAAACCGGCAACCCGACGGCGGATCGATAGGGCTGGGTGGATCGCCGGACAGCGGCGAAACCAGCGTTCGCTGTGCGGGGTTCATCGAGGGCATGGACGTCAGCAGCGCCTGGGTATAGGGGTGCTGCGCGTCGCTGAACAATGCCTCGGCCGCGCCGATTTCGACAATCTCCCCCAGGTACATGACCATGATCCGGTCGGACAGGTAACGCACCACGTGCAAGTCATGGCTGATGAACACGTAGGTCAGGTGCAGGCTGTCTTTGAGGTCCAGCAACAGGTTGAGCACCTGGGCCTCGACCGATTTGTCCAGCGCCGACACGGCTTCATCGAGAATCACCAGCCGCGGCTCCACTGCCAGGGCGCGGGCGATGTTGACCCGCTGGCGCTGACCGCCGGACAGCTCATGGGCATAACGCCCGGCAAAACGGGTCGGTTCCAGTCCCACACGGCCGAGCAGATCCCGCGCCCGCTGCAACGCGTCACGCTGGCTGACGCCATGCACCGACGGCCCGAAGGCTACAGACTGCTCCATGGTCAGCCGCGGGTTGAGCGACGAATAGCTGTCCTGAAAGACCATTTGCACCTGGCGTCGATAATCGCGCAGGGGCAGCTGATGGCCGCCCACCGTCATGGCGTCGAACACCAGTTCGCCGCTGTCCTGGCGGATGAGCTGCATCAACAGCCGGGCCATGGTGGATTTGCCGCACCCCGACTCCCCCACCACGCCAAGGGTCTCGCCCTTGTGCACGACGAAGTGGATGCCATCCACCGCGCGCACGACGCTGTGCTTGCCCAGCCCTCCCTTGACCGGGAAATGCTTGACCAGTTTTTCGACGTTGAGCAGTGGCTGCGCGGGGCCACCAATATCACGCTGGTTCATGGTCAGCTCCTGATCGACATGGCCGCCCGCAAGCGGTCGGCGAGCACGTTGAAAGAAATCGAGGTGATGAAAATCATCGCGCCGGGCAATGCCGACACCAGTGGCTGGGTGTAGATCGCCGTGCGCAGGGTATTGAGCATCAGGCCCCATTCAGGCTCGGGCGGGGTCACGCCGAGCCCAAGGAATGACAGGCCCGAAGCGAGGATCATCGACACTGAAATCAAGCCGGTGGTGAAGACAAAGATCGGCCCCAGCACGTTGCCAAGCACCTGCGTGCGGATGATGGTGAATGACCCGGCGCCCGAGGCGCGCGCCGCTTCGATGTAGTCGCGGTTGCGCACCTGGGTGGTGACACTCTCGGCGATGCGCGCCACTTGCGGCACGAACACCAGCGTCAATGAGATCAGCGCATTGTTGACGCCTGCGCCCAATGCACCGGAGAACGCGATGGCCAGCAGCACCGAGGGGAACGCATAGAACACGTCCACGGTGCGCATGATCAGGCTGTTCAGCCAGCCGCCGAAGTAGCCGGCAATCACACCGATGGCGCCACCGATCAAAAAGGCCAGTATCACCGGCGTGATCCCCATGAACAGCGACAAGCGTGCGCCCAGCATCAGGCGGGACAGCAAGTCGCGGCCCAGCTCATCGGTGCCCAGCGGGAAGCCCTGGGTACCGATGGGCTTGAGGCGTTTGAACATTGAGGTGGTGAACGGATCGCCGGGCACGATCCAGGGGCCGAACACCGCCAGTATCAGCAGCGCCAGAATGACCGCCGCCACCAACAGGGCCACCGGGTCTCTGCGCACGCGGCCAAACACCTCGCTCCAGTAACCTGGCGAGCTTTCTATGGGCGTGATGACGGGCGCGGCGGGTCGCAGCATTGAGAGGTTCATGCTCAGCCCCTTTTGATGCGTGGATCGAGCAGCGTCTGCAGGATGTCCACCAGCAGATTCAGCGCGACAAAAAACAAGGCCAGCACCCAGATGGTGCCCTGCAACAGCGGCAGGTCACGCTGGAAAATCGCCGAATTGAGCAACAGTCCGGTGCCGGGCCAGGCGAAGACGGTTTCCACCAGAATCGAGCCGCCCATCAGATAGCCGATCTGCAGGCCCATCACCGCCATGGCCGTGGGCGCAGCGTTTTTCACCACGTGCTTGAACAGGCCCCACTCCCCCAACCCTTTGGCGCGCAAGCCGATGATGAACTCCTGCGACAAGGTCTCCGCCACCTGAGCGCGCACGGTACGGGCAATGATGCCGGTGGGAATCACGGACAAGGTGATGGCCGGCAGGATCATGAACTGGAAATGCGCCCAGTCCCACGCCCAGGCCGACTGTCCCATGGGCCCGCCGCCGGTGGCAGGCAACCACCCCAGTTGTGAGGAGAATACGATGACCATCAGCATGCCCAGCCAGTAGTGCGGCACGCTGACGCCGATCGCTGAAATCGCCGAGGCGACCTTGTCCAGCCAGCTGTCCTGAAAGTAGCCGCCGACAAAGCCAAACAGGCTGCCGAGCACAAAGCCGAACAACGTCGCCAGCACGGCCAGACGCAACGAGTAGCTCACCGCACCCAGCACCTCGGTGCTCACCGGGCGGCCGCTGGCGATCGACATGCCCAGGTCACCCTGCACCGCGTGCCAGACCCACAGCCCGAATTGCACCGGCAGAGGCTTGTCAAAACCGTAGGCCTGAATCAACTGCTCACGCAGCGCTTCAGAGGCGTCCGGCGGCATCACCGACACCAGCGGATCGCCGGGCGCCATGTGCACGAGCATGAAACACACCAGTGCCACGCCTAACAGAATCGGGGTCGCCAGCAAGACGCGGCGAAAGATGTAGGCAAGCATGGGCTTTCCTCACAGAGGGAGATCACAAGGGCGGCCGGTGGCTCAGTCCTGTTTGGAGACCAGCGACAGGTCGATGAACCAGCTTTGCGGTTGCACCACGCCAGTGACCTTGGGCGAAATCGCCCGCGGGCCGACGTCGTGGGCAACGAACAGGAACGGCGCCTCGTCGACAATTGCCGCGTGCAACTTGCCGGACGCTTCGTCCAGGGCCTTCGGATCGAACGAGTTGCGGACCGTGCTGATCAGCTTTTCGACTTCGGGCGAAGCGAAGTAGCCCCAGTTGTTGGAAACCGGCGGGAAGGCCTTTTCGCTGGAAAACCGCACCATCCCGAAATAGGGGTCCATCACCGCCGCGCTGACGTTGATCGCATTGGCGCCCTGTGCTGCCGGATCCTTGGCCCCCAGGCGCCAGCCACTGAACAGGGTGTTCCATTCGGTGACGGCGATGTCCACGTTGAAATAGCAGGCCTTGAGGCTTTGCTGGATGTATTCGTTCATCGGCAGCGGCTGCATCTGCCCGGAGCCAGAGGCTGAGGTCAGCACCTTGACGTTGACGGGGTGATCCTTGCTGAAACCGGCGTCCGTCATGAGTTTCTGTGCCGCCGCCTGGTCATAGCGGATCTTGAACTCGGGGTTGCCGTACCACGGCGAATCCTTCTCGTAGATACCGGTGGCTTCCTGCATGAAGCCGCCCAGGTAAGCTTTCAATTCACTTCGGTCCAGGCACAGGTTGGCGGCTTGACGCACGCGTTTGTCCAGCCACGGAGAACCAGGGGCGAAGGAGAACTGCCACGGCCAGAGATGCGGCTGGCCATTGGCGTAGATTTTGAATTCCTTGCTCTTGAGTTGATCGATGGCGTCCGGCGCGGGCGCCTCGATCCAGTCCACTTGACCGGACAACAATGCCGCCGTGCGCGCATTGGCCTCGGGCAGCGGAATCAAGACCACGTGGTCAACCCTGGGAATACGCTTGGGGTCCCAGTAACCCGGATTCTTGTCGAGCACCAGCTCCTGGCGCGGGACCATGCGGTCCATCTTGAACGGCCCGGTGCCCACCGAGTGGCTGGCAAAGGCCGTCCAGGCCAGCTTCGAGCGCTCGGCCGGATCGGTGGTGGCCGCCGGCACTGCGGCGAAATCCTTTTGCCAGGCCGTGGGCGAGGCCATGAACAGATTGGTCAGGTTATAGGGCAGGACGGCATCGGGCTCGCTGGTGGTCAGCTCCACCGTCAAATCGTCGATTTTCCGCGCGCTGCGCAAGGTCGGCATCCGCGACACCGTCACGCCGATTTGCCCCGGCGCATATTGCGGGGCTTGTTTGTCGAGGACCTTGTTGACGTTCCACACCACCGCGTCGGCGTTGAAGGCCGAGCCGTCGTGAAACTTCACACCAGGGCGCAGCTTGAAAATCCATCGGGTGTGATCTTCAGGGTTCACCGCCCATTCCGTCGCCAGGCCCGGAATCAACGTGCTGGGTTTGTCACTTTGCGACAGGTCCCACTCCACCAGAGCGTCGAACATCGTGATGCCGGTAAACCGGTTGCCCTCGTAGCCTTGATCAGGCTGACCGTGGGTCAACGGGATGTCTGCGGCGGTCATGGCGATGCGCAAGGTGCTGTCGGCCATCGCCATCAAAGGCAACGAGGCACCCATGGCAACCGAACAGGCCAGAGCCAGCCGGGTAAGTCTTCGAGCGCGGGTAACTGAAGCAAGCGTCATGGCAAGTGTCCCATCCGTAGTGAGGAGTGCTGACAGGCCCAACGCAATGCTCATACCAACTTTTTTGCACGGCCCGGCGGCAGGGGCCCGAAAATGAATTAATCCGATGGAATTCAGTGGGTTGAACGCGTGATAAAAACCGTCGCGGTTTTCACCCAAACGTTTGGGTAGTGTTGGCCGGCGGGCCGTGCGATCTTTTGGTACGCAACGCTTCATCGTGGCGCAACCGCCGCGCGTTCGTGCGAGCACGCCGCCGGCCCTGTGCAACGGGGCCCCATGATGCGAGCATCGCGCCCTGCTCATCCGCACTTTCAGGCATGCCCATGAACCGACGTCCGGCCACGCTTCGCGGTATCGCCCAGCAACTCGACATTCATGTCTCAACCGTCTCGCGGGTGCTCAACGGTACCCTCGACCATGCCGGCCGCGCGGCGTCCAAAGAGACCATCGAACGCATCCGGGCGCTGGCGGCCAGTCTCGATTACCAGCCCAACACCCACGCGCGAACCCTGAAGACGCGTCACAGCCGCGAAATCGGCGTGCTGGTGCCCCGGCTCTCAGACATCGTGCTGGCCACGGTCTATGAGGGCATCGACGAAGCCGCGAGCGCGATGGGTTACACATCCTTCGTCGCCAACACCCTGGACCTCCCCGAGCGCCAGCGCGAACGGGGCGAACGTGCGCTCGCGCGCAACGTCACCGGCCTGATCATCAGTGACGTGCACACGACAGACGAACCGGGGTTTCTCGAAGAGCTGGAAGCGCGTCAGGTGCCGTTCGTGCTGGTCAGTCGCCGGCGTGGGCATCATTGCTCCGTGACCTCGGATGACGAAATGGGCGGTCGCCTGGCCGCCGAGCATCTGTTTGCCCAGGGCCACACCCGCGTGGCGGTGATCGCCGGTGAGCCGTACAGCAGCAACGCGCGGGAGCGCACAGCGAGTTTCGTGGCGTTCTATCGCGAGCAGGGCGTGGACATTGCAGCGGAGCGCATCATCACGGGCCACTTCGACACCCACACCGGCTTCGTCACCGGGGAACGATTGCTGTCACACCCTCAGCCGCCCACGGCTATTTTCGCCGTCAACGACTTCCTCGCCATCGGCCTGTTCGGCGCACTGCGCGCACGCGGGCTGATGGCCGGGCGCGACATCGCCGTGGTCGGCTACAACGACACGCCCCTTGCCGAACACCTGCAACTGACCAGCATCAGCACCAGCATGCACGCCCAAGGCGTAAGAGCGGTGGAGACCCTGCTCAAGCGGATTGCCGGTGAACCGATTGCCTCTTACCGTTTCCCGGCCGCGCTGAAAAAACGCGCCAGCAGCCAATGCCCGCCCAGTCGCGGATAAATCACTGCCATTCGAGGCAGTCGACCACCTCGCCCTGCCACACGCCTTGACGTCGACGGGCGATGACCAGGCAGTCGCCCGTACCCGGTGCGCTGACGACCAACCGGCCACCGGCTGACCAGAACGCGCTGCGCCCCGCGCAGGCCCAGCCTCCTGACGGTCCGCCATGGTTGGCCATCAACACGCCCATCGAATGCGCACTGGCATAGCCCTGCAGCAATGCCGTATCCCGTGCGTATCCCTCGTGACTGATCAACACGCTGCTGGCGTACACGTCGGCGCCTGCTTGCGCAGCTGCCTGGGCGTGGCTGGCTTGGGTAACGTCGGCACAGACTGACAGCGCAATCTGCTCGGCGCCGATATCCACCAGCGCGCCGCCCTCGCCGGCACTGAACACCGCCTCCTCACCCGGGTGAAGATGCTGCTTGGTGTAGACCGACTGCGAGCCGTCGGCGGCCAGCACCAGTGCACCCATCAGAATGTTTTCGCTGCCCGGTTGCCGCAGTGGCAGCCCCACCACCGTGGTCATCCCGGACTGCGCCGCGAGCTCACGCAGCGGTTGCAAACATTCGGCGTCAGGTGTCTGAGCGAGTGCGCGCGCAAGGGTCGGCTCATAGCCGGTCAAGGACAACTCGGGGAACAGCAGAAACTGAACGCCATGCTCGACCGCGCGGCGCATGATGTGAAGATGCCGGTCGATGTTGACGTTGATGTCACCGGCGACCGAGCAGTATTGAGCAGCACACATCACGAGGTTTGTCATAGGGATTCGTTTTGTTGAACGCGCGGAGATCGCCTAGCGGCTTTTTTGGGCATTGATGAAGTTTAAAAAATCATGCGCGGGCAATGCTTTCGAGTAGAGCCAACCTTGAGCGTAATCCACCTGATACGCTCGCAGGTAATCTGCCTGATGTGGGCTCTCGATGCCCTCGGCAACCATTTCCAGACCGAGTGTTTTAGCCATAGCAATAATATGCGTCACCACCGAGCTGGACGCTGAAGATTTATCGATAGCGTCCACGAAAGATTTATCTATCTTGAGCACATTGACAGGCAAACGCTCAAGGTATTGCAAACTGGAGTACCCCGTACCAAAGTCATCGTTTGCAATCTTGAACCCTAGCCCCCGAGCCTTTTCAAGCGTTATAACGGCTGACTCAACATCGATGAAGCCTCGCTCAGTTGCCTCTATCCATATTTGACTGTTGTGAATCATCGAGCCTTTCAATGCATGATCAAGCGTGTCAAGAAAACGCCCGGATTTTAGATCTTCTGCACCTATGTTAATGGCCACATGAAGGTTACGGTCATCTCGCAGAAGTTGCGCCATGTCTCTGACGACGCCATAGATGACGTGGTCAGTTATGGGGAGAATAAGCCCTGTTTCTTCAGCCAGCGGAATGAATTGATCAGGTGAGACAACCGTTCCGTCTGGTCTCACCCATCGGACCAACGCTTCGGCCCCCGTACAGGCTTCTGTTTCAAGATCAATGATGGGTTGATAGTGAACAGTGAACTCCCGCTGAGCAATTGCGATCTGCATCTCCGCCGTCGGCGAGAGTCTGATTCGCATGATTCGGATGACAGATAATACGACGACGAAGCCGATACCTATGCCGATGGGCAGCATCCACGCCAGCTCGCTGTAGAAGCTTGTGTCGACGCTTTTTATGGGCTCCATCACAAGCGCGGACCAGTCGTCCTGAGTGGAAACCGCATAGAGATAGTCTTTATTATTTCGATCTTGACTGGATACAAGTCGGGATATCGTCTGTTCATCCGCTCCCTGAGAAATATTAACCAATTGGCCTTGGTAAAAAACACCGAGCTGCATTCGATCATCGAGAATGATGTCGCTCAGCCTTCCTGCATTGATAAGGACGTTGTAGGCGCCACGGTGGATGATCGTAATCGGCTGAATCCCCTGGTCCCTCGGGATGAGGCGAACATTGATCTTGTAGCCTCTCGCATCGGTGTATGTCGACGTCGTCGATCCAGACAGTATCGACGTATTCCCCCATGATGTGCAGCCAAGCAACCCTTGTTCAAGATAATCAATTTCTTCCACCGCACGGGTATTCACGGTCGTTTTTTGCATTAACGAAATATGCTCGGGAGAGCACGGCACTCCCGCCCAGCCCTCCATGTCCGATATAACCTTGAGTCCTTGTTGCAATGACAAGCTTATGTTTTTTAGTGCTCGCTCGGAGTAGGTTTCCAAATGAGTTCTTTCTTTGGCCAGTGCCCTTTCCCAAGAAATATAAGCCATCGCTATCATAGGCAGAACAGCCCCTATCAGCCCTGACAGGGTGGCTATTATGATGACTCTGGATTTACGCATTCCGTTGCCTCAACAAATGGACTCACCCTTTACTGATGATCATTACCTGTCGGCCAGAGTGTGATTTATCCTGGAGTGCCGAGCAAGCAGGCGCGGAAAGTTTTACCCCCAACATCAGCCACCTGAGATAGCGTGTCCCTCCAACAGCATTCAAGGCCTCCACTCCCATGACCGACCGTCAACTCATCGTCCCGGACGAAATGCGTCTACTCGCCGAGCGTGCGGGCTATGCCCCTGCCGTCAAGGTCGGCAAGACGCTGTACTGCGCCGGCCAGGTCGGTCGCACCCATGAGCTGGCCGTTATCGAAGACCCGGAGCAGCAATTTCTCGCCGCATGGGAAAACCTGCGACTGGTACTGGCGGCGGGAGGATGCACCTTCGAAGACGTGGTTGACCTGACGACCTACCACATCGATCTGCACAGTCACATGCCCATGTTCAGGGCAGTGAAAGACCGCGTCTTCCCCCGAGGCACCTGCGCATGGACATGCCTGGGTGTCAGCGACCTTGCAAAGCCAGGCCTGCTGGTGGAAATCAAGTGCGTGGCGGTGCAGCGCTGATCAAGGGATGCGGGGCCCTTGGGCGTGACCCAATAGGCCGTCGGTTTCGGAAAACCCAGGCTGACGCGTCAGCTATCCCGACGCGGCAGCCTGGCAACCGCCCTTAACGCGCGGTGATTTTCCAGGCGCGGTGGATCTTGCCGTTGCGGGCAAAGTCCGGATCGACCGTGTGCTGGGTGATTTCTTCCACCGCGTAACGCTCAACCAGCGTCTCTTCGAGCTGGAATTTGCGGAAGTTGTTGGAGAAATACAGTACGCCGCCCGGTGCCAGGCGCGCCATGGCCAGGTCGATCAGTTGGACCTGATCGCGCTGCACGTCGAACACGCCTTCCATGCGCTTGGAGTTGGAGAAGGTCGGCGGGTCGATGAAGATCAGGTCGTACTCATCGCGACTGGCCTCCAGCCACACCATCACGTCGCCCTGCTCCAGACGGTTCTTGTCCGAGAAGCCGTTCAGCGACAGGTTGCGACGCGCCCAGTCCAGGTAGGTTTTCGACAAATCGACGCTGGTGGTGCTGCGCGCGCCGCCTTTGGCTGCGTGCACGCTGGCGGTCGCGGTGTAGCAGTAGAGGTTGAGGAAACGCTTGCCCGCCGCTTCGCGCTGAATACGCATGCGCATCGGCCGGTGATCGAGGAACAGACCGGTGTCCAGGTAATCGGTGAGGTTGACCAGCAGCTTCACGCCGCCTTCGTTGACCTCGTTGAACTTGCCCTGGGCGCTCTGACGCTCGTACTGCTTGGTGCCGCTCTGACGCTCGCGGCGCTTGACCACCACGCGGTTCTTGTCGATGCCCAGCGCCTGGGGGATGGCCGCCAGGGCGTCGAACATGCGGATCGAGGCTTTTTCCGGGTCGATGGACTTCGGTGCGACGTATTCCTGAACATGGACCCAATCGTGGTACAGGTCGATGGCCATGGCGTACTCGGGCATGTCCGCATCGTAGACGCGGTAGCAGTCGATGCCTTCACGCTTGACCCACTTACCCAGCGCCTTGAGGTTCTTCTGCAGGCGATTGGCGAACATCTGCCCGCCTTCGCTCAGGCGCGGTTGCTCGATGACCGGTGCAGGGGCCGGGGTCGGCTTGATCGGGTTGCCATTCTTGTTGTACTGACGCTCTTGCGGCTCGTCCGGCGCCTGATCGTAAGCGGCTTGCTCGCGCTCGGCCTGACGTTGCTCCGGGGTGCGACGCTCGCCGGTGACGAACTGATCCGGCAGCACTTTGATCAACAACAGCTTGCACGGCAGTGCGCCGTTCCAGAACGCGTATTGCTTGTGGCTGCGAATGCCCATGCGCTTGCCCAGATCAGGCGCACCGGTGAACACCGCCGCTTCCCAGTTCAGGCAGGCCTGACGCAGGCGCTCGCCGAGGTTCTGATAGAGGTACAACAGGCTGGCTTCGTCACCGAGACGCTCGCCGTACGGCGGGTTGCAGATGACCAGACCGGTCTGATTCTGGTCGGGACGCGGCTCGAAGGTCGCCACTTCACCCTGGTAAATCTTGATCCACTCGCTCAGGCCGGCGCGTTCGACGTTGTTGCGGCCTGGCTGAATCAGGCGCGGATCGGCTTCGTAACCGCGAATCCACAGCGGCGGCTTGGCCAGGCCCGCTTGGGCGCGTTCCAGCGCTTCGTCATGCAGCTTGCGCCAGATCGCCGGCACGTGCCCCAGCCAGGCGGAGAAACCCCAGCGCTCACGCTTGAGGTTGGGCGCGATGTCGGCAGCAATCATCGCTGCTTCGACCAGGAAAGTGCCCACGCCGCACATCGGGTCAGCCAGCGCGCCGCCTTCAGCGGCAATGCGCGGCCAGCCCGAACGGATCAGGATCGCGGCGGCCAGGTTTTCCTTGAGCGGCGCGGCGCCCTGCTGCAGACGGTAGCCGCGCTGGTGCAGGCTGTGGCCGGACAGGTCCAGGGACAGAATCGCTTCGCCCCGGTCCAGACGCAGGTGCACGCGCAGGTCCGGGTTGAGCTTGTCGACCGATGGACGTAAGCCGTCAGCCGTGCGCAGCCGGTCAACGATGCCGTCCTTGACCTTCAAGGCGCCAAAGTGGGTGTTGTCGATCCCCGAACCATGGCCGCTGAACTCGACGGCCAGCGAACCTTCCGCTTCCAGATGGTCAGCCCACTCGATGTCGTGCACGCCGTGGTAAAGGTCCTCGGCGTCCTTCATCGGGAAACGCTTGAGCACCAGCAGCACCCGATTGGCCAGACGCGACCACAGACACAGCCGGTAGGCGGTTTCCATGTCGGCGGTGCCGCGGATGGCGGACGTGTGTTCGCGGGTTTCCTCGAGACCAAGGGCGGTGGCTTCCTCAGCCAACAAGCCTTCGAGGCCTTTTGGGCAGGTGAGGAAAAGTTCGTAACGGTCCGACATGAGTATTCCAGAGCCTTGGGCTATAGCGGCCGGACAACGCATTGTCCGGCCCGATTCCAACAGACGCCTTTCAAGGAGGACGCCTGCGCGGCACACAGTTTGTGCCTGTCCCTCGCACCGATACATTTCGAGTGCGACGGTCCGCCAGCGCATGAGCACCGACGTTTTGAGGTTAAAAAACCACTATTCAGCACGACGGTGGCTGCAATAAAAAGTCACATCGCTGACCCTTCGTCGTTTTTCCGCTGACTGCAAACGGCCAGCACTCTCAATTGCGAAACACTTGCACTGCCACGGGAAAGCCCCGGTAGAAAGGGGTCCCCTCGAAAAACACTTGTCAAACGAGTGGATGCTTATGGTCGTAATGCCTGAATGGTTACGTTCTTATGACAAAACGATCATTCACAGCGCATCTTTCATTGGTTAGAAATCACCCAAGGTCATCGCCGCAACGGCGGTGGCATCAAGCCCGCGACGCCGGCAGCGGGCCGCTAACGGCAGAAAATTTTCTGCCGGACCTCAACCTGAGGTCTCCAAGGACATTACAGTCAACAAACGAGGGCAACACCCTATGAGAAGACTTAAGCGTGATCCGATGGAAAGAGCATTTTCGCGCGGATACCAATTTGGCGTATCCGGTAAATCCCGTGAGCTTTGCCCCTTTACTCTACCGTCAGTGCGTCAAGCCTGGATCAATGGCTGGCGAGAAGGACGCGGCGACAATTGGGACGGTATGACCGGCACTGCGGGCATTCACAGACTCAACGAACTTCATGCGGTCGGCTGACGCCACCCTCACGTTACAGCCTGACCTAAAGCTTCTTCGACATTCCTGATCGCTCCACCATGACCACGCACGCCCCACCCGGGCGGCGGGCTAACGCCCAAGAGGGGTTCCATTCGGAACCCCTCTTTTCGTCTGGATGAAGCTGGATGATCAGCGGGACATTGACGCGATCGCGTCCACCGATTCGCGGATCAGCGCCGGGCCCTTGTAAATGAACCCGGAATAAATCTGCACAAGGCTCGCCCCCGCCGCGATCTTCTCGGCCGCGTGCTTGCCCTCGGTAATGCCGCCGGCAGCAATGATCGGCAACCGCCCGCCCAACTCACCGGCCAGCACCTTGACGATGTGCGTGCTCTGCTCGCGCACCGGAGCGCCCGACAGCCCGCCGGCTTCGTCGCCGTGGGGCAACCCTTCAACGCCCTGACGGCTGAGGGTGGTGTTGGTCGCGATCACCGCGTCCATACCCGACTCCAGCAGGGCGCTGGCGACCAATACCGTTTCCTCATCGCTCATGTCCGGGGCAATCTTGATCGCCAGCGGCACGCGCTTGCCGTGAAGCTGCGTCAAGGCTTCCTGACGCAAGCGCAAGGCTTCAAGCAACTGCTTGAGTGAATCGCCGAATTGCAGGCTGCGCAGGCCCGGGGTGTTGGGCGAGCTGACGTTGACGGTGATGTAACTGGCGTGGGCGTACACCTTGTCCAGGCAGATGAGGTAGTCATCCACGGCGCGCTCAACGGGCGTGTCGACGTTCTTGCCGATGTTGATGCCCAGCACGCCTTTGTACTGCGCGGCTTGCACCCGGCTGACCAGATTGTCGACGCCCAGGTTGTTGAAGCCCATGCGGTTGATGATGGCTTCGGCGTGGGGCAGGCGGAAAACGCGCGGTTTCGGATTGCCCGGTTGCGGGCGCGGCGTGACGGTGCCGATCTCGACGAAACCGAAGCCCAACTGGGCGAAGCCGTCGATGGCCGCGCCGTTCTTGTCCAGCCCCGCCGCCAGCCCGACCGGGTTGGGGAAGCGCAGGCCCATGACGGTCACCGGCAGCTGCATCGGCGCCTTGTTGAACAGGCCATTGAGCCCCAGACGCCCGCCCGCTCCGATCAGGTCGATGGACAGATCGTGGGAGGTTTCCGGGGAGAGTTTGAACAGTAACTGGCGGGCCAGGTTATACATGGGCGGGGGCGGCTCGATTGCGGCTGGGATCAGCGGCGGATTATAAACGCCGCTGCGGGCGAAGCGCGAGGCATGTCGAGAACTTTGCTTACAACCTCGACTCGCGCTGGCATATGGCTTGCTTAGTCTCCTGTATCGACTCGATCCAACGGCGGAGCGAGACACAGGACAATGACGTCGCTGTCGCCCCGGTTCAATCTGGGCGAGGCGGCGTTTTTTTTGGACGATCGGCAGCGCTTACTAGCGCTTCGGCCTCCACGCGGAATGGCAACCATGACTGACACGCTCAACCCTTCGCTGGCCTGGGTCAACGGCAGCGATGCACCAGAACTCAGCAGCGTCGACCTCGGATTCATGGCGCTCACCGACAGCGCCTCGTTGATCGTCGCCGCGACCCAGGGCTTCGCCCAGCCCTATGGCTTGAACATCAACCTGCACCGGCAGTCATCGTGGGCCAACCTGCGCGACAAACTGGTCAGCGGCGAATTGCACGCCGCCCACAGCCTGTACGGCCTGGTCTACGCCGTGCAACTGGGGCTGGCCGGGCCGGCGAAGCACATGGCGGTGCTGATGGGGCTGAACCAGAACGGCCAGAGCATCAACCTGTCGCGGTCGCTGCAGGACGCGGGCGTGACCACTCCTGATGCACTCGACCGGCGCACGCACCAAAGCGACTCAAAACTGACTTTCGCCCAGACCTTTCCCACCGGCAATCACGCCCTGTGGTTGTATTACTGGCTCGCGAGTCAAGGCATTCACCCGTTGCGCGACGTCGACAGCGTGGTGGTGCCGCCGCCGCAAATGGTCGAGCACTTGCAGGCCGGGCGTATCGACGGCTTTTGCGTCGGCGAGCCGTGGGGTGCCAGTGCCGTTCAGCAGAACCTGGGCTTCACCCTGGCGACGTCCCAGGCCATCTGGCCGGATCACCCGGAAAAGGTGTTGGCGTGCAGCCTGGAATTCGCCGAGCAGTACCCGAACACGGCGCGGGCGCTGGTGATGGCCGTGCTTGAGGCCAGCCGCTTCATCGAAGAGAGCGCTGACAACCGGCGCAGCACCGCGCAGTTGCTCAGCGCCGCCGAATACGTCAACGCACCCGTCGGCGCCATCGAATCGCGGCTGCTGGGCGAGTACGATGACGGACTCGGCAACCGATGGCACGACCATCACGCCATCCGCTTCCACGGCGACGGTGAGGTGAACATGCCCTGGCTGTCCGACGGCATGTGGTTCATGACCCAGTTCCGCCGCTGGGGCTTGCTGCGCGAAGACCCGGACTATCTGGGTGTCGCCCGCAGCGTCCAGCAGCTCGGCCTTTACCGAGAGGCCGCTGAAGCGCTGGGCATCGCCGTGCCGCCGGCGCCGATGCGCAGCAGCCAGTTGATCGACGGCAAAATCTGGGACGGCAGCGATCCGGCGCGGTACGCCCGCAGCTTCAAGCTGCACGCGCTGGCCGATGCCGCCCTTGTTCATGCTGATCGCTGAGGAGACGCCGACATGCTGCGCATCCTGCTGATCAACGACACCCCCAAAAAGGTCGGTCGGCTGAAAGCGGCGCTGACCGAAGCCGGTTTCGAGGTCATCGACGAATCCGGTCTGATCATCGACCTGCCCGCACGGGTCCAGGCCGTGCGCCCGGACGTGATCCTCATCGACACCGAATCGCCCGGCCGTGATGTGCTGGAGCAAGTGGTGCTGGTGACCCGGGATCTGCCGCGCCCGATCGTGATGTTCACCGATGAGCACGATCCCGTCGTGATGCGTCAGGCGATCAAGTCCGGGGTCAGCGCCTACATCGTCGAGGGTATCCACGCACAGCGCCTGCAGCCGATTCTCGACGTCGCCATGGCCCGCTTCGAAACCGATCAGGACCTGCGCGCGCAACTGCATGCCCGCGATCAACAACTGGCCGAACGCAAGCGCATCGAAACGGCCAAGGGGCTGTTGATGAAGATGAAGCAGTGCAACGAGGAAGACGCCTACACCCTGATGCGACGCCAGGCCATGAGCCGGCAGCAGAAGCTGATTCAGGTGGCCGAGCAGATCATTGCGATGAGTGAGCTGTTGGGCTGAGCGCATCCAGGCCCGGACGACCTCGGCATGACGGGCTACACCCACTCTCTCTGTAGATACCGGCTTTGGGTATGTCGAAAGTTGGGGGCTTTACCAAGATCCACTGTAGCAGCGCGCTTGCCCGCGAATGAGGTGTGCCCGTGACGAACCCATCGCCTGACACCCTGCCTTCGCGGGCAAGCGCGCTCCTACAGGTTGAGTGGCCGACGCCAATTGCTCGTTTGACGCATGCCCACTGTAGAAGCCGGCTTGCTGCGGGCCTCGATCAGACGAACACGGTCTGTCAGCTCTTCACATGTCGACTGACACCCTGCATTCGCCAGCAAGCCGGTATCTGCGGGCTTTGGTCATCCCGAAGGTAGGGTGCCTTGCCGAGATCCACTGTAGGAGCGCGCTTGCCCGCGAACGCGGTATGCCTGTGACGAACCCATCGCCTGACACCCTGCCTTCGCGGGCAAGCGCGCTCCTACAGGTTGAGTGGCCGACGCCATTTGCTCGCTTGACGCCAGTCCACTGCATGAGCCGGCTTGCTGCGGGCCGGGATCGGACGAACCCATTGTGTCAGCTGACGACTGAGCCGCTGACCCACTGCCCAACTGCCCAACTGCCTTCGCCAGCAAGCCAGCATCCGCAGGCTTTGGTCATCCCGAAGGTAGGGTGCCTTGCCGAGATCCACTGTAGGAGTGCGCTTGCCCGCGAACGCGGTATGCCTGTGACGAACCCATCGCCTGACACCCTGCCTTCGCGGGCAAGCGCGCTCCTACAGGTTGAGTGGCCGACGCCAATTGCTCGTTTGACGCCAGTCCACCGTAGGAGCACGCTTGCTGCGGGCCGCGATCAGACGAACACGGTCTGTCAGCTCTTCACATGTCGACTGACACGCTGTATTCACCAGCAAGCCGGCTCCTACAGGCCGTGTCCCGGTCAATGGGCAACACAGGTACGAGCAAGGAGATCATCGTGGCTTGTAGAAAAAAGCCATCATCTGGCCCACGGATTGCTAGATAGAAACCACAGGTAGCCAACGGCGGTTGCCCACTCACGACAAAGACGTCGCACCCCTTCGCGAAAGCGCACAGGGCTGCGGCGTTTTTTCGTTTTTGCCCTGGACACACCGGGGCGGGTGGAGCGCCGGTCTGGTGCTTCGCCTGCATGACCTGACCCGTAGCGGTGCGAGCAACACCTCCACCGAACACGAATCCCTGCAGATGAGGTGTTAGATGAACACGAGTTTCTGGAAAGCCGGCCATAAACCGACACTGTTCGCAGCGTTCCTGTATTTCGACCTGAGCTTCATGGTCTGGTACCTGCTCGGTCCGATGGCGGTGCAGATTGCCGCCGACCTGCACCTGACCACCCAGCAGCGCGGCCTGATGGTCGCCACGCCGATTCTCGCGGGTGCGTTTCTACGCTTCATCATGGGCATGCTCGCCGATCAGCTGTCGCCGAAGACCGCCGGGATCATCGGTCAGGTCATCGTCATAGCCGCGCTGCTGGGCGCCTGGCAACTGGGCATTCACAGCTATGAACAAGCGCTTCTGCTCGGCGTGTTCCTTGGCATGGCCGGCGCGTCCTTCGCCGTGGCACTGCCGCTGGCCTCGCAATGGTACCCGCCCCAGCACCAAGGCAAAGCCATGGGCATCGCCGGCGCCGGCAACTCCGGCACTGTGTTCGCGGCACTGATCGCGCCAGTCCTCGCGGCCAGCTTCGGCTGGAACAACGTATTCGGCTTTGCCGTGGCGCCGCTGCTGCTGACCCTCATCGCTTTCTCGCTCATGGCAAAAAACGCCCCGGAACGCCCCAAGGCCAAATCCATGGCTGACTATTTCAAAGCCCTGGGCGACCGCGACAGCTGGTGGTTCATGTTCTTCTACAGCGTGACCTTCGGCGGCTTCATCGGCCTGGCCAGCGCCCTGCCCGGCTATTTCAACGATCAATACGGCCTGAGCCCGGTGACCGCGGGTTATTACACCGCCGCCTGCGTCTTCGGCGGCAGCATGATGCGGCCACTGGGCGGCGCCCTCGCCGATCGCTTCGGCGGGATCCGCACGCTGTCCGGCATGTACGCCGTCGCCGCGATCTGCATCGCCGCCGTCGGCTTCAACCTGCCCAGCTCCTGGGCGGCACTGGCGCTGTTCGTCGCCGCCATGCTCGGCCTCGGGGCCGGTAACGGCGCGGTCTTCCAGTTGGTGCCGCAACGCTTTCGCAAAGAGATCGGCGTGATGACCGGCCTGATCGGCATGGCCGGTGGCATCGGTGGCTTCCTGCTCGCCGCCGGGCTCGGCGCGATCAAGCAAAACACCGGCGAGTACCAACTGGGCCTTTGGCTGTTCGCGTTCCTCGGCGTGCTGGCCTGGTTCGGCTTGATGAACGTCAAGCGTCGCTGGAGAACCACCTGGGGCTCGGCCGCTGTCACCGCCGCCCGCGTCTAGACCTTGAGTGTTAATCCGCCGCTGACGCCGGTCGCGCCCCTTAACACGGGCTTGCAACTGCGCGTCGCCGAACTCAGCGCCACCGGCCCGCGGACGGAGAATCAGGACGCCATACGCGTAGTAACTCCTGCCCCGGCGCTGGCCGCCAGCAAGGGTTATCTGTTCGCCCTCGCAGACGGCGTCAGTCAATGCGCGGACGGCGGACTGGCATCCCGGGCCACGCTGCAGGCATTAGCCATGGATTACTACGCGACGCCGGAAACCTGGAGCGTCGCACAGGCCCTCGACCGCCTGCTGCTGGCGCAAAACCGCTGGCTGCTGGCCAACGGCTTGTTGACCACCCTCAGTGCGCTGGTCCTGCGCGGGCGCCGCTTCACCCTCGCCCACGTCGGCGACTGTCGTGTGTATCGCTGGCACTCAGGCCTGCTCCAGCGAGTCAGCCAGGACCACGTCTGGGAACAGCCGGACATGCAGCACGTGCTGAAACGCGCGCTGGGTCTGGATCAATACGTGGTCATGGATTACCTGGACGGCGAGCTGCGCCAAGGCGAGCGTTTGTTGCTGGTCAGCGATGGCGTGTGGGCAACGTTGGGCGATGACCGAATCGGCTCGATTCTCAACGAGCAGGCAGATCTGGATACGGCTGTCCGAACGCTGGTCAACGCCGCGCATCTTTCGGGCAGCGCCGATAACGCAAGCGCTTTGCTAGTACAGGTCGATCAGTTGGGCTCGGACAGCCTGGGCGAAACGCTGCTGCAACTTCAGCAATGGCCTGTGCCAGCCCTTCTCAAAGCAGGCCAGACCTTTGAAGGCTGGCAGGTCGAGGCGCGTTTGAGCGACTCGCGACAGTCCCTTCTGTATCGCGTACGCGACAACCAACAGCAACAGTGGTTATTGAAGACGCTGCCGCCCTCGCGCCTTGAGGAGGCCGGCGCGGCGCAGGCCCTGTTGCTGGAAGAGTGGTTCTTGCGTCGCGTCGCGGGTCGCTTCTTTCCAGAGCTGCACCCCCTTGGCCAGCGCCAGCATCTGTATTACGTGATGCGTGAGTACTCCGGCCAGACCCTGGCTGACATCTTCGATCAGGAAGGGCCGATGGCGCTGTCGCCGTGGCTGAGTCTGGCCCGGGAACTGATCGCTGCCGTCGGTCTGCTGCACCGTCGCAACATCATTCACCGTGACATCAAGCCGGAAAATCTGCTGCTTGAGAAAGCAGGAGGTTTACGCATTCTGGATTTCGGGCTCGCCTACAGCCCAGGTCTCTCAGTGGATCAAAACGGCGACGTGCCCGGCACGCCCAGCTACATGGCCCCTGAAGCCTTCGAAGGTGCAGAACCCAGCCCGGGCTTTGATCTGTATGGCGCCAGCGTCACGCTGTACTTCCTGCTCACCGGCCACTATCCCTACGGCGAGATCGAGCCCTTCCAGCGCCGCCGCTTCGGCAATCCGCTGCCGGTGAGCCGTTACCGCCCGGATGTCCCGGACTGGCTGGAACAGCATCTAGAGCGTGCCCTGCTGGCTGATCCGCTGAAGCGCTTCGAGACCGCCGAGCACTGGCTCGTGCACTTTCAACAGGGCGAACTCTCGCCGCTGAATAAACGGACAATCCCACTGCTGGAGCGTGAGCCGCTTAAAGTCTGGCGCACAGTTGCCTTGGTGTCGCTGCTGTTCAATCTGGTGTTGTGGGTGTTGCTACTCAAACGCTAATGAGGGCTTAGTCTGTCAAGGGTACTCGCTTAGATGGATCCAGATTCATCCGTTTTTTTCGCTTAGACAGCCAGACCGCAAATCAAGGAGGATCACCGGGGTCAAATCGCAGGCAAAGAAAAACCCGGCCTGAGCCGGGTTTTTCGTGAAGCGAGGCTAATTACTTAGCTTGGGCTTCTACTTGTGCTTCTACGCGACGGTTTACAGCGCGGCCAGCGTCAGTTGCGTTGTCAGCAACTGGGCGGGTTTCACCGTAGCCAACCGAGTTTACGCGGTTAGCGCCAACACCGTACTGGTTAACCAGAACTTGCTTAACGGCGTTTGCACGACGCTCGGACAGCTTCTGGTTGTAAGCGTCAGGACCGACGGAGTCAGTGTGACCTTCAACAGTGGTGGTGGTCTGTGGGTACTGCTTCATGAAGTCAGCCAGGTTCTTGATGTCGCCGTAGCTGTTTGGCTTCACAACCGACTTGTTGAAGTCGAATTTAACGTCCAGCTCAACGCGTACGACTTCAGCAACAGCTGGGCAGCCGTTAGCGTCGACAGTCACGTTTGCTGGGGTGTCAGGGCACTTGTCAACGTTGTCGCAAACGCCGTCGTTGTCGCTGTCGGAGCACACTTCAGCTACTGGAGCCGGTGCTGCTTCAACTTTCTTCGAACCGCCGCCGAAGTTCACACCGATACCGACGCTTGGCGCCCACTCGGTGTCGCCCTGGTCGATGTTGTACTGAGCTTCAACGCCAGCACGGGCATAGAAGTTGTCAGTGAAGTACAGCTTGGCACCGCCGCCGATGTTGGCGAAGGTGGAGCGGTTACGACCGCCGCTGCCGTTCTGACCGATGCTCTGATCGGAGAAACCAGCCGAGACGTACGGACGCAGCATGTCGCCCGGGTTGTTGAAGTGGTAAAGAGCGTCCAGAGCGGTATCAGCGCCCTTGATGTTCTTGCCGTCGTCGCTACGGACGTTGTGCACTTCGTCATAGCCCAGACGCAATTCAACGTCGTCGGTCAGGAAGTAGCCAACAGAACCGCCGAACAGGTTGCCGTCGTTTTTGAAGTTACGAGCGCTGTCGTACTGTTCTTTCTTGGCGAAGCCTTCGATTTCGACTGCGCCTTGGCCTTGTGCCAGAGCGCCGAACGAAGTTGCGGCAACAATAGTACCAATGGCCAAGCCCAAGGTGTTTTTCAGTTTCATCCGTTAAATCCCCATCTGGTGATTGTAAAGCAGTCCCCCTCAGCGAGAGACAACTCGTCGGCAAGTCTATCAGAACTTGCCTGCTCGTTAGAGATATTTGCGCCGAGTTAAGTTTCGGTAACGCCTGCAAATTTCTCACGTAATTTATCAAGTGCCCGCTTGTAACGCATTTTCGTGGCACTCAGGCCCATGTGCATGATGTCTGCGATCTCCTGAAACTCCAGCTCTGCGACAAATCGTAGCACCAGAATTTCCCTGTCGATCGGGTTCACATGCACAAGCCAGCGATCAAGCCCGCCCTTTTCTTCTGGTTTTGGCGTCTTTTCTTCCGACGCTTCCTCGAGGGGGTCAAGACTCAAAGCGTCCAGCAACCGACGCTTTCGCCGCTCCTTCCTGTACTGCGTGATGCATTCGTTGTACGTGATGCTGTAGAGCCAGGTCTTGAACTTCGATTTACCCTCGAAGTTCTTCAAGCCATACAACACCTTAAGCATCACTTCCTGACAGACATCATCAGCATCGCGATCGTTCCCCAGATAGCGTGCGCACACGTTAAAAAGTGTCCGCTGGTAACGACGCATCAATTCTTCGTACGCCCGCGTGACGTGAAACAGCTCGGCGTGCGAACGCTCAACCAGCTCCTCGTCGGAGAGCTCGCGTGGGTCGTAGCGCAGAGAGGGCGATTGAACGTTATTCAAAACAAGTCGTGCCGACAGTCGGGTAGATGTCCGCCGCGCCCGGGAATCGCCCGGGTTTTGCGGCGGCATACATTAGCAGATTCGCCGGCTCAACGGCTGCTCACTCGCTGCTCGAGGAGGATCCGGTTGGACAAAGACACCAACTCCCCTTCCTCGGTCAGCAGGGTGGTTTTCACCGTGCCAATTTCTTCGATCTGCCCTTCGACCTCACCCACACGCACTTGTTGCCCTACCTGATACAACTCACGCACATAAATTCCTGCCAGGATCTGGCTCGCGATTTCGCGACTGCCCAGTCCCATGGCCAACGCAACGGCCAGACCAACGGTAATCAATCCGATAACAATTACATGGTTCAGCAGGTCGGTTTTGACCTCCAGCTGACTGATCGCCACCGAAATACTGATGATGATCACCAGCCACTGAGCGATTCGCCCCAGGCCAGCCGAGTAATCCAGGCCCACCCCTTCGGCGGCGCCTCGCACAATACCGTTGACCAACTGCGCCAGCAAGACACCGACCAGCAACACCAGCGCGGCGCCGAAAACCTTCGGCAGGTACAGCGCTAGCATGTCCAGCGTCGCGGAGACCCGCTCCAGCCCCAGCGATTCTGCCGCTGATACCAAAAAAATCAAGAGCACGAACCAATAAACGATCTTGCCGATCAGCGTCGATATCGGGACCTGAATCCCGGCGCGGCTGATCAGTTTGGTCAAACCGGTGCCGCCCATCAGGCGATCCAGACCGAGTTTGGCCAACAGCTTGGATAGCAGGGTGTCGAGCAGTTTTGCAACCACGAAACCCAAAAGCACTACGACCAGCGCGCCGAACAGATTCGGGATGAAGTTCGCGACTTTGGTCCACAACGCAGTCATTGCGGTAACCAGGCTCTGCGTCCAGAGATCCAATTCCATATTCAATCAGCCTTGTCTTGTGCACCGGTACCGCTAAACGTAGTACCGGCACGTGTCGCCTTGCGGCGAGAAACGGGTGAAACGTGAGCGGAGCCGTTATTCACGGCGATCATCAACGCCTGCGTGCAACGACCCAGAAGACTGAACAGATCACCGGCGCCGACCTGACGGTTGGCGGTCTTCAACACTCGGCCCAGAACGGCATCATCGTCCCGGCTGCTCGACGAAGCGTTGAGCATGTCGCGCAGTGATTCTTCAAACGGGTCGTGCATAGGCACCTCACGCAATATCACTGAAAGACGCAGCCACTTCTGCCGGAGTCACACGACACACGTGAACGCCTTCCGATTTTTCATCCTCATACCCAGCGCAATCGCTTGAACAGCCACATCTGGCCGACGGCCACAACGAGCATCAGGCCGCAGGCGTACACAAATCCGTAGGGATTTTCCGACCCTGGGATGCCCCCCACATTGATGCCCAACAAACCGGTCAGGAAGCTCATCGGCAGGAAGATGCCAGTGATGACCCCAAACCGATAGATGGTCCTGTTCATGCGTTCGTTGCGACGCCTGTCTTCGGCCTCAAGCACCAGCCCCACGCGCTCTCGGATCAATTCCAGCTCTTCGAGATAGCGCGTCAGGCTGTTGTTCAATTCGTTCCAGTAATCGGCATCGTCTTCCACGAACCACGGCATCTTGCTGCGCGTCAGCTGAGCGTAGATGTCGCGCTGAGGCGCCAGGAAACGACGCAGTCCCGCCGCTCGCCGGCGGATGTGAACCATGTTGCCGTGCTCGGGCAGATACCGCTCGTCGGCATCCATGCGCTCCTCCATGTCATCGGCCAGTTCTGTCAGCTCGCTGACCACCGCTTGAACCTTTTCGGTCAGAAACTGAGCCAGATACAACAGCAATTCCGACGCTGTTTTCGGGCCCTTACCTTCATTCAATGACGCGATCAGCTCGTCGGTTGCCCGCAGCGAGCGCAGGCGCAACGAGATGACGCGCTGGGCGGCGGCGAAAATACGCACCGATACCATGTCTTCCGGTTCTGCGCCCGGGTTCAGGTTGACCCCGCGCAGGAACAGCAGCAATTCATTGTCCGGCAAGGCCAACAGGCGTGGCCGGGTGTTCTCTTCCAGCATCAGGTCACAGACAAACTCGCTCAGACCGCTGGTCTTGCGCAACCACGTCTGGGTCTGCGGGTGGCTGCGGTCCCAATGGAGCCACACACTTTCGTGGGGCTCCAGCTGCAGACCATCCAGTGCAGTTCGGGGGATAAAACGTGCCCCGCCCTTTCCGTCCAACACGAGGGCATGAACCAGCCCCCACTGCGCGTTTGTTTCGTCGAACATTCGTGTCCTTGCTGAGTGAATCGCTAACAGCGTTAAGCGTAATAGAGCCGGTCAGTCCGGCATCTTCAGCGCGCTGGGCGAGACGATGATGCCGTTGTTGTCGGCATAGATGAATGCGCCCGGCTTGAACGTCACACCGCCGAAGGTCACCACCTTGTTCAGATCACCCAGGCCGCGCTTTTCGGTCTTGAGCGGATGACTGGCCAAGGCCTGCACACCCAGATCGGTCTGTGCCAGGACATCGACGTCGCGCACGCAACCGAAAATCACCATGCCCTCCCAACCGTTTTTCGCCGCCTTTTCAGCGATCATGTCGCCGAGCAGGGCGCAACGCAGTGAGCCTCCGCCGTCCACGACCAGCACTTTGCCGTGGCCAGGCTGATCGGCCTGCTCGCGGACCAAGGAATTGTCTTCGAAGCACTTGAGCGTGACGATCTCACCGCCAAATGAATCACGGCCACCAAAGTTGCTGAACATCGGTTCTACCACTTGAACCAGCTCAGGGTAGGCGTCGCACAAGTCCGGGGTGATGTAATGCATGGGTAACTCCTGTCAGGAAAGCTCTGTGATGAGGGTAGACAGCCACTAGGATAGACGGCTACGAGAATAGACGGCCTGGTTGAACGACCGACGCTCCACGCGCATTGCATCCTTATATAGCACCTCACAGGGAACAGAAAAATCTGACCAACAAGTCGCCACCTGCATTTCAGCCCCGGCGATGACAATGACCGCAGCTTATCGCCAAGTCGGCGCCCAAGGAATGGTTGCGCCCGTCACAATCAAAGAGTTGCCATCATGTTCAGCGTTGATTCAGCCTCTTCTACAGCCACATGACGGTTCAGCCAGTCCGCCACGCGCGGCCACACCTGGGTTTGCGCGGCTTTGCTGACCAGCATCGGCACGTGGCCGAAGTCTTCGCTGAAGCCGTGTTCGCGGCCGAGGACGAGAAACGTCTTGTCCTCGCTGCCAAACCGCTCGAAGAGCTCGCGGCAGGCCCATTCGGGGTCCTGATGATCGCCAGCGCCAGCAGCGCACAGCACGGGGACCGTGACCTGTGGCAGCCCGCCCCACCAGTCATCCTTCTTGTGCCCGAAGCCACCGAACAGGCCATGCCAGCGCATGCTTTCCAGCAGGACGCCCATGGGCTCGTCTTCCGGGCCGCGCTTGAAACGCGGGCCCGACACGTGCTCGAAGCGTTTGAGCAGCAGCCGTGCAGCCCATTGCAGGGGCGGCACTTTGAGCGGCCAGTGGCTGCGGGTGACCTGACTGCCGAACAGGGCTACCGAGGCCGCGTCGGCTGCCGTCAGATAATGCCCGCCCAATGCCGCGGCCAGGGTCGTGCCACCCAAGGAGTGGCCGATCCAGTGCGGCGCTTCGCCGGTCTGCTCGCGCACAAACGCCGCGATGGCCGGCAGATCAAAGCGCGCGTAATCGGCGACGCAGTTGGTTCCAAACGCGCTATTGCGCGCCGAGAGACCGTGCCCGCGCATTTCCGGTATCCACACATCAAACCCGGCACGGGCCAGATAGGCACCCAGGCCGATGCCTTTGGGGGAGTACCAGAAGCGTCGATTGGAAAAACTGCCGTGCAGCAAGACCACAGGCACGCCTCGGGCATCCGGGGCCGACACACGACCCAGCCGGGTGACGGCGATTTCGACAGTGAAATCCGGGCTGTTGCCGGGCTTCAAACGGTACACGTCTTCGGTCAGGTCGCCACGACGCTCGGCACTGATCAAGGCCACGGGAAAGAGATGACTGCTGCTTTGCATGGTGCTTTTGCTGGACGCTCTTGGTGGATGGGGTACGGCGGTTGTGCGGGACAGCAGGTTGACGCTGCCAGCGCGCTGAAAATCACCCACAAAAAAGGGCGGATTCGTTAAAAACCGCCCTCTCGGGAAACCGGCCCATGGAAACGGGCCGGCATCTTACTCGATCTGCATCAGGTTGGAGCGTCCTCTTCGGACAGGAAGAACCAGGTTTCCAATACCGAATCAGGATTCAGGGAAACGCTTTCGATGCCCTGCTCCATCAACCAGCGCGCCAGATCCGGGTGATCGGACGGGCCCTGGCCGCAGATGCCGATGTACTTGCCCGCCTTGTTACAGGCCTGAATGGCGTAGGACAGCAGCTTCTTGACCGCAGGGTTACGCTCGTCGAACAGGTGGGCGATGATCCCGGAGTCACGGTCCAGGCCCAGGGTCAGCTGGGTCAGGTCGTTGGAACCGATGGAGAAACCGTCGAAAAATTCGAGGAACTCATCGGCCATCAGGGCGTTGGACGGTAGCTCGCACATCATGATCACGCGCAAACCGTTCTCGCCACGGGCCAGACCGTTTTCGGCGAGCAAGTCGATGACCTGACTCGCTTCGCCCAGGGTGCGGACGAACGGCACCATGATTTCGACGTTGGTCAGGCCCATCTCGTTGCGCACGCGCTTGAGGGCGCGGCATTCCAGTTCGAAGCAGTCGCGGAAGTTTTCGCTGATGTAACGCGACGCGCCACGGAAGCCCAGCATCGGGTTTTCTTCTTCCGGCTCGTAGAGCTTGCCGCCGATGAGGTTGGCGTATTCGTTGGACTTGAAGTCCGACAGGCGCACGATGACTTTTTTCGGCGAGAACGCCGCCGCCAGGGTGCTGATGCCTTCGACCAGCTTCTCGACGTAGAAACCGACCGGGTCGTCGTAACCGGCGATGCGCTTGTCGACGCTTTCCTTGATGTCCTGGGGCAGGTTGGCGTAGTTCAGCAGTGCCTTGGGGTGCACGCCGATCATGCGGTTGATGATGAATTCCAGACGCGCCAGGCCGATACCGGCGTTGGGCAGCTGGGCGAAATCAAAGGCGCGATCGGGGTTGCCGACGTTCATCATGATCTTGAACGGCAGGTCAGGCATGGCGTCGACGGAGTTCTGCTTGATGTCGAAGCCCAGCTCGCCCTCGAAGATGTAACCGGTGTCGCCCTCGGCGCAGGACACGGTGACGCCCTGACCTTCCTGCAACAGCTCGGTGGCGTTGCCGCAACCGACCACGGCCGGAATGCCCAGCTCGCGGGCGATGATCGCGGCGTGGCAGGTGCGCCCGCCGCGATTGGTGACGATGGCGCTGGCGCGCTTCATCACCGGTTCCCAGTCCGGGTCGGTCATGTCGGAGACCAGCACGTCGCCGGGCTGGACCTTGTCCATCTCGGACACGTCCTTGATGATCCGCACCTTGCCGGCGCCAATGCGCTGGCCGATGGCGCGGCCTTCCACCAGAACGGTGCCCTTCTCTTTCAGCAGGTAACGCTCCATGACGTTGGCCGAGGTGCGGCTTTTAACGGTCTCGGGACGCGCCTGCACGATGTACAGCTTGCCGTCATCGCCGTCTTTGGCCCACTCGATGTCCATCGGGCACTGGTAGTGCTTTTCGATGATCATCGCCTGGCGCGCCAGGTTGCTGACCTCCTCGTCGCTGAGGCAGAAACGCGCGCGGTCGGCCGGGTCGACGTCGATGGTCTTGACCGATTTGCCGGCCTTGGCTTCTTCGCCGTAGATCATCTTGATCGCCTTGCTGCCCAGGTTGCGGCGCAGGATCGCCGGGCGACCGGCTTCAAGGGTGTTTTTGTGAACGTAGAATTCGTCGGGGTTGACTGCGCCCTGTACGACGGTCTCGCCCAGGCCGTAGGCGCCGGTGATGAACACCACGTCGCGGAAACCGGATTCGGTGTCCAGGGTGAACATGACGCCGGCGGTGCCGGTTTCAGAACGCACCATGCGCTGCACGCCAGCGGACAGCGCCACCAGCTTGTGGTCGAAGCCTTGATGCACGCGGTAGGAAATGGCGCGATCGTTGAACAGCGAAGCGAAGACTTCTTTCGCCGCGCGAATCACGTTTTCGACGCCACGGATATTCAGGAAGGTTTCCTGCTGACCGGCGAAGGAGGCATCCGGCAAATCTTCTGCGGTGGCGGAAGAGCGTACGGCCACGGCCATGTCCGGGTTGCCCGCCGACAGCTCGGCGAAGGCGGTTCGGATTTCGGCGTTGAGCTTCTCCGGGAATTCAGCCTCCATGATCCACTGACGGATCTTCGCGCCGGTTTTCGTCAGCGCGTTGATGTCGTCGACATCCAGCGCGTCGAGGGCCTGATGGATCTGATCGTTAAGGCCACTCTGCTCGAGGAAATCACGGTAGGCCTGAGCGGTAGTGGCAAAGCCACCGGGAACGGACACGCCTGCGCCCGCCAGGTTGCTGATCATCTCGCCGAGGGATGCGTTCTTGCCCCCCACGTGCTCAACATCATGTTTGCCGAGCTTATCGAGGGAAACTACGTACTCTACCAAGGTGATCTCTCCACTAACCGGTTATTGTTGGGAAACGCTTTGGTGCGGGAATCGCGGCGATTGAAAACGGGTAGACTGCGGCCAGCCATGGCCAGAAAGCCGGCCTATCATATCCACAAATGGTCATTAGCTTAAGGCCCCGGTGCGCAAATGAAACGATCCGCTTTTTTCATCTCCGATGGCACCGGCATCACCGCCGAAACACTGGGCCAGAGCCTGTTAGCGCAATTTGAGAACATTACCTTCAACAAGTTCACGAGGCCCTACATCGACAGCGTCGAGAAGGCGCGGGCCATGGTGCAGCAAATCAACAAGGCCGCCGAGAAGGACGAGGCCCGTCCGATCATCTTTGACACCATCGTCAATCAGGACATCCGCGAGATCCTCGCGACCTCCGACGGCTTCATGATCGACATCTTCTCGACCTTTCTCGCCCCGCTGGAGCTGGAGCTTAGTTCACACTCGTCCTACTCGGTGGGGAAATCCCACTCCATCGGGCACAACTCCAACTACATGGAGCGGATCGAGGCGGTGAACTTCGCGCTGGACAACGATGACGGCGCCAGAACCCATTATTACGACAAGGCCGACATCATCCTGGTGGGCGTGTCGCGCTGCGGCAAAACCCCGACCTGCCTGTACATGGCCATGCAATTCGGCATCCGCGCGGCCAACTACCCGCTGACCGAAGACGACATGGAGCGCCTGCAGTTGCCCGCTGCCCTGAAACTGCACCGGGACAAGCTGTTCGGCCTGACCATCGACCCCGACCGCCTCACCGCCATCCGCCACGAGCGCAAACCCAACAGCCGCTACGCCAGCTACGCCCAGTGCGAGTTCGAAGTGCGCGAAGTCGAGGGCCTGTTCCGCCGCGAAAACATCCCGCACATCAATTCCACGCATTTTTCGGTCGAGGAAATCTCGGCGAAGGTGCTGGTGGAGAAAGGCGTCGAGCGGCGGTTTAAATAAGCGCGCAGCTCCAACACTGTAGGAGCCGGCTTGCTGGCGAACCGATTCATCACACACCATTTTCGGTGCCTGACACACCGCATTCGTCCGAGCGCGGCCCGCAGCAAGCCGGCTCCTACAGGTTACGGTGCTCAATGAAGCTGAGCTTTCAGCCCGGCACCCGCACCCACCCTTCCATCAATACCCGCGCGCTGCGGCTCATGATCGCTTTTTTGACCTGCCATTCACCGTCGACCAACTCCGCTTCGGCGCCGACGCGCAGGGTGCCCGAGGGGTGACCGAAGCGCACGGCACTGCGCTCGCCACCGCCCGCTGCGAGGTTGACCAGCGTTCCCGGAATCGCCGCGGCTGTGCCGATGGCCACTGCCGCGGTGCCCATCATCGCGTGATGCAGCTTGCCCATGGACATGGCGCGCACGAGTAAATCGGTGTCTTCGGTGGTGACCCGTTTGCCGCTGGAAGACAGGTATTGCGCAGGCGGCGCCACGAAGGCCACCTTGGGCGTGTGCTGACGCGTTGCGGCCTCCTCGACCGTGCCGATCAGCCCCATGCGCACGGCGCCGTAGGCCCGGATCGTTTCGAACATGTTCAAGGCTTTCGGGTCGCTGTTGATCGCGTCCTGCAATTCGCTGCCGCTATAACCGATGTCGCGGGCGTTGACGAAGATCGTCGGGATGCCGGCATTGATCATCGTCGCCTTGAACGTACCGACGCCCGGCACTTCAAGCTCGTCCACCAGATTGCCGGTGGGAAACATCGAGCCGCCTGCGCCCTCCTCGTCCGCGGCCGGGTCCATGAACTCCAGTTGCACTTCCGCCGCCGGAAAGGTCACGCCGTCGAGCTCGAAATCGCCGGTTTCCTGCACCGCACCGTCGGTGATCGGCACGTGGGCGATGATGGTTTTGCCGATGTTGGCCTGCCAGATCCGCACCACCGCCACGCCGTTGCGGGGAATGCGCGCCGGGTCAACCAGACCGTTGCTGATGGCAAACGGGCCGACCGCTGCCGACAGGTTGCCGCAATTGCCGCTCCAGTCGACGAAGGGCTTATCGATGGCCACCTGGCCAAACAGGTAATCGACGTCGTGATCGGCTTTCTCGCTTTTCGACAGAATCACCGTTTTGCTGGTGCTCGACGTCGCGCCGCCCATGCCATCAATCTGCTTGGCGTACGGGTCGGGGCTGCCGATTACCCGCAACAGCAAGGCATCTCGGGCCGCGCCCGGGGTTTGCGCGGCTTCGGGCAGGTCGTCCCGGAGGAAAAATACGCCCTTGCTGGTGCCACCACGCATATACGTCGCGGGAATCTTGATCTGTGCTGTGGAAGCCATGAACTGCTCCTTCTTTATATAGGGCGCGCGTCACATAGCGCGCGCGGCGGCTCAGGCGACGGCTGAGGATTCTAGGAAGTCCTGGGCGAAGCGTTGCAACACGCCGCCTGCCTCGTAGATCAACACCTCCTCACCCGTGTCGAGACGGCAGGTCACCGGCACCTCCACCCGCTCGCCATTCTTGCGCTGGATGATCAGGGTCAGCGTGGCCCCCGGCGTGCGCGGGCCGATCACGTCGTAGGTTTCACTGCCACCGATGCCCAGGGTCAGGCGATTGGTGCCCGGCTTGAACTCCAGCGGCAGCACGCCCATGCCCACCAGATTGGTACGGTGGATGCGCTCGAAACCTTCGGCGACGATGACTTCGACGCCCGCCAGTCGCACGCCCTTGGCGGCCCAGTCCCGGGACGAACCCTGACCGTAATCGGCGCCGGCAATGATGATCAGCGGCTGCTTGCGCGCCATGTAGGTTTCGATGGCCTCCCACATCCGCGTGACCTGGCCTTCCGGCTCGATCCGCGCGTAGGAACCCTGCTTGACCTTGCCGTTCTCCACCACCATTTCATTGAACAGCTTCGGGTTGGCGAACGTGGCACGCTGGGCCGTCAGGTGATCGCCGCGATGGGTGGCGTAGGAGTTGAAGTCCTCTTCCGGCAGGCCCATTTTTTCCAGGTATTCACCGGCCGCGCTGTCGAGCATGATCGCGTTGGACGGCGACAGGTGATCGGTGGTGATGTTGTCCGGCAGCACCGCCAGCGGACGCATGCCTTTGAGGGTTCTTTCGCCGGCCAGGGCGCCTTCCCAATACGGAGGGCGGCGAATGTAGGTGCTCATCGGGCGCCAGTCGTACAGCGGCGCGACTTTCGGGCCGGTGTCTTCGTGGATGGCGAACATCGGGATGTACACCTGACGGAACTGCTCCGGCTTGACCGAGGCCTTTACCACCTGGTCGATCTCGGCGTCGCTCGGCCAGAGGTCTTTCAAGCGGATTTCTTCGCCATTGGGGCCGAGGCCCAGCACATCTTTCTCGATATCGAAGCGGATCGTTCCGGCGATGGCGTAGGCCACCACCAGCGGCGGCGAGGCCAGAAACGCCTGTTTGGCGTAGGGGTGAATGCGCCCGTCGAAGTTGCGGTTGCCCGACAACACCGCCGTGGCGTACAGGTCGCGGTCGATGATTTCCTGCTGGATCACGGGATCCAGCGCGCCGGACATGCCGTTGCAGGTGGTGCAGGCGAACCCGACGATGCCGAAACCCAGTTGCTCCAGCTCGCCGGTCAGACCCGCTTCATCGAGGTACAGCGCGACGGTTTTCGAGCCCGGCGCCAGGGACGACTTGACCCACGGCTTGCGCGTCAGGCCCAGGCGATTGGCGTTGCGCGCCAGCAAACCTGCGGCGATGACGTTGCGCGGGTTGCTGGTGTTGGTGCAACTGGTGATGGCGGCGATGATCACCGCGCCGTCCGGCATGTGGCCCGGAATTTCCTCCCACGCCGCTGCGATGCCTTTGGCCGCCAGATCGGCGGTGGCTACACGCGCATGGGGGTTGGACGGCCCGGCCATGTTGCGCACCACGCTGGAGAGGTCGAAACGCAACACGCGCTCATATTCAGCTGTGACCAGGCTGTCGGCCCACAGCCCGGTGTGGCGGGCGAAGGTTTCGACCAGTTGCACTTGCTGGTCTTCGCGCCCGGTGAGCCTGAGGTAGTCAATGGTCTGTTGATCGATACTGAACATGGCGGCGGTCGCGCCGTATTCGGGGGCCATGTTCGAGATGGTCGCGCGGTCGCCGAGGGTCAGCGCGCGGGCGCCCTCGCCGTAGAACTCCAGGTATGCGCCGACGACCTTTTGCTGACGCAGGTATTCGGTGAGCGCCAGCACCACGTCGGTGGCGGTAATGCCCGGTTGCGGACGGCCCGACAGCTCGACGCCGATGATGTCCGGCAGGCGCATCCACGAGGCGCGGCCGAGCATGACGTTCTCGGCTTCCAGGCCACCGACGCCGATGGCAACGACGCCCAGCGCATCAACGTGAGGCGTATGGCTGTCAGTGCCGACCAGCGTGTCAGGGAAGGCGACGCCGTTCAGCGTCTGGATCACCGGTGACATTCGCTCCAGATTGATCTGATGCATGATGCCGTTGCCCGGCGGGATCACTTCGACGTTCTTGAACGCCTGCTTGGTCCAGTTGATGAAGTGGAAACGGTCTTCGTTGCGACGGTCTTCAATCGCCCGGTTCTTGCTGAAGGCATCCGGGTCGTAGCCCCCGCATTCGACAGCCAGCGAGTGGTCGACTATCAACTGCACCGGCACCACCGGATTGACCTGCGCGGGGTCGCCGCCCATGTCGGCGATGGCGTCGCGCAAGCCGGCGAGGTCCACCAGCGCGGTCTGGCCGAGGATGTCGTGGCAGACAACCCGCGCCGGGAACCACGGGAAATCGAGGTCCCGCTTGCGTTCGATCAATTGCGTCAACGAGGCCGTCAGCGTCGTCGGATGACAACGGCGTACCAAATTTTCAGCGAGCACGCGGGAGGTGTACGGCAGCGTGGCGTAGGCGCCGGGCTTGATCGCATCGACCGCCGCGCGGGCGTCGAAGTAATCCAGCACGGTGCCGGGCAGGGCTTTGCGGTATTCAGTGTTCATCGTCAGGACTCGATCACGGAAAAGTTACGGGCGGAGAGCCCCGTGGAACTCTCCTTTCCCCATCAGCGCTGTTCGATGGGCACGAATTTGCGCTGTTCGACGCCGATGTATTCGGCGCTCGGTCGGATGATGCGGTTGTTGGCGCGCTGCTCGAACACGTGGGAGGCCCAGCCGGTCAGGCGCGAGCAGACGAAGATCGGGGTGAACAGCTGGGTCGGGATGCCCATGAAGTGGTACGCCGAGGCGTGGTAGAAGTCGGCGTTGGGGAACAGCTTCTTCTGCTCCCACATGGTCTTGTCGATGGCTTCGGAGACCGGGAACAGCACCGTGTCGCCCGCTTCCTCCGCGAGCTTTTTCGACCAGCCCTTGATCACCTCGTTGCGCGGGTCGTTGTCCTTATAGATCGCGTGGCCGAAGCCCATGATCTTGTCCTTGCGTTCGAGCATCGCCAAAGTGCCCTTCGTCGCTTCTTCGGCGGAGGCGAATTTCTGGATCATCTCCATCGCCGCTTCATTGGCGCCGCCATGCAAGGGACCGCGCAAAGTGCCGATGGCCGCCGTGATGCAGGAAAACAGGTCGGACAGGGTCGATGCGCAAACTCGCGCGGTAAAGGTCGAGGCGTTGAATTCGTGCTCGGCGTAGAGAATCAGCGACACGTCCATGACCTTGCGATGCAGTTCGCTCGGCGCCTTGTCCAGCAGCAGCTTGAGGAAGTGCCCGGCGATGGACACCTCATCAGTGACGCAGTCGATGCGCTTGCCTTCGTGGCTGAAGCGGTACCAGTAGCACATGATCGCCGGGAACGCGGCGAGCAGGCGGTCGGTGGAATCGAGCTGTTGAGCGAAGCTGGCTTCGGGCTCGAGGTTGCCGAGCATCGAGCAGCCGGTGCGCATCACGTCCATGGGGTGGGTGTCGGCGGGAATGCGCTCGAGCACTTCTTTCAGGGCCTGGGGCAGGTCACGCAGGCCCTGGAGTTTTTTCAGGTAGCCATCGAGCTGCGCCTGGGTCGGCAGTTCGCCGTACAGCAGCAGGTAGGCCACTTCTTCGAATCGGGCGTCGGCGGCGAGTTCACGCACGTCATAGCCGCGGTAGGTCAATCCGGCGCCGGCCTGGCCGACGGTGGACAACGCGGTCTGCCCGGCCACCTGGCCTCGCAGGCCTGCGCCGCTCAATACTTTTGCTTCAGCCATTGCTGTCTCCAGTCTTGTAGTTGTGTGGGAATCGGCAATTCTTTTCAGTACGCAAGATGCTTTATCTGTAGGAGCGCGCTTGCCCGCGAAGGCGTCGTGTCAGCAAATACAAGGTCAGCTGAATAAATGCCTTCGCGGGCAAGCGCGCTCCTACGCTGGGCCGTGATCAGCCTTTCTTCTGCGCAAACAGCGCATCAAGCTTCTGCTCGAACGCGTGGTAGTCGATGCGCTCGTACAACTCCATGCGCGTCTGCATGGTGTCGACCACATTCTTCTGCGTGCCGTCGCGACGAATCGCGGTGTAGACGTTTTCCGCCGCCTTGTTCATCGCCCGGAAAGCCGACAGGGGATACAGCACCAGCGCCACTTCAGCGGACTTCAGCTCGTCGGTAGTGAACAGTGGCGTCGAGCCGAATTCGGTGATGTTGGCGAGGATCGGCGCCTTCACCCGGGAGGCAAACAGCTTGTACATCTCAAGTTCGGTGATCGCTTCCGGGAAGACCATGTCCGCGCCCGCTTCGATGCACGCCGCGGCGCGATCCAGTGCTGATTCCAGCCCTTCCACCGCCAGCGCATCGGTGCGCGCCATGATCACGAAACTGTCGTCGGTTCGCGCATCCACCGCCGCCTTGATCCGATCGACCATCTCCTGCTGCGAGACGATTTCCTTGCCGGGCCGGTGACCGCAGCGCTTGGCGCCGACCTGGTCTTCGATGTGCATCGCCGCTGCACCGAACTTGATCATCGACTTCACCGTGCGCGCCACGTTGAACGCCGACGCACCGAAACCGGTGTCGACGTCCACCAGCAGCGGCAGGTCGCAGACATCGGTGATGCGGCGCACGTCGGTCAGCACGTCGTCCAGGCCGGTAATGCCAAGGTCCGGCATGCCCAGGGAACCCGCCGCAACACCGCCGCCGGAAAGGTAAATGGCCTTGAAGCCGGCCCGTTGCGCCAGCAGCGCGTGGTTGGCGTTGATCGCGCCGACTACCTGCAGCGGATGTTCACTGGCGACAGCGTCACGGAAGCGTTGGCCGGGAGTGGTTCTTGTGGTCATTGTTCACCTCGGGCAGTTGCAGCTTGAAAGCGCTGCTCAATGTTGCGTTTGGACGCGGCAATGTGGCGGCGCATCAATAGCTCGGCGAGTTCACCGTCACGCTCGGCGATGGCGTCGAGAATACGGTGATGCTCGGCGAACGCCTGGCGCGGACGATTGGGCGTCGTCGAGAACTGGATGCGGTACATGCGCACCAGTTGGTACAGGTCATCGCAGAGCATCTGGGTCAGCGTGCTGTTGCGCGCGCCCTGGATAATCCGGTAATGAAAGTCGAAGTCGCCTTCCTGCTGGTAATAGCCGACGCCGGCCTGAAAGGCGCTGTCGCGTTCATGGGTTTCCAGCACGCGGCGCAGCTCGTCGACTTCTTCAACCGTCATGCGCTCGGCGGCCAGGCGACAGGCCATGCCTTCGAGGGATTCGCGAATTTCGTAGAGCTCGACCAGTTCGGCATGGCTCAGCGAGACCACGCGAGCGCCGACGTGGGGGACGCGCACCAACAGGCGCTGGCCTTCGAGCCGGTGAATGGCCTCGCGCAACGGACCGCGGCTGATGCCGTAGGTGCGCGCCAGCTCGGGCTCGGAGATCTTGCTGCCGGGGGCGATGTCGCCCTTGACGATAGCCGCCTGAATACGGCGAAACACGTTCTCGGACAGCGTCTCGGCATCGACCGACGTAGCGGGCAAGATTTCTGCGGCATCCAACATTGTTGACACCTGTTAACTGAATTCCAGCAAATCTAGCGAAAGAAGCCACTTACGTCAAAGCTAAATGGCTGATTGTCGACAATCATCTAATGGCGACACATTTTGACGAAGTGCCTGAGAGGACCTATCCGCACCGCCCTTCGCTCGCGCCATAAAAGCTTCATGCTAGAATGCCGGCCGCCTCAGATCGCCCACGCGGGCAGCAGGCGGCTTTTGCAGGAACGGCAGCCCTTGGTCAAACCAAATCCCCATTTCGACGTCAAAGCAGCTCTTTCCCTTTTCATCGCGCCTGGACTTATGAGCCGCCACCCTCTTCTCTTCCTCTTATCCCTGTACCTGCCAGGCATCTTTCTGCCCGGCTTTTTTCTGCCCGGCATCGCAATGGCCGCTGAAAAAACCGTGTACGGGCTGAACGAATACGCGGAGCTGGCCGACATCGACCTGCAAGTCGCGGCCAAACTGGACACCGGCGCCAAAACCGCCTCCCTGAGCGCCCGCGACATCAAACGCTTCAAGCGCAATGGCGAATCCTGGGTGCGTTTTTACCTGGCCATCGACGACGCCCACGAACACCCCATCGAACGCCCCCTGGCCCGGGTCAGCAAGATCAAGCGGCGCGCGGGCGATATCGATGCCGATGACGACAAGAAATACACCGCCCGCCCGGTCATCAGCCTGGATGTCTGCATGGGCGCGGCGCTGCGCACCATAGAAGTGAACTTGACCGACCGCAGCGCATTCCAATACCCGCTTTTGATTGGCTCCGAAGCCCTCAAGCACTTCGACGCGCTGGTCGATCCAGGCCTGAAATACGCAGCGGGCAAGCCTGCCTGCGTCACCCATGCTCAAACCGCAGAGTAACGACATGCGCTCTCTTACCCTCCATCTGAAGATCCTGATCGCAACCCTCGTCACGCTGGGCATCGCAATCACGGCCTATCAGATATTGGTGCTCGGCATCCCGGTGACCGAAGACGAAACCGACGACCTGTGGAACATCGACGCCAAGGTCGAGTTCGTCGCCAACCCGAAAGACACGGTCAAGGTGCAGATGTATGTGCCACCGCTGTCCCGTGACTACATCAGCCTCAATGAAAGCTTCATCTCCAACAACTATGGCGTGAACGTCAACCGCGCCGACGGCAACCGCAAGGTCACCTGGTCCGCGCGTCGGGCCAACGGCAACCAGACGCTGTACTACCGGCTGGTATTGACCAAGCGCTACAGCGGCGAAAAAGCCAAGATCAAAGGGCCGATCTTCCGCGACAGCATCGTCGTGGAAGGGCCGGAAAAGATCGCCGCCGACGCGCTGCTCGCGCCGATCCGACAGCACTCGGCCGACGTCGAAACCTTCGTCAGCGAAGCCATCAAACGTGTCAACAATCTGAGCGACGACAACGTCAAGCTGCTGCTGGCGGGCGATACGTCGGTGGCGAACAAGGCGCGGATCACCGAAACCCTGCTGTCCATCGCCCACGTGCCGGTGGAGAAAGTCCACACCATCCGCTTGGTCGCCGACCAGCCGCAGTCGCCCGAACTGTGGCTGCGCAGCTTCAATGGCAAGGACTGGCTGTATTTCAATCCGGAAACCGGTGAAGCGGGCCTGCCCCAGGACCGCCTGTTGTGGTGGATCGGCAACGACAACCTGATCTCCGTGGAGGGTGGCAAGAAGGCCACCGTGAGTTTCAGCCTGAACAACAGCGAGATGAACGCGATTCGTCTGGCCAAGCTGACCGATGAAAGCACCGACGCCGACTTCCTCGAATATTCGCTGTACAGCTTGCCGCTGCAAACCCAGCAGACTTTCATGATCATGGTGATGATCCCGATCGGCGTGCTGGTGATCCTGATCCTGCGTAACCTTGTAGGCCTGCAGACGCTCGGGACCTTCACCCCGGTGCTGATCGCGCTGGCGTTCCGCGAGACCCAGCTGGGCTTCGGCATCGTGCTGTTCACCGTCATCACGGCGCTGGGCCTTTCCCTGCGCTCGTATCTGGAACACCTAAAGCTGCAAATGCTGCCCAGGCTGTCGGTGGTGCTGACCTTCGTGGTGGTGCTGATTGCCGCCATCAGCCTGTTCAGCCACAAGCTGGGGCTTGAGCGCGGGCTGTCGGTGGCGCTGTTCCCGATGGTGATTCTGACCATGACCATCGAACGCCTGTCGATCACCTGGGAAGAACGCGGCGGCGGCCATGCGATGAAGGTCGCCATCGGCACGCTGTTCGCGGCGTCCCTGGCGCACATCATCATGAGCATTCCGGAGTTCATCTACTTTGTGTTCACCTTTCCGGCCATCCTGCTGATCCTGGTGGGTTTCATGCTGGCGATGGGGCGTTATCGCGGTTACCGGCTGACCGAGCTGATCCGCTTCAAGGCCTTTCTCAAGGAAGACGCCGAGCGGGAACACCATAAATGATCGGCTGGTGGAAAACCTGGAAGGCGCTGGAAGCCAAGGGGATCATGGGCATCAACCGGCGCAACGCCGACTACGTGCTCAAGTACAACAAGCGCAGCCTCTACCCCATCGTCGATGACAAGATCATCACCAAGGAGCGGGCCATCGCGGCGGGCATTCACGTGCCCGAGATGTACGGGGTCATTTCCACCGAAAAGGAAATCGACAAGCTCGACACGATCATCGGCGGGCGCAGCGATTTCGTCATCAAGCCGGCCAAGGGCGCGGGCGGCGACGGCATTCTGGTCATCGCCGACCGCTTCGAAGAGCGCTTCCGTACGGTGTCCGGGCGCATCATCAGCCACGACGAAATCGAGCATCAGGTTTCCAGCATCCTCACCGGGCTGTATTCCCTGGGCGGCCACCGCGACCGCGCGCTCATCGAATACCGGGTCACGCCGGATCAGATCTTCAAGAGCATCAGTTACGAAGGCGTCCCGGACATCCGCGTGATCGTGCTGATGGGTTACCCGGTGATGGCCATGCTGCGCCTGCCGACCCGGCAGTCCGGCGGCAAGGCCAACCTGCACCAGGGCGCCATCGGTGTCGGCGTCGATCTGGCGACCGGCTTGACGCTGCGCGGCACCTGGCTGAACAACATCATCAGCAAGCACCCCGACACCACCAATGCGGTGGATGGGGTGCAACTGCCGAACTGGGACGGCTTCATGAAGCTCGCCGCCGAATGCTACGAGCTGTGCGGGCTGGGTTATATCGGCGTCGACATGGTGCTGGACCAGGATCGCGGCCCGCTGATCCTCGAGCTCAACGCGCGGCCAGGGCTCAACATCCAGATCGCCAATGACTGCGGGCTGACTCACCGCACGGTTGCCGTGGAGAAGCGGCTGGAAGAGCTGGCGGCGGAAGGTGTTCAGGAGAGCCCGGAGGAGCGGGTCAAGTTTGCTCAGGGATTGTTCGGGCACGTTTGAGTTTTGTCGATTGATCAGGTTGATCAGTGTTCGCCGATAAACTGATGGCGATCACACCGGCCCCTTCCCGGCTGAAGCCGGTCCCACTAGATACCGCGTGCAGTCAGTGAAACCGGGTGGAACGCCGACTGAGGGACTGCCTGGACCTCGACTGTGGGACCGGCTTTAGCCGGGAAGACGTCAGGCGTCACTCCGCAAATCTGATGGCGATCACACCGGCCCCTTCCCGGCTGAAGCCGGTCCCACTAGATACCGCGTGCAGTCAGTGAAACCGGGTGGAACGCCGACTGAGGGACTGCCTGGACCTCGACTGTGGGACCGGCTTTAGCCGGGAAGACGTCAGGCGTCACTCCGCAAATCTGATGTCGATCACACCGGCCCCTTCCCGGCTGAAGCCGGTCCCACTAGATACCGCGTGCAGTCAGTGAAACCGGGTGGAACGCCGACTGAGGGACTGCCTGGACCTCGACTGTGGGACCGGCTTTAGCCGGGAAGACGTCAGGCGTCACTCCGCAAATCTGATGTCGATCATACCGGCCCCTTCCCGGCTGAAGCCGGTCCCACTAGATACCGCGCGTAGTCAGTGGAAACGGGTGGAACGCCGACTGTGGGACTGCCTGGACCTCGACTGTGGGACCGGCTTTAGCCGGGAAGACGTCAGGCGTTTCACCGCAAATCTGATGGCGATCACACCGGCGCCTTCCCGGCTAAAGCCGGTCCCACTAGATACCGCGCGCAGTCAGTGAAAACGGGTGGAACGCCGACTGTGGGACTGCCTGGACCTCAACTGTGGGACCGGCTTTAGCCGGGAAGACGTCAGGCGTCACACCGCAAAACCCAAGCCGAAACTCGCCACCCCCAACCCCCTGCCAAATGAAGATTCACCCCATGCGGCATCTCGTCCCTAGAGAACCCTCGCCTATCGCTGTATAGTTTTTTACATACCGAAACAATGAGTAACAGATGTTCCCTTCCAAGCTGTATTCCCCTCTGTTGCTCAGCCTGTTGGCGTTGATCGTGACGGCCGTCTTTGCGCTGTTATTGGGTCGCTATCAACTCTCAATCAACGACTTCTGCTCATTCATCGCAACAATGCTCGGCCTCAGCGACATGCCTGCGCAGCGCTACGACCTGCTTCACAGCCTGATCATCGAGTCGCGCCTGCCTCGGGTAATCGCCGCCGTGCTGGTGGGCGCCGGGCTTTCGGTCTCAGGCGCGGCGTATCAGGGCGTGTTCCGCAATCCGCTGGTGTCGCCGGGTTTGCTCGGGGTGCTAAGCGGTTGTGCGTTCGGCGCTGCGCTGGGGATCATTTGGCATCTGCCGCCCCTGGCCATTGCGCTGGTTGCCTGTGTGACCGGGCTCATCGCCGTGGCGGTCGGTCTGGGCATTGCGCATATGTTTGAGTCCCCCTCGATTCTGCTGCTGGTGCTCGGCGGCATTGTCGCGAACGCCCTCTTCACCTCGCTGCTGTCCATCGCTCAATACATGGCCGATCCGGTGGATCAGCTGCCGAGCATCGTCTATTGGCTGCTCGGCAGCCTCAGCGCCGTGGACGTGCAGGCGCTGTGGATCATCGGCCCGATCCTCGCCATCGCCATCGTTCTGCTGTGCCTGACCGGCCGCGCCATCGATGCGCTTTCCCTGAGTGATGACGAGGCACTGAGCCTGGGCGTGCCGGTCGAGAAGATCCGAGGCGGCCTGATTGTGCTGACCACGCTGATCTGCGCGCTCACCGTGAGCCTGGCGGGGATGGTCGGCTGGATCGGCCTGTTGATTCCACACCTGGCGCGGTTACTGGTCGGCCCCGGCAATACGCGCTTGCTGCCCCTCAGCGCCTGCCTGGGCGGGATATTCCTGCTGGCCGCCGACGGCGTCGCTCGCAGCATGTCGGCGGGAGAAATCCCCCTCGGCATCATTACCGAGTTGTTCGGCGCGATCGCCTTTGTGCTGGTACTGCATCGCGTGCGCAAGGGGTGGCTATGAAGCGCTTGCAGGCCCGCCAACTGAGCTATCGGATCGGCGACCGCTTGATCCTCGATAACGTCTCGCTGGACATTGCCGCCGGCGACAACATCGCCCTGCTGGGGGCCAACGGCGCCGGAAAAAGCACGTTGATGAGGCTGCTACTGGGGTTGCTGACGCCCCACTCAGGTGAGGTATTGCTCGACGGCCAACCGATGCGCGTGATGAAGCGGCGCGCCGTCGCCCGGCAGATCGCCTACGTGCCGCAGAGCCACGTGCCGAGCTTTCCGTTCAGCGTCGCGCACATCGTCGGCCAAGGCCGATTGCCCAGCGTGGGCCTGGGCCATGCACCGAGCCGCGACGACAAGGCCTCTGTGCAGCAGGCCCTGACCGACCTGGGTATCTCTCACTTGAGTGAACGGCCGTACACCGAGCTGTCCGGCGGCGAGCGCCAGTTGGTGCTGATCGCCCGAGCCATGGTCCAGCGCGCCAACCTCATCATTCTCGACGAGCCGGTCACCGGTCTCGACTACGGCCATCAGTTGCGCCTGCTGGCCTTGCTCAAGCGCCTCGCCGCCGAAGGCATCAGCATTCTGTCCAGCACCCATCGCCCTGAACACGCCCTCGCTTCGGCCAATCGCGTGCTGGTCCTGCACGAAGGCCGACTCATCGCCGACGGCATCCCCCATGACGTCATCGACAGCGCCCTCATGGCGCGTCTTTACCAGGTCGCCGTCGAGCAGATCGACAGCGGCCGCCACCGCTTTTTTATTCCTTGCTGAGTGTTTCCATGATCCGATCCTTCTCATCGCGCCTGGCGTTCGCGCCCCTTTTGTTAGGCGGCTTTGCCCAAGTCAGTCTGGCGCAAGAAATGACCCTGGCGCCGCTGGACATCAGCGCCGAACAGTCGATTGCCGATCAGGCGCGGGAGAAGTCAGCGACCCTCGGCCCCATGGGTGATCGCAGGCTGCTGGACACGCCCTACTCCATCAGCGTGCTGTCGTCGGACCTGATCGACAGCCAGCAGCTCAAAAGCTTCAAGGACATCATCCGCTACATGCCCTCCGTGCAAGCCGACGGCGCCAGGCCGCAAACCCGGGGGCTGCAGGGCAGCGTGGTGCAGAACAGCCGGCTGGACGGCCTCAATGTGGTGTCGACCACCGATTACCCGGCGGAGCAACTGGGCGGCGTCGAAGTGCTGAGCGGGCTGTCGGGGTCGCTGTATGGCCCGGCGAATCCGGCCGGCACCTTCAACCTGTTGTCAAAACGCCCGACCGATTTCACCCGCAATCGGGTCACCGTTGGCATGGGCACCGGTCTGACCTGGCTCAAGGCCGCTGACCTGAGCGGCCCGTTCGACCCGGACGGCAAGATCAAATACCGCCTGAACGTGGCCGACGAACAGGGCCACAGTTATGCCCCCGGCAGCACCTTGCGCCGGCAACTGGTCAGCCTCGCCACGGATTTCCAGATCAGTGATGACAGCGTCATCGAAACCAATTTCAGCCACTACGACTACCTGTCCAAGGGCTTGCCCGGCAAGTTCGCCGTCGCCTCAGGGGTGACGCTGCCCCACGCGCCGGACCCGACCCGCAGCAACCTGGGGCAAAATTATTCAGGCGACAACAACACCACGGACACCGCCAGCGCCCACTTCAAGCATGACTTCGACGGCAACTGGAAACTCGACATTGGCGCGCTTCGGCAGATCGCCGACCGTGAATCCACCGCCGTGACCAACACGTTGATCAACAACGCCGGGACGTATCGCAGCTCGGTGGCGAGCGCGACCGCCAGCCGCTTCACCATCAACAGCTACCTGGCCAACCTCAATGGCAGCGTCTACACCGCCGGCATTCGCCACGACCTGACCGTCGGCGTCACCGGTTTTGACTGGGACAACTACAACCCAGTGAACGGTGGTACGAAAACCCTGGGCACCGCGTCATTGAACAATCCGGAGGGCTTCGACGAGCCGGACTTCCCCGATTTCAACGACCGCTATCACTCCGCCAACGCCCGCCAGCGCTCGTTTGTGTTGGGCGACACCCTGACGTTCACGCCGAAATGGAGCCTGATGCTCAGCGGCAGCCAGAGTCGCCTGACCGCCGACAATTATTCTCAAGCAGGCGTCCACACGTCATCGCGGGACTCGGGCATCAGCACGGCGAGCAGCGTGATGTACAAGCCAGTGGACGACTTGACGCTGTACCTGACCTACGCCGACAGCCTGCAACAGGGCGACAGCGCGGCGGCCGGCAGCAGCAACGCCGGGGCGATCCTGTCGCCGTATCGCAGCCGGATGTGGGAGCTGGGCGGCAAATGGGTGGCGCGCGGGGTCAACCTCTCGCTGGCGGCGTTTCAGATCAAACGCCCCTTCGCTTACACCCAGCCGGATAACCTGTATGCGGTGGCGGGTGATCAGCGCAATCGCGGGGTGGAATTCCTCGCCGACGGTGACCTGACACAGAATCTCAAGATGTTCGGCGGCATCACCTGGCTGGACCCGAAGCTGCTGTCCACCGGCAACGACAGCACGGAGGACACGCGCATCGTCGGGCTGTCGCGGGTCACTGCGAGCCTCCTGACCGAATACCGCATCGACCCGATTCCGGGCCTCGCCGTCAACCTCAACGCCCGTTACGCCAGCGCCCGCCCCACCGACGACAGCAACGATCACTGGGTGGGCAGCTACACAACCTTCGACACCGGCGCCAGCTACAGCACCCGGCTGATGAAGCGCGACACGGTCTACCGCCTCGAAGTCACCAACCTGGCCAACGAGCACTACTGGACCAACATCGTCCCCGGCGGGCTGAGCGGCTACACCGGTGCCGGCCAAGCCAGCGCCACACCGGCCGCGCCGCGCATGGTGCAGGCGTCGATTCAGGTGGACCTTTGAACAGGCGGCAGGGCGGCATGCGCCGTTTGCTGAGCGCTTTGCTGCTCGCCGGCCTGAGCGCCAGCGCCCTGGCTGACCCGGGTGACGCTGGCCAGAACATTCAGGCCAGCGCGCTGACACCCAGGCAGGTGCAGGACGATGGCGGCCAAGCCGTCAGCATTGCCACCGAACCCGCGCGCATCGCTGACGCCTGGTACGCCCATCACGTGCTGCTGATGACGCTGGGGGCCGGGGCGCGCATCGTTGCGACGGTCAACCATCCTGCAAGCCAGCCGTGGATGTTCAAGGTCCTTCCGGCGCTCAACCAGGCCACGGCCATCGAAGGCACGGCATTCAATGCCGAGAATTTGCTGGCCGAGCACGTCGACCTGGTGTTCACCGCCCTGGGCGATCGGCAGGCCGTCGCCTACCGACAGCTCGGCCTGCCGGTCATGCAGATGGGCTACACCGACCTCGCCGGGCTGAAACGCTCGATGCTCAACACGGCCGAGGCCCTTGGCGGTGCTGAGCCACGCACGCGGGCCCTCGCCTACAACGGGTTTCTGGATCAGCAATTGGCGGAGGTCAATCGCGTGGTGGCGGGTATCCCGCCGGAGCAGCGACCGAAAGTGCTGCACATCGCGTCGGTCAATCCGTTCAAAGTGGACGGCGCCGACACCTTGATCGATGACTGGATCAAGATCGCCGGCGGCCGCAATGCCGCGACGGGGCTCAAGGGCAATATGCAGATCGTGTCGGCTGAGCAGTTGCTGGCCTGGCAGCCGGATGTCGTCATCCTCGCGGCGAACGCAGGCCGGCTGGATCAGGCAGCCCAACCGCAACTGCTCAACCAGCTTGAGGCCGTGCGCAACGGGCGGGTCCTGCGCAATCCGGCCGGGGTGTTCCCGTGGGATCGGTACGGCACCGAGGTGGCGCTTCAGGTCGCGTGGGCGGCGCAGCAGCTGCATCCTGCTTTGTTCCGGGACGTGGACATGGCGGCACAGACGATGGACTTCTACCGCCGGTTCTTCGATTACCCGCTGACGCCGGAGGATGCCCAGAGAATGTTGCACGGTGAGCCGCCAGCGACTGCCCCCTAGGACTCGACCTTGGGGAAGACTACAATCGCCGTCCTCGCGCACTGACTGATCCACGCCTCGCATGCCAACTTGCTCTGTACACCCACTGCCCTATCACGCCGACCCCAGCGGCTACTTCGCCCGCGTGCGCCTGGCCCCGGGCGCCGTGCTGCTGGACAGCGGTCGCCCGACGGCCGACCGTGGACGCTTCGATCTGCTCAGCGCCTGGCCGCTGCAAACCCTGCAGCCCGTTACGGACGAATCCGGTCAGGCCTTTCTTCAACGCCTGCGTGAATCACTGGCCCGCCTCGGCGAAGCTGATCTGCCCGAGCACTGCGCGCTGCCGTTCGCCGGCGGATTGATCGGTTATCTGGCATACGACCTCGGCCGCCTGTTCGAACCCCTGCCCGATCAGGCCATTGACGATTTGCACCTGCCCTCGGCGCGGCTGGGGCTCTATAGCTGGGCGCTGATCAGCGATCACCACGAGCACACCAGCCAGTTGGTGTTTCACCCTGCCCTTGATCACGCCGAACGCCAGCGGTTGATCGCGCTGTTCGAGCAACCGGTGGCGCAGCCGGACGCCTCGTTCAAGCTGACAGCGCCCTTCGCGCCGGACATCGACGCCGAGCAGTACCGCCAGGCCATCGAGCGGATTCACGCCTACATTCAGGCCGGTGACTGCTATCAGGTCAATTTCGCCCAACGCTTTCGCGGGCAGTACCTCGGTGATCCGTGGGCGGCGTATCAAGCGCTACGAGTCGCTTGCCCCACGCCGTTCGCCGGGTATCTGGCCTTGGCAGAGGGCGATGCGGTGTTGAGTCTGTCGCCGGAGCGGTTCGTCAAAGTCAGTCAGCGTCAGGTCGAGACCCGGCCCATAAAAGGAACGCGGCCGCGCGGGCGGGATGCCATTGAGGACGCCGCGTTTGCTCAGGAATTGCTCGCCAGCGACAAAGACCGCGCCGAGAACCTGATGATCGTCGACCTGCTGCGCAATGATCTGGGCCGGACCTGCCGCATCGGTTCGGTGAAGGTGCCGGAGCTGTTCAGTCTCGAGAGCTATCCCAACGTCCATCATTTGGTCAGCGCGGTGACGGGCGAACTGGCCGACGGCAAGGACGCGCTGGACTTGATTGGCGGCAGTTTTCCCGGCGGCTCGATCACCGGCGCACCGAAGATCCGCGCGATGCAGATCGTGGACGAACTGGAGCCTACCCGTCGTGCCCTGTATTGCGGCTCGTTGATGTACCTGGACGTGCGCGGCGAGATGGACAGCTCCATCGCCATCCGCAGCCTGCTGGCAAAAGACGGCCAGATGGCGTGCTGGGGCGGCGGTGGTATCGTCGCCGATTCGCAGTGGGAGGCGGAATATCAGGAGACCTTCACCAAAGTGCGTGTGTTGATGCAGACGCTTGAGGCGATGTGATCGGCAGATTCCCGATCAATGATGGATCGCGCTCGCACGCCAATCCATGGGGCTGGGTGGCCGTTGGGGCGTGACCACACGCAGATCCGTAGGAGCCGGCTTGCTGGCGAATGGCGTGGGTCATTGAATACTTCACCTCCTGAGCCGACGCGTTCGCCAGCAAGCCGGCTCCTACAGAGGGATGCGTTAGCCCAGTGAGATCATGCCAGCGCCAATCAACGGAAGCAGCCGTCGGGAGTCAACGCCGGGTGTGTGATCCGTAGGAGCCGGCTTGCTGGCGAATGGGGTGGGTCATTGAATCGCTCACCGCCTGAGCTGACGCGTTCGCCAGCAAGCCGGCTCCTACAGACAATGGCCGCGGCCGCGTGTGCCTCTCCGCGCAATTGCTTTCGGGCAAACAAGGCCAGGTTTTTTGTTACCATCTGCGCCATTACGAGCGCCTAAGCGCCAGCCCTGATTAGGAAGCCGCCTGATGACCCATCCTTTCGACGTTGACGACATCGCCACCACCTTCGCCAACAAATCCCCGTCCGACATCCTCAAATTCGCCTTTCAGCACTTTGGCGACGACCTGTGGATTTCCTTCAGTGGCGCGGAAGACGTGGTGCTGGTGGACATGGCCTGGAAAATCAACAAGAACGTCAAAGTGTTCAGCCTGGACACCGGCCGGCTGCACCCGGAGACCTATCGGTTTATCGATCAGGTCCGCGAGCAGTACAAAATCGACATCGACATCGTCAGCCCGGACCGCGAAAAGCTGGAGCCGATGATCAAGGAAAAGGGTCTGTTCAGTTTCTACCGCGACGGCCATGGCGAGTGCTGCGGGATCCGCAAGATCGAGCCGTTGCGCCGCAAGCTGTCCGGCGTCAGCGCCTGGGCCACCGGTCAGCGTCGGGATCAGAGCCCGAGCACGCGCAACAACGTCGCCGTGGTGGAAATCGACAGTGCGTTCTCGACCCCGGAGCGCACGCTGTACAAATTCAACCCGCTGGCCCAGATGAGCAGCGCCGATGTGTGGAACTACATCCGCATGCTCGAACTGCCCTTTAACAGCCTGCACGAGCGCGGCTTCATCAGCATCGGCTGCGAGCCCTGCACGCGCCCTGTCCTGCCGAATCAGCACGAACGCGAAGGCCGCTGGTGGTGGGAAGAAGCGACGCAGAAGGAATGCGGGCTGCATGCCGGGAATATGATCGCGAAGTCCTGAGCAGACACTGACCCAATGTAGGAGCGCGCTTGCCCGCGAATGCGATACACCGGTCACATCCAGGTGACTGACAGACCGCAATCGCGGGCAAGCGCGCTCCTACAGGTTTGGCATGCGCAGCCTGTCAATGCTCCGGCAGTTCAACCCCGGCAAACAGCTCTTCCAGTTCCTGCTTGTTGTGGCACTGAATGGCTTTGGCCATGACGTCGCGGGTCAGGTGCGGGGCGAATTTTTCGATGAAGTCGCACATGAACCCGCGCAAGAAGGTGCCGCGACGGAAGCCGATTTTGGTCACGCTGGCTTCGAACAGTTCGCTGGCGTCGAGCACCACCAGATCGCTGTCCAGCTTCGGATCGACAGCCATTTTCGCGACGATACCCACGCCTAGTCCCAGTCTCACGTAGGTCTTGATGACGTCAGCGTCGGCGGCGGTGAACACCACTTTCGGCGTCAGGCCACGGTGGCTAAATGCTTCGTCGAGCTTGGAACGACCGGTGAAACCGAACACGTACGTCACGATCGGGTACTCGGCGAGAACTTCCAGGGTCAGTTTCGGCACTTTGGTCAGCGGATGGCCCTGGGGAACGACCACGCAGCGGTTCCAGGTGTAGCACGGCATCATCACCAGATCGCCGAACAGTTCCAGCGCTTCCGTGGCGATGGCGAAATCGACCGTGCCGTCGGCCGCCATTTCCGCGATCTGCATCGGCGAGCCCTGATGCATGTGCAGCGCGACGTCCGGGTACTGCTTGATGAAGTTGCTGATCACTGGCGGCAGTGCATAACGCGCCTGGGTGTGGGTGGTGGCGATGGACAGCGTGCCTTTTTTCTCGTTGGAGAATTCCTGGGCAATCTGTTTGATGCTTTCGACTTTTCGCAGGATCTCGCCGGCCGTGGTGATGATGCGCTCGCCTGCCGGGGTGACGCGGGTCAGGTGCTTGCCGCTGCGGGCGAAAACCTCGACGCCCAATTCGTCTTCCAGCAGGCGGATCTGCTTGCTGATGCCTGGCTGCGAGGTGTAGAGGCTTTGCGCCGTCGCTGAAACGTTGAGGTCGTGGTGCGCCACTTCCCAGATGTAGCGCAGTTGTTGAAGCTTCATATGTATCCCTCAAAGCCGGAAGACGCCACGGGCATCAGCGACGGTATATAACTGGATTATTGGTCAGGAAGGCAAATCTAGAACTTTTTATCACTTTTACCCGGTAATGGCACGCAGCTTTTAACGCCCTTGGCACATTCCCGGAACGCGATCACGGTTGTGTACGCCTCTGCAGCATCGGCACCATGTACACCGGCACATCCGACAGTTGCAGGACCCGCGCCGCCGTTCGGCCAATCGGCGTATCGCCCTCACCGCCATGGCTGCGACGGCCGACCACCAGCAGGTCGACGCTGAGCAGGCGCGCCTGATCGAGTATCACATTGGAGGGGTCGCCCTGGACCACGCGAACACTGCGGATCAGCGCCAGGTCCTCATGGCCCTCCCCCAGTTCTTCACGAAAACTGGCCATCACCCGCGCCTCAATGCCGTCGATCACCGTATTGACGCCCTCGCTGTGCAGCTCTTTGAGCACATCGGCGGCCAGGTAACTCTGCAGCACGGACTCGGCGAACACGCCCATCGGCTCCACCACATGCACGACATGCAGCTCGGCATCGAAGGTCCGCGCCAGCACCAGCGCGTGCTGCAGCGTATACGGCGCATAAGCACCGAGGTCCGTGGCGTAGAGCATCGAGCGGATCATGGAACCCCCGGTCAGCCTTTGAAGTGACGACTTAATCAGCGTAGCAGCGCGCCGCGCACTCAGGCGGCCCGACTGCTGCTTTTCGGTCTAACGCTTCAGGGTTTTAGCTCGTTGCTGATGCCGTGGGGCACGTGCCCGGTCGCCACGACCTCGCGCGCCCGCTCACAGTGACCCGGCTGATCGTCGAAGAACACGTCCGCAGCGAATGCCTCCAGAAACGCCGACTTGTCCAGACCGCCGAGAAACAGCGACTCATCCAGACGGATGTCCCACTCGCGCAGCGTCCGGATCACCCGCTCGTGAGCCGGCGCCGAGCGCGCAGTGACCAGTGCCGTGCGAATTGGGCAGGACTCTTCGGGGAATTCGCGCTGCAAGGCGTTCAATGCCGCGAGAAAGGGTTTGAACGGCCCGCCGGGCAATGGCCGTCGCGCCGCCTCGCGCTCGTTGGCCTGGAACGCCTCGAGCCCACCGGACTGATACACACGCTCGGACTCATCGGAAAACAGCACGGCGTCACCGTCGAAAGCGATGCGCAGCTCGGCACTGGCCGCGCGGCGGGCGCCACCGGAGAGAATGGTCGCGGCGGCGAAGCCCGCATCCAGCGCGCTGCGCACGTCTTCGGCGTGGGTGGACAGGAACAGGTGGCTGCCGAAAGCGGCCAGATACGGAAACGGACTGCGCCCGCCGACGAACGCCGCACGGGAAATGTCCAGGCCGTAATGCTGAATCGAATTGAACACGCGCAAGCCGGTGTCGGCGCTGTTGCGCGAGACCAGCACCACTTCCACTCGGGACTGGTTCAGGCTGGCGTTCAGGCTGAGCAGTTTTTCCACCAGGCGGAACGCATCACCGGGCTCGAGGATTTCATCCTCGTGGTCGATCTGGTACTGACGATAGGCCGCGACGCCGCTGGCCATATAGACGTCATGGCTTTCCCGCAGATCAAACAGCGCCCGCGAGGAAATCGCCAGCACCAGCTTGCTCCCCGGGGTTTTAACGTTCAGCTCAGTGCTCATCAGTCTTCCTTAAAGCAGGAGGTGGGCAAGCGCACGGCAATGGCCGTCAACGATTACCGCGATCAATAAACGCCAGCGCGTGATACAGGGCGCGCACCTTGGGCATGTCGCAGCCGGCGGCCAGCGCAGCCGCGAGGGGGCGGGCATAGATGGCGTCGAGTTCCAGCGGGCGTTTTTCGGTGAAGTCGTGGTACATGCTCGGCCGGTAATCCGGCATATGGCCAGTGACCTTGAGCAATTGCTCGGCGTAGCCCTCCGGCAACACGTGCCCGCACGCTTCGGCGCCCTGCACCACTTCCGCCATCAGGCCCTGGATCAGCGCGCGACCGTCGGCGTCGGCCATCAGCGGTGTGGTGCTGGCGTTGAGCAGCACGGAAAGCCCGTTGTAGGGCACGTTCCACACCAGTTTCTGCCAACGCGCCTTGTCGAGGTTGTCCATCGCCACGGAGTCAATGCCCGCCTGGTGAAACAGCGAAGCGCCCTGCTCGACCCAGTGCGCGCGCGCTGCCGCGTCGGCCGGCCCGCTGTGGTAGCCGATATTCACGGCGCCGAAGGCCTGATGGGTGATCTGCCCTGGCCCTGTGCGATGCACACAAACAAAACACAGGCCGCCCAATAGATGAAGGGAATCAGGTAAGGCTGCGCGCAGCTCTTGCTCGACACCCAAGCCGTTTTGCAGGAGCAAAACCTTGGCGTCCGGCGCCGCGGCCTGAACGATGGCGGAGGCCACCCCGCCGTTGCCGGTGGTCTTGGCGCCGACCAGCAGCCAGTCGCAGGGCGGCATGTCGGCAGCTGAGGCGTAGGCCTGGACATTTTCCAGCACCAACGGGCCATGCACCTGACTGTCCACACGCAAGCCGTTGCGGGCGACGGCATCGAATTCGCTGCGCAGCAGAAAATGCACATCGAAGCCGGCCCGGGCCAGCATCACGCCGTAGAAGCCGCCGATTGCGCCAGTGCCGATGATCCCGATCCGGGATTTAGTTGCGCGTTCGCTCGCTGCTCTTTCGCTCATGGAAACTCCGTTTCAGGGTAGTTCGTCTGGCGGCGTCGCCAGCGCGTGTGCCAGGCCCGTGGCAATGGCATCGGCGGACATCTGCGTGCGCAGGGGCCCGAAGAAGGCGCCGTCGCGCACCACAAACATCGCCGGCAGATGGAACACGCCGTAGCGCTCCACCGCGCCGCCGTTTTCTTCGGCATCGATCCAGCACAGGCGGTCCAGCGGCAAGGATTGCTCAGGCAAATGGTGCCGGGCCCAACGGCAACTGGAGCAGCCCAGGCTGCTGAAAATCAGCAGTGAGACGCCGGGCAGGTTGAGAAGTTGCTGGTCGAGGTCGAAGTCCGTCAGTTGCAATTGATCCACGCGCTTCTCCTCTGAATGATGTTCGAGTGACTGAATGTCCGGCGCCTGCTTTAGTGGCACCGGCTTTAGCCGGGAACCGCGGTCTATCAGTGGGACCGGCGTTGGCCGGGAATATCCATCGTGCGGTTGCGCAGCCCGAAACAGGTCAGACAATGCCGCAACTGTTGGACGAAAGCCACGTTTACCCATTGTCGAACCACCGGCTAACGCGCTAAGGTTCGGCTCCCCCGTTGCGCTCAATTATGCTCGGCTCCGCCGCACGGGGACGCTGGCGGCCAGCATCCGTGACCTGATGAGTAACACGATGGCTGATTTACCGATTGACGACCTCAACGTTGCCTCCAACGAGACACTGATCACTCCGGATCAGCTGAAACGCGAAATCCCCCTGACCGCCGCCGCCCAGGCCACGGTCAGCCAGGGCCGCGAAGTCATCCGCAATATCCTCGATGGCAAGGATCACCGCCTGTTCATCGTGATCGGGCCCTGCTCGATCCACGACCTCAAGGCCGCCCACGAATATGCCGATCGCCTCAAAGCGCTGGCGGCCGAGGTGTCCGACACCTTGTATCTGGTCATGCGCGTCTATTTCGAGAAGCCACGCACCACCGTCGGCTGGAAAGGCCTGATCAACGATCCGTACCTGGACGACTCCTTCAAGATTCAGGACGGCTTGCACATCGGCCGCCAATTGCTGCGTGACCTGGCCGAAAAAGGCCTGCCGACCGCGACCGAAGCGCTCGACCCGATTTCGCCTCAGTACCTGCAAGACCTGATCAGCTGGTCGGCCATCGGGGCGCGCACCACTGAATCCCAGACTCACCGGGAAATGGCCTCGGGCCTGTCCTCGGCAGTGGGCTTCAAAAATGGCACCGACGGCGGCCTGACCGTGGCGATCAACGCCTTGCAATCGGTGTCCAGCCCCCATCGCTTCCTGGGCATCAACCAGGAAGGTGGCGTGTCCATCGTCACTACCAAGGGCAATGCCTACGGCCACGTCGTGTTGCGCGGCGGCAACGGCAAGCCCAACTATGATTCGGTGAGCGTCGCCCTGTGTGAACAATCGCTGAACAAGGCGAAAATCAAGCCAAACATCATGGTCGATTGCAGCCACGCCAACTCCAACAAGGACCCGGCGCTGCAGCCGCTGGTGATGGAAAACGTCGCCAACCAGATTCTGGAAGGCAACCAATCGATCATCGGCCTGATGGTCGAGAGCCACTTGAACTGGGGCTGCCAGGCGATTCCCAAAGACCTCGCCGACCTGCAATACGGCGTGTCGATTACCGATGCCTGCATCGATTGGGAAAGCACCGAAAAAACCCTGCGCAGCATGCACGCCAAGCTCAAGGACGTATTGCCCAAGCGCAAACGCGACTGATCTGCCCGCAGAAACGACAACGCCGAGCACATGCTCGGCGTTTTCTTGTGTGAAGCGCGCTGCGGTCAGATCTTGGCAGCCTGACGCTGATGGCGCTCCATATAGCGCTCCACGTAGGAGCACGAAGGAATCACGGTGTAGCCGATCCCGTCGGCGTAGTCGAGGGCCATCTTGGTCAATGCTGCCGCTATCCCCCGTCCGCGCAATTCGTTGGGAACAAACGTACGGTAGATATCCAGGGTCTCTTTACCCAGGTCCATGTACGTCAGATAGGCACGGTAGCCGTCGATGTTGACTTCGAACTGGTGACCGGTCTCGTCATGGTGGATGGACAACGCCTCGCTCATCACTACTCCTCGCGGGTCTTGGAATTGGACCCTTACCTTATCGACATTTCCCCGGCGAAGGAACCTCTACAGGCAGTATGAAAACTATTGCTTGTGCAATAGAGCCTCCTGCAATAGAGCTGACTGCGCCACCCTGTGCCGTTTGGACACCGCGAAGAGCATCGCTGTTCTCAAACAATTTGAGCACAGGCAAATATAGGCGCCCCGAGCGAGTACGCTCAAGTGAATCAACTGTTAATTACGCTGCCGCACATCTGGCGGGGTAACCCATGGAACCTGTTATCGCCGACGCATGTCCATTGAGACGCAACGGCCGGACTGAAGTCACTTGAAGGTCATGTAAACCGGCCGCAAGGATGCACCTGTCACGATAATCGACTATACAAAAAGGTCGCCGGTACTGCGAAGTCGCCTGGACCGGAGTCACCTGACGGACGCCTTCGCGTGGGGCATTGCTGTGCGAAGAAGAAGCCTGAGGACTTGCATGGAACACGTTCAACCCCAAGAATTTTATGCTGATCTTGCGCTCGCTCCGTTTACTTACTACGAACAATGAGTAAGATGTACGCCGGTCATTTTCTCACCTTCGAGAGATGACTCATTTGATAGAAGTCCTTTAAGGGGAACACGATGAACAACGTTCTGAAATTCTCTGCTCTGGCCCTGGCCGCAGTTCTGGCTACCGGTTGCAGCAGCGTATCCAAAGAAACCGAAGCTCGTCTGACTGCAACTGAAGACGCAGCCGCTCGTTCGCAAGCCCGTGCCGATGAAGCTTATCGCAAGGCTGACGAAGCTATGGCTGCAGCTCAAAAAGCTCAGCAAACTGCTGACGAAGCCAACGAACGCGCTCTGCGTATGTTGGACAAGGCTAGCCGCAAGTAATAATCCCTCGGGATTATTGATAAGCCGACCCGTTAACGGGTCGGCTTTTTAATGCCCGGAGTTTGCCGCCGCCTGATGAAGACGTGGCATTCCCGAGGCAATAAAAAACCCGCCCGCCCTGCGCACTCGGCACAGGATGGGCGGGCATCAGCACCGCCTGGCTGGCAGCGCCGCCTTACTGCAGCGTCATCGGCGCGCCGCCCACCACGGGCGCCGGCGTTGTCGGCACGGCGATTTCGACCGGCATGCCGTCTTCGGCAGCAACCACGTCCCGCACCTCATCCCAGTTGATCCGCAGGCTGTTGGCCAGGTCTTCGCGCTTGAGCAGTGCATTGATCACGGCGGTGTGCTTGTCGACCACCGACGGCTTGCCACTTTCGTCCAGCGGCGTGTGGGCTTCGAGGTAGACCTTGCCGCCGCTGACGCCAAACTTGTACGGCTCGCTCATGATGCGCACTGGGGTGCCAATCGGCACCATGTCCGCCATCTCCAGCACATTGTTGTTGTACATGCGGAAGCAGCCGTGACTGGTGCGCATGCCGATGCCGAACTTCTTGTTCGAGCCGTGGATCAGGTAGCCCGGCAGACCGAGGCCGAATTTGAACGGGCCCAGCGGGTTGTCCGGCCCGGCCGGGACCACGTTGGGCAGGATGTCGCCGTCAGCGGCGTGCTCGGCCTTGACCGACGCAGGCGGCGTCCAAGTGGGATTAGGCGTTTTGGCTGTGACCTTGGTGGTGGAAACCGGCGAACCCCAGCCCTCGCGGCCGATGCCCAGCGGGAAGGTGTACACCACGTCCCGGCCTTTCGGGTAGTAGTACAGACGGTACTCGGCGAGGTTGATGACGATGCCTTCGCGTGGGCCCGGCGGCAGGATGAAACGCGTTGGCAACACCACCTGGGTGCCTGCGCCCGGGAGCCAGGCATCGACGCCAGGGTTGGCGGCGATCATTTCCAGGTAGCCCAGGTCGTAGCGGGTGGCCAGGTCGGCGAAGGTGTCTTCGTACTTGGCGGTGACGGTCTGCACCTGGCCAATGATGTCCTCACCAGGCGGCGGCAACGGAAACTCCAGGGCAGAGACAGGGCCGGCCGCGCACAGCGCAGCGAGCGACAGACAGCGGGCGAAAGCTGGAATGCGCGACAACATCCGGAGAATCCTTGGTAAACGAAGGCTTGATTGTGCGCGATTGTACACGCACGCCTGCCCGTCAGGGAGTGCTCGCGCCCTTAAACGCCGGTCTCCAGTTCCGGCCAGATCGGATGCCAGCCGCGCCGTTGCGCGTCGATGATCGCCCGGCACAGCGGGCATAGCCGCTCATCCTGATAAACCGTCTGCTGGACTTCCGACCAGCGTGGCTGGGCGGGCAGCAAGGTGCCGCACAGCGTACGGTCGGCAGAGCCTGCCAGTTCGAGCTGGCGGGCGACCAGATGCACAAGGATTTCCTGGCACGCGAACAGGTCGAGCTGTTCGTCAGGCTCGATCAGTTGATAGGCGTAAAGGGACCAGGCAGGACGGCGCGGCATGGGGGGCTCCAGATCGGGGGCGCCACATTAGCCGAAAGCCCCGGTCCGGAAAAGGCCTGCAGGCCTTTAAATCAGCGGTTTTGGTCTGAGGGTCTGGAAACCGTACAGCTGCCGTCGCGGCATCGGCGGCTGCCATCCGGATGAGGTAACCACGCCAGCTGGGGACGAAAGCGGCAGAACAGCCGATAACCGAGATTCAGCAAGGGCCTCAGTGGCCGCCACGACAGCGGCGCAGCCCAGGCGCCCAGCCCGGCTGCGCGCCAGCTCCACAGGGTAGCGTCCAGTCCCGTGACCCAGGTGCCATCGTCGAAACGGGCATGCAACACAGACTGCATCTGCTCATGGGTGAATCCGAGAGCCTGTGCATCAAAGCCCTCTTCGCTCATGTCGACCAACAGAAGTCGCGGGGTTGTTGCGCCTGCGGACAGATGCTCCGAAGCGTGGGAACGCAGAAGCTTGATCTCCCGCGCGCAAAGCGGGCAGTCACCGTCGAAGTACAGCGTGAGTGGCCACTTCTCTTTCTTGTACATCTTTTTGGTCCTGTATAGGTTTGGTCCACCATAGGCGCAAACCCATCTGCTGGCAATGAGCGGTCACTCGCACCTACTGGCTGACGCCCTGCCTGATCGGCCTGATGTTTACGGCGGCGACTAAAGCAACGGCTTGAGCACCGGCCAGACGTTATCCAGCAAGTACGGCTGAGCCGGCACATTGGGGTGGATGCCGTCTTGCTGGGTCATGTCAGGCCTGCCGCCAACACCTTCCAGCATGAACGGCACCAGCGCGGCATCGGTGGCTTCGGCGACTTTCGGGTACACCGCCGCGAAGGCCGTTGTGTAACGCTCACCGTAGTTCGGCGGGATTTTCATCCCCAGAATGAGCACCTTGGCCCCTGCCGCTTTGGATTGCTCAACCATGTCGGTAAGGTTTTGTTGCAATTGCGCCGGCGGCTGGCCTCGCAGGCCATCATTACCGCCCAGTTCGAGGATCACCAGATCCGGTTTGTGCTCGGCAAGCAGCGTCGGCAGCCGCGCCTGGCCTCCGGCACTGGTGTCGCCGCTGACCGACGCATTGATCACTTTTTCCTTGAAGCCTTCCTTCGCCAGGCGCTGTTCCAGCAGACTGACCCAACCCAACCGGGTATCCAGGCCGAAAGCCGCGCTGATACTATCGCCAACGATCAGCACCGTGCCTGCCATCGCGCCTTGAGATATCAGCAGCAAACCCAGGCCAGCACTTAAAAACCACGCACGCATCGGATTCTCCATGAGCGAAAGTATTCTCAGTGCTCGGAACCTCAGCAAAGTGGTCCCAAGCACCGAAGGTGACTTGACCATCCTGCACGAACTCTCCCTGGAACTAAACAAGGGCGACACGCTGGCCATCGTCGGCGCGTCGGGCTCGGGCAAATCCACCCTTCTTGGTCTTCTGGCGGGCCTCGACCTGCCCAGCGCCGGTTCCGTCGTCCTGTCGGGGCGCACTCTCAGCGAGCTGGACGAAGATCAGCGCGCCCGCGTTCGCGCCGAACACGTGGGCTTTGTGTTCCAGTCATTCCAGTTGCTCGACAGTCTGAACGCGCTGGAAAACGTCATGCTGCCAATGGAGCTGGAAGGCCGCAAAGATGCCCGCGATCAGGCCAGGCATCTGCTGGAGCGCGTTGGCCTGGGTCAGCGCCTGACCCACACGCCACGGCAACTGTCGGGCGGCGAGCAACAACGGGTTGCCATCGCCCGTGCTTTTGCCGCCGACCCGGACGTGCTGTTCGCCGACGAACCCACCGGTAACCTGGACAGCCACACCGGTGAGCGCATCAGCGATCTGCTGTTCGAGCTGAACCAGGAACGCAACACCACCCTGGTGCTGGTCACCCACGATGAGCGCCTGGCCCACCGCTGCCGGCGTCTGATTCGTCTCGAAGGTGGCCGACTGGTCGCCCCCATGGAGCCTTGATGGCACGCCTGCCCTTTTCCCGTCTGCTCAGCCTCGCGGCGCGCCAGCTCACGCGCGATGCCCGCGCCGGCGAGCTGCGCGTGCTGTTCTTCGCGCTGGTGGTGGCGGTTGCCGCCAGCACGGCCATCGGCTATTTCGGCGCCCGCCTCAACAGCGCCATGCTGTTGCGAGCGACCGAGTTTCTCGGCGCCGACCTGATCCTCGGCGGCTCCGCACCGGCATCCCCTGCGCAGATCGACGCCGGCAAGGCGCTGAAGCTGGATCACTCGCAGATCGTGATTTTCTCCAGCGTGGTGGCCACCGATAACGGCATTCAACTGGCCAGCGTCAAGGCCGTCGATGGGGCGTATCCACTGCGCGGCGAGCTGAAAAGCGCCCCTGCCCCGTACGAAGCCGAAACCGTTGGCGGTGAGCCCCAAGCCGGAGAGGCCTGGGCGGAAGCGCGGATTCTGGTGGCGCTGAACCTGAAAGTCGGCGACAGCATTGACGTCGGCTCCAAGACCTTGAAGCTGACCCGGGTGCTGACCTACGAGCCCGACCGCGCCGGCAACTTCTACAGCCTGACGCCCCGGGTGATGATCAACATGGCCGACCTTGAGGCCACCAAGGTCGTCCAGCCAGGCAGCCGCGTCAGTTATCGGGATCTGTGGCGCGGCACGCCGCAGGACCTCGCCGCCTACCGCAAGGCCGTTGAGCCCGGGCTGGCGCCGAATCAGAAAATCGACGACGCCCGGGATGGCAATCAGCAGATCGGCGGCGCACTGGGCAAGGCCGAGCGTTACCTGAACATGGCCAGTCTGGTCGCGGTGCTGCTGGCCGGCGTGGCAGTTGCCTTGTCGGCGGCGCGTTTCGCGGTGCGCCGGTTCGACGCCAGCGCGCTGCTCCGTTGCCTGGGCCTGTCGCGCAATGAAGCACTGGTGCTGTTCGGTTTGCAGCTGGCCATGCTCGGCGTTGCGGCCAGCGCGGCGGGCGCCCTGCTCGGCTGGTTTGCCCAACTGGGCCTGTTTCATCTGCTGGAAAACCTGTTGCCTGCGGCTGTGCCACCGGGTGGCTGGCTGCCGGCCGTCGCCGGTATCGGCACCGGACTTGTCGCCCTCGCCGGCTTCGCCCTGCCACCGCTGGCAGCGTTGGGTCGCGTGCCACCGCTGCGGGTGTTGCGTCGGGACATGCTGCCGATTCCGGCCAGCACCTGGCTGGTCTATGGCGCGGCGCTGTTCGCGCTGGGCCTGATCATGTGGCGCTTGAGTCTGGACCTGGTGCTGACCTTCGCCCTGCTCGGCGGCGGTCTGATCGCGGCGCTGATACTCGGCGGCGTGTTGCTGCTGGCCCTGAAAAGCCTGCGCCGCTTGCTGGCCGGGGCATCGCTGCCGTGGCGTCTGGGCCTGGGTCAGCTGTTGCGCCATCCCATGGCCGCCGCCGGCCAGTCCCTGGCATTCGGTCTGATTCTGCTGTCCATGGGACTGATCGCGCTGCTGCGCGGCGAACTGCTCGACACTTGGCAGAACCAGCTGCCCAAGGATGCGCCAAACTACTTCGCGCTGAATATCCTGCCCAACGACAAAGACAACTTCGCTGAACGCATGGGCCGCCTGTCGACCCACAGCGCGCCGCTGTACCCGATGATTCCGGGGCGTCTGATGACCATCAACGGGGAGCCGGTGAGCAAGTTCGTCACCAAGGACTCCCGTGGCGAAAACGCCACCCAGCGCGATCTCAACCTGACGTGGGCGGCGACGCTGCCCGAAGGCAACAGCATCACCGCCGGCCAGTGGTGGACCAGCGATCAACCGCCTGCCGACGGCGAGGTTCCGGGCGTGTCGGTGGAAACCAAACTGGCCAACAGCCTGAACATGAAGCTGGGCGACACACTCGGTTTCGTGATCGGCGGTCTGACCCGCGAGGTCAAGATCACCAGCCTGCGCGACATTAACTGGGACACCTTTCAGCCCAACTTCTTCATGATCTTCCAGCCCGGCACCCTCAAGGACGTGCCTGCCACGTACCTGACCAGCTTCTATCTGGCGCCGGGCAATGATCAGCAGATCGTCGAGCTGTCCCGCGCCTTCCCGGCCGTGACGATCCTGCAAGTGGAAGCGTTGCTGGAGCAACTGCGCAGCATCCTCGATCAGGTGACGATGGCGGTGCAGTACGTGCTGCTGTTCGTGCTCGCGGCGGGGATGGCGGTGTTGTTCTCCGGCTTGCAGGCGACGCTGGATGAGCGGATTCGACAGGGCGCGCTGCTGCGGGCACTGGGCGCCAACCGCGCGTTGCTGACCAAGGCCCGTCGCATTGAGTTCGGCCTGCTCGGGGCGGTCAGCGGTGTGCTGGCGGCGATTGGCTGCGAAGTGGTGAGCTTTGCGCTCTACCGCTACGCCTTCAACCTGCAGTGGCACCCCCACGCCTGGCTGCTGGTGCTGCCACTGATCGGCGCCTTGCTGGTGGGCGGCGCGGGCGTGTTTGGTACGCGGCGGGCGCTGAACGCAAGTCCCCTGCAAGTGCTGCGCGAGGGGTAGCGTTGGGGTATGACGGAGGACGGCCCTGCGCCGTCCTCTGTCCACTCGAATAGCCAGAACGGCGACCGCAAAGCCGTGGCTATTTCTGGTATTCGATTTTAGTGATCCACCATTGCTTGCTGCCGGACGGAACCGGCACCGAGACTTCGTCACCGACTTCCTTCTTCAGCAGCGCACGGGCCATGGGCGAATCGATGGAGATGTAGTCCATGCGGCCGTAGATTTCGTCATAACCGACGACGCGGAAACGCTTGCTCTCGCCCTCTTCGTCCTCGACTTCGACCCACGCGCCGAAGAACACCCGGCCTTCCTGCTCCGGCGAATAGGCGACCACGCGCATGTCTTCCAGGCGCTTGCGCAGGTAGCGCACCCGCCGGTCGATCTCGCGCAGCAGCTTCTTGTTGTACTGGTAATCGGCGTTCTCGCTGCGATCACCCAGGGAAGCCGCCCACGCCACTTTTTGCGTGATGTCAGGTCGGTGCTCGCGCCAGAGGTAGTCGAGCTCCTTCTTCAGGGCTACATGGCCCTCGACGGTGATTATTTTGGTGCTGATTTCACTCATTAACGGTGTCTCTGTCCGGGCTGGCCCGACTGTGTTCGTTTGATCGGATCTGTGCGGAGCCTACAGGGTTGGGCTGGGAGGTGGGTACATCAACGCGGCACTCATTTGACCAGACGCTTTTCTTTCGAGGGCCGGTAGCCGAAGTACGCGCTGTAGCATTTGCTGAAATGGCTCGGCGAGACAAACCCGCAGGCCACCAGCACTTCTACTTGGGACAGCTCGGTGTGCTGCAACAGGCGCCGGGCCTCGGTGATGCGCAATTCCAGGTAATAGCGCTGCGGGGTGGTGCCGAGTTGTTCCTGGAACAGCCGCTCGATCTGCCGCCGCGAGCGCCCCGCGTACTCCGCCAGTTGCTCAAGCTCAAGGGGCTCCTCCAGGTTGGCGTCCATCAACTTGACCACTTCCTTGAGTGGCGCGCTGACCGTCATGTGCCGGCTCGGCTTGATCCGCCGATAACGCGATTCCTCGAAAGACAGAATGTCCTCGATGCCTTCGATCAGGGCCTTGTCGTGCAGCGTCCTGATCCATTCCAGCGCCATCTGGAACGCCCCGGCCGGGCTGGCGGCGGTGAGGCGATCGCGGTCGATGACGAAGGCTTCGCTGGTCACCTCACTGACTTTGCAGATCTCCGCCAGGGCGGCGCGGTGCTCGGGGTGAATCGCGCACCGGTAGCCATCGAGCAGACCGGCTGCGCCGAGGAACCAGGCGCCATTCCACAGCCCGGCGAGGGCAATGCCATGCTCGGCGGCCATGGTCAGCAGGTGCGCCAGTGGCTCATCGGCCTTGAGCTCGGTGCGATAACCGCCACAGATCACCAGCAGGTCCAGATCCTTCAGCGCCGACACATCTAGGCGCGCGTCGGGTCTGATCACCAGCCCTAGATCACTGATCACTTCGCCCTCGTGCAAGCCGTACGTCCGCGACGTGAACAGATCGGGGCGCAGGAGGTTGGCCGTGACGAATGTGTCCAGGGCCTGGGTGAACGCCGGCAACGAAAAGTGCTCGAGCAGCACGAAGCCGGTTCGGGTCTGGGCCAAGGCGTTTCGCCTGTTCTCATCCACGTAGCGAAGGTTCTTGCCCTTCATGCCTGCGCTGAACTCTCGCCGCTCGATCACTGCCGCCTCGCTTTTGCGTCCTGACTGGGGTGCTGTCGATTGTCCACTGGGGCTGAACCGGCATGGGCGCCATTCTAGCGGAACGGCGAAGCGATGCGCGTTCGGGCCGGGTGCGCAATGCGTGCGCTGAACGGGGTGGACGAAACCGCCTTCGACTGGTAGATCAGAGCGTCAACGGCAGCGATCGGCTGTGGACACCTCCAAGGATCACCCGCCATGCCCATGAGCAGCGCTCATCTGATCTACCGCGCACCGAACCCTGATGATCTCGCCCGCCTGTTCGCCATCTACAGCGACCCGCAAACCCAGTTGTTCAACCCGTCCGGGCCGATGACCGACGAGGCCCAGGCAGCGGCCATGCTTGAAGACTGGATCAAGCACTGGCAGACCCACGGTTACGGCTGGTGGGCAATCGCGCGCAAGGAGACGCCCGAACACATCATCGGCTTCGGCGGCATCGGGCTTCATGATTTTTCAGGCGTGCGGAGGGTCAATCTGGGCTATCGGTTTGCGGTTGAGGCGTGGGGCCGAGGGTTTGCCACGGAGATGGGCAAAGCGGCACTGGCGTTCGGGTTTTCAACCTTGGAGCTGGGAGAGGTGTACGGCTACGTGCGTCCGGCCCACGCTGCATCAATCCGGGTGTTGGAAAAAATCGGCATGCAACGCTGCGGCGAGCTGGATGACGTACCGGGGCAGTCGCCAAGCCTGATGTTCAAGGCCGTGGCGGCAGGGTGACGGACGGCGCCATTTAGTGAGCGGTCTGCATGCCGCAACTGGCGTCTAGTTCATCCCAGGGATGCGCCGCTTCGCGGGCATAGCCGCAGGTGGGCAAATGCACGAAGGTCGCTTCCCGTTCCGCTTCGCTCTGCCTGGCTTTGCAGGTCCTGCACAACACTGTGTGGTCGTTTAGCCGCCAGTGGCTGTTCCACCGGACCAGATCGTCGGTCACCATCATACTTCCCCTCACCCTCACATACGTAACCAGTTGATTACACGCGGCGCAGGAGGTTTCCTGCGTGAAGCGGCCATCTGATCGGCGGTCGTTGTTTTCGCTGGTTCGGCGCAATCATGGTCTGCGCCGCGAGGTAAAAACCGAGGGCAAAACCTGCGCGATGAGCCGTTTGGGGATCGATCCGGGTTTACGTAACCTTTACCAATCCTAGACGTGGGCTTACACGGATCCGGTGTTTGATACGTCCATGGCGAACCCACTCTTTCGCCAAGGGAGACACCATGATTTCCAAGATGACCCAAGCCCTGATCCTGTCCGGTCTGCTCGCCAGCGCCGGTGCCGCGTCCGCCAGCGAACGCAACGTGATTGTGCCTGTCATCGCCGGAGCCGCCGTCGGTGCCGTACTGGCCGCAGTGATCAGTCAGTCGAACAACGACCGTCACGATCGCTATCAGGATTACCGCCCGCAACCGCGCTATGCGCCGCGTTATCAGCCTCAGTACCAGCCTCAGTACCAGCAGGTTGTCTATGTGCCGGTGCGTGAGCGGGTCGAATACCGCCGTTTCTCGCCACCGCAGCCCCACGGTTACTACGACGGTGGCTACCGCAGGGGTTTCGACCAGGGCCGTGGCAACGACCGCTGGTAAGCACTCACGCGGACATTAATGTGGGACCGGCTTTAGCCGGGAAGGCGGTAGGCGTCACACCGCAAATCCAGCGGTGTTCATGCAGGCCCCTTCCCGGCTGAAGCCGGTCCCACTAATGCATCGCGTGCATTCAGTGGGACTGGCTGTGAACCTCAATGTGGGACCGGCTTTAGCCGGGAAGGCGGCAGGCGTCACACCGCAAATCCAGCGGTGTTCATGCAGGCCCCTTCCCGGCTGAAGCCGGTCCCACTAATGCATCGCGTGCATTCAGTGGGACTGGCTGTGAACCTCAATGTGGGACCGGCTTTAGCCGGGAAGGCGGTAGGCGTCACACCGCAAATCCAGCGGTGTTCATGCAGGCCCCTTCCCGGCTGAAGCCGGTCCTACAAAAAGCGGCGCATTCATTCATTAGAACCCGCATTGTCTGCACCACCGCTTTCTCTGACAAAACTGCTAACGTGTCCGGCCATTACTCGCCCATCGACCACTGAAAGCACGCAGGGACGGACATGTTCAATTTCATCTACCTGGCATTTCTCATCGGCATCGGCGCCACGGCGCTGCTGGATCTCTGGGCGTTGTTGCTCAAGGGGTTGCTGGGTTTGCCAACCCCGCCCTGGGACCTCGTCGGGCGTTGGTTTGCCGGGATGCCCAAAGGGCAGTTCGTACACCAAAATGGCATCGGCAACTCCCCTCCCGTCGCCAATGAGCTGGCGATTGGCTGGTTGATGCATTACACCGTCGGCGTGCTGTTCGCTGCCGCGCTGCTGTTCATCTGGGGCGTGCAGTGGGCGCACGCGCCGACCTTCCTGCCGGCGCTGATTGTCGGGCTGGTCACCGTCGGCGCCGGCTGGTTCATCCTGCAGCCCGGCATGGGTGTCGGGGTCGCCTGTAACAAGGCACCGAAGCCGAATGTGGCGCGGCTGCAAAACGTGGTCGGGCATGTGGTCTTTGCCTTTGGCATGTATGGGACGGCGCTGCTGGTCGGGTGATCAGGCGCGGTGTGTGGTCGCACCCGGCCAATCGCGGTGAACCTATCCGCGCCGCTGCCGTTCTGAAACCTGAGGGCTGCATGGTGATGAAGCCCTTTCCACTCGATCAATCAGGAGATCCCCATGACTCAAACGGCCTTGGTCGTCGGCGCCAGCGGCATCGTCGGCAGCGCAACCACCCAACTGTTACTCGATAACGGTTGGCAAGTGGCCGCCCTTTCCCGCAGTCCTTCGCAGACGCCTGGCGTGATCCCCGTCGCAGCCGACCTGCAAGACCCGGCATCGGTCAGACAGGCCCTCGCGGACCTCAAACCCACCCACATCTTTCTCACCACCTGGTCGCGTCAGGCCACGGAAGCTGAAAACATCCGCGTCAACGCCGCCATGGTGCGTAACGTTCTGGACGCCGTGAGCCCGGCGAAGAGCGTCAAGCACGTCGCGCTGGTCACCGGTTTGAAGCATTACCTCGGCCCGTTCGAAGCCTACGGCAAAGGCACCCTGCCGCAGACGCCGTTCCGCGAGTCCCAGGGTCGGCTCGACATCGAGAATTTCTATTACGCCCAGGAAGATGAAGTGTTTGCCGCTGCCAAGCGCGACGGCTTCACCTGGAGCGTGCACCGTCCGCATACCGTCACCGGCGTCGCCGTGGGCAACGCCATGAACATGGCCACCACCCTCGCGGTGTACGCGTCGATCTGCAAAGCGACCGGCCGCCCGTTCGTGTTCCCCGGCTCCCGGGTACAGTGGGACAGCCTCACCGACATGACCGACGCGCGGCAACTGGCCAAACAGCAACTGTGGGCGGCCACAACGCCAGCTGCGGCCGATCAGGCGTTCAACATCACCAATGGCGACGTGTTCCGCTGGAAATGGATGTGGGGCCAGATCGCCGAGTACTTCGGTGTGCACCCTGCCGCGTTCCCGGAGAAGGTTTCCCCGCTGGAAGAGCAGATGGCCAACGATCAAGGGGCGTGGGATGAACTCGTGCGCGCCCACGGTTTGAAAGAAGCCGACATCGGTCGCCTCATTTCGCCGTGGCACACCGACGCCGACCTCGGCCGGCCCATTGAAGTGGTGACCGACATGTCGAAAAGCCGAGCCTTGGGCTTTAACGCATTTCAGGCCAGCGACCAGGCGTTCTTTGACGTGTTCGACACGTTGCGGGCACAGCGCCTGATTCCTTAACCGCGCTGACCCGGCCACAAAAAAACGCAGCGATGATGACCGTCATCGCTGCGTTTTTCGTATGCGCAGGCTCTGTAGCCTGAAGAATCGAGCCTCACGCCTTTTCCAGCGCGTCCTCCTTGTGCATCGCCAGGTGACCGGTCTTGTCGCTCTTGACCTCGTACTGTGGCGCGTCCGGCGAGGCATGGCGATGACGGCCCATGAACTCGACTTCCTTGGTGTGCACCTTCGTCACCTTGCCGACCACATGACCGGCTTCGGAATTCCAGCGCACGTGGTCACCGACCTTGAATGCATGAGCCATCGAGTGTCTCCTTGAATTCAGGAATTCAGGGCTGCCAGAGGGTCTGGCTGCCTTCGAGCTTGCGATCCAGAAAACTCGCCGCACTGATCAGCGCCAGATGGCTGAGGGCTTGCGGCGTGTTACCCAAGTGGTGGCCGTGGGCGTCGAACTCCTCGGCATACAGGCCCAGGGGGTTGGCGTAGCGCAGTAGCTGTTCGAACTCCAGATGCGCCTGCTCCACCCGCCCGGCGCGTGCCAGGCACTCGACGTACCAGAACGAACAGGCAACAAACGCGCCTTCCTCACCCTCAAGGCCGTCCTGATGGTCATCGTCATTGCGATAGCGGAACACCATACCGTCGCGCACCAGCGTGCGTTCGATCGCGTCCAGGGTCTTCAGCCACTTGGGATCACTGGCACCGACGAAGCGCACCAGCGGCATCAGCAACATGGACGCGTCCAGATTCTTGCTGCCCTTGTGCTGGACGAAATGGCCCAGATCGGCGTCCCAGAAGTTTTCCCAGATGTCATCGTGGATGGCCTGCCGCGCCTTGTTCCAGCGCTCGAACGGTGCCGGCAGCGAGCGTTTCAACGACAGGCGTATGGCCCGGTCCAATGCCACCCAGCACATTAGCCGTGAATGCAGAAAATGCTGATCGGCGCCGCGCATTTCCCAGATTCCGACGTCCTTGCTGTTCCAGGTTTCGCACAGCTCGTTGACCAGCCGGGTGACGTGCTTCCAGCCCTCGTGGGAAATGGCCTCACCGTATTTGTTGGCCAGGTACACCGCGTCGAGCAGCTCGCCGTAGATGTCCAGCTGCGTCTGCTTGTAGGCCTCGTTGCCGATTCGCACGGGTGAAGCGCCGCCGTAGCCACTGAGGTGATCCAGTTCTTCTTCGGGCAATTCCTCGCGGCCGTCCAGCGCATAGAGAATGCCGAGCTTGTTGGCGTCTTCACAGCAGTCGCCCATGCGCTCGCGCACCCAGTGCATGAAGGCGTTGGCTTCCTGGGTGTACCCCAGGCGCACGAAGGCATAGACGGTAAAAGATGCGTCGCGAATCCACGTGTAGCGGTAGTCCCAATTGCGCTCGCCGCCCTCTTCTTCCGGCAGGCCGAAGGTCGCCGCAGCGACGATGCCACCATGCTTGCGCGAGGTCAGCAGCTTGAGCGCCAGGGCCGAACGGTTGACCACTTCACGCCAGCGCCCACGGTAATTGGAATGCCGGCTCCAGTGCTGCCAGTAGTTGACGGTAGTTTTCAAATCGCAGTCGCAGTTGGTGGCCTTCACCAGCGGATCGTCAGCGCCGCCGAGCATGAACTCGACCACATCGCCCTGTTTCATCTCGAACTCAGCCACCGCCGCCTGGCCTTCTAGGGTCATTTCGGTGGTCGCCGCCAGACGCATGGCAGGCTGGCCTTCAGCCTCAAAACGGATGTCCAGACCGTCCATCTGCGCGGTGGTGTCAGCACGGCTGTAATCGTGGCGCACCCGGCAGAGCATGCGCACGGCTGTTTGACCGTGACGAACATGGATGCGGCGAATCAGGCGCGGCAGGTTGTCGACTTCCGAGGCGATGGGCATCAGGTCGGTGACCTCAACAACCGCGTCCTCGGCAATCCAGCGCGTCATCAGCACGTTGGTTTCCGGCAGGTACAGCTGCTGGCGGCGGGCGTCCGGGAGGATCGGCGCCAGCTGGAAAATCCCCGCGTCGGGGGTGTCCAGCAGCGCAGTGAAGATGCTCGGGCTGTCGAAGTCGGGCCAGCAGCAGAAGTCGATGCTGCCGGTGTCGGCCACCAGCGCCGCACTGCGCATGTCGCCAATGATGCCGTGGTTTTCGATGGCGTTCTGCGGTTCTTGCTCGGTCTGATCGTCCGGATTCGCAGTATGTTCAGCCATTGTTGCGGAACTCCGGATAGAGGCTCATGCCACCGTCGATGAACAGCGTCGTGCCATGCACATAGTCGGAGGCATCCGAGGCCAGCCAGACGATGGCGTTGGCCACATCATCGGCCTCGCCCACCCGGCCGTACGGGATCAGCTCCAGCAGTTTCTTCTCGGCGTCGCCGCTGGTGGCTTTGGTGTTGATGGCCGTGCGAATCGCCCCCGGCGCGATGCTGTTGACGCGGATGCGTTGCTCGCCCACCTCTTGGGCAATGCTGCGCATCAGCAGATCGACGCCGCCTTTGGAGGCGGCGTAATTGACGTGGCCGGCCCACGGGATGACCTGATGCACCGAGCTCATGTGAATGATCTTGCCCCGGGCGCGTGACACCTCGGGGCGGATGTCCTGCTTGGCGAACTGCCGCACCGCAGCGCGGGCGCAGAGGAACTGCCCGGTGAGATTGACGTTGATGACAGTGTTCCAGTCTTCGAGGGTCAGGTCGGCGAAGGCGGCATCCTTCTGCAGCCCGGAATTGGCGACAAGGATGTCCAGCCGGCCAAACGCCTTGAGGGTCTCGGCGAACAGCTTTTCCACGTCCTGCTCGTTGGAGACGTCGGCGCCAATGGCGATGGCCTGGCCGCCGGCATCAATGATTTCTTGCGCGAGCTTCTGCGCTGGTTCGGGTTGCGAGTGGTAGTTGATCACCACTGCCGCGCCGGACGCCGCCAGCCCTCTGGCCGCGCCGGCACCCAGTCCGGAACTCGCGCCGGTGACGAGGGCGACCTGGCCTTTCAAGGAAATCTGCATGGAATGTGGAGCCTCATGGTGAGCGTTTTAATGCTGACTCATGGGGTTCTGCTGAAGTTCATCGGGAAAGGTTCGCCTGATGGCAAAACCGCTGCGGGCTCTGGCGTTGGCAGGCAAGGTTTGAATAGTCACGCCGCAAAATCGTGGCGGCCCGGACTGTCTCTTCCCGGCTGAAGCCGGTCCTACTAAATGTACGCATACACCTGTAGGAATGGCTTTAGCCGGAAAGGCGTCAGGAGCCATACCGCAAAATCCACGGTGCACAGACTGGCCTCTTCCCGGCTGAAGCCGGTCCTACAATTCGCGGTCCGGCCCGTCCCACCAAGAGCATGCGTATCCCAGTAGGACTGGCTTTAGCCGGGAAGGCTGGACGGCGAACGACCGCGCTCCATAAACTGCGTCCATCTGTCGCAGACCTCTACAGCAGGGTGACGAATGTCGGGCAATGGGGACGATGTATGAATCGCAATGAGCTGCGCAAGGCCGACATCAACCTGATGGTGGTGTTCGAGACCTTGATGCAGGAGCGTAACGTGACCCGCGCCGCCGAAAAGCTGTTTCTCGGCCAACCCACCATTAGCGCTGCCCTCAACCGACTGCGGGCGCTGTTCAATGACCCGCTGTTCATTCGCGTCGGTCACCGGATGGAGCCCACGGCGCGGGCCAACGAGATCATCAGTCACCTGTCGCCGGCGCTGGACGCGATGTCCGTGGCCCTGAGCCTCACGCGGGAGTTCGATCCGGCCAGCAGCGACATGACCTTCCGCATCGGGCTGTCCGACGACGTCGAATACAGCCTGTTGCCGCCGATGCTGCGCGCGATCCGTGAAGAAGCGCCGGGCATCGTGCTGGTGATCAAGCAGGTCAATTTCTGGAATGTCTCGGAGCTGCTCATGTCGGGCGACATCACCGTCGGCGTCTGCCTGACCCGTGAGCTGCCGGCCAACGCCAAGCGGAAACTGCTGCGCAGTGTGCAGCCAATGGTGGTGCGGGCCGACTCGTCGCCTGAGCCGATTACCCTGGACGAATACTGCACGCGGCCCCACGTCGTGGTGTCCCACGTGGCGAACATTTCGAGTTTCGCGGATGAGTGGCTGGCGGCGATCGGACGCAAACGCACCGCCGTGCTGTCGGTGCCGCAATACAGCACGTTGCCGGCGTTGATGGAGGGGACGGATCTGCTGTGCAACTTGCCGGATCACCTGACCCGGGCCATGGCCCGAACCGGACTGCGCGGCGAGCCGCTGCCGTTCGTGACGCCGAATCTGGAGCTGTCGATGGTCTGGCTCAGCGTCATGGACACCGACCCCGCCGAACGCTGGCTGCGCAAGCGGCTGGAAGCGTTCATGGGGGATTCAGGCGCTACCAGCGTCGCTCCGTAGCGCCTGACGCCTTCCCGGCTAAAGCCGGTCCTACAAACCACCGCACAAATGTAGGACCGGCTTCAGCCGGGAAGAGGCCGGTTTGAACACCCACACATCTGCGGTGTGACGCCCGACGCTTTCCCGGCTAAAGCCGGTCCCACTAAAACCTCTTGCAGCGCCAGCAATATCCCAATCAGCCAAAACGACCGGTGATGTAATCCTCGGTCTGGGTCTTGGACGGCTTGGTGAAGATGGTGTCGGTGTCGCCGTGCTCGATCAGTTCGCCCATGAACATGAACGCGGTGTAGTCCGAGCACCGCGCAGCCTGTTGCATGTTGTGGGTGACGATGATCACGGTGAACTGCTCTTTGAGCTCGGTGATCAGCTGTTCGATGCGACCGGTGGAGATCGGGTCGAGGGCTGAAGTCGGTTCGTCGAGCAGCAGCACTTCCGGGCGCAGCGCGATGGTGCGGGCGATGCACAGACGCTGTTGCTGACCACCGGACAGGCTCTGGGCGCTCTGCTTGAGCTTGTCTTTGACTTCATCCCACAACGCCGCGCCGCGCAGGGCCTGCTCGACGCGCTCTTCCATCTCGCGACGGGAGAGCTTCTCGTGGTGACGCACGGCGTAGGCGATGTTGTCGTAGATCGACATCGGGAACGGCACCGGCTTCTGGAACACCATGCCGACGTTGCTGCGCAGGCGGTTCATCGAGTAGCCCGGGGCGAGAATGTTCTCCCCGTTGAGCATCACTTCGCCTTTGGCTTCCTGTTTCGGGTACATCGAGTAAATGCGGTTGAACACGCGCAGCAGCGTTGACTTGCCGCAGCCGGACGGCCCGATGATCGCGGTGATGCGCTTCTCGGGGATGATCATGTCGACCGACTTCAGCGAGCGCTGAGTGCCGTAGAAGAAATCGAGACCGCGTACCTGGATTTTGGTTTTTTCGTCGGCGAGGGAAAGGTTGTTCATCAGGACGCCCTATTGCGCAAAAGGAGAAGACGGGAACTGAGGCTCAGAACCAGTACAAACATGGTCATAATCAAGGCGCCGGCCCAGGCCAGGGAGTGCCAGTCATCGAACGGACTCATCGCGTACTGGAAAATCACCACAGGCACGCTTGCGATCGGTTTGAGGAGGTCACTGCTCCAGAACTGGTTGCCGAAGGCGGTGAACAGCAACGGCGCGGTTTCGCCGGTGATGCGCGCCAGCGCCAACAGGATGCCCGTCACTACGCCGGCCTTGGCCGCACGCAGGACAATCTGCAAGGTCAGTTTCCATTGCGGTACACCCAGCGCCAATGCGGCTTCGCGCATGGTCGAGGGTTGCAGCTGAAGCATTTCGTCGGTGGTTCGCACCACCACCGGGATCACCAGCAGGGCGAGTGCCAGGGCACCGGCGAAGGCGGAAAAACCGACCTGGTGGTTAGTCACGGCGCTGAGGGGAAGGATCACCGCGGTGTACACGAACAGACCGAGCACGATCGACGGCGCCGACAGCAGAATGTCGTTGATGAAGCGCACCGCGTTGCCCAGCTTGGTGTTGCGGGCAAACTCTGCCAGCCAGATACCGGCCATCAAACCAATCGGCGTGCCGATCAGCAGGCCGATACCGGACATCAGGATGCTGCCGTAAAAGGCGTTCGCCAGACCGCCCGATGAGCCCGGTGGCGGGGTCATTTCAGTGAACAGACGCAGGTTCAGCGCTTCGAACCCGTTGACGATCGTGGTCAGCAGAATCCACACCAGCCACAACAGGCCAAAGGCCGTTGCGGCGCAACTGAGGACCATCGCAATCTTGTTCTTGATCGCGCGGGAGCGGTACAGGTTTTCGTTATCGGCCTTACTCATAGACCCTCCTTGCGCGACAGACGAGAGAGCATCAGACGGGCGATCGCCAGCACGATGAAGGTAACGACGAACAGCAGAAAGCCCAGGGCAATCAGCGCAGAACGGTGCAGGTCGGTGTAGGCCTCGCTGAACTCGTTGGCGATCACCGAGGCGATCGAGCTGCTCGGCATCATCAGCGATGCCGAGAACTGGTGGGCGTTGCCCAACACGAAGGTCACCGCCATGGTTTCACCGAGCGCACGGCCCAGCCCCAGGAACACACCGCCGACCACCGCAGAGCGGGTGTAAGGCAGGACGATGTCCCAGACCACTTCCCAGGTCGTGCCGCCCAGTGCGTACGCTGACTCTTTAAGGGCAATGGGTACGCTGCGGAACACTTCGGTCATGACCGAGGTGATGAACGGGATAATCATGATCGCCAGCACGATGCCGGCGGTGAGCATGCCGATGCCCAGCGGCGGGCCCTGAAACACGGGGCCGATCAATGGCAGCGCACCCAGGTTGTCGTTGATCCACGGGGCCATGTACTGCGCCATGAACGGGCCGAACACGAACAGGCCCCACATGCCATAGATGATCGAAGGAATGCCCGCCAGCAGTTCCACCGCCGAAGCGATGGGCATGCGCAACCAGGGCGGTGCGACTTCAGTCAGAAAAACCGCGATGCCGAAGCTCACCGGAACGGCGATCAGCAGCGCGAGAAAGGAGGTCACCAGAGTGCCGTAGATCGGCACCAGTGCGCCGAACTTGCCGTTGACCACGTCCCATTCGGTACTGGTCAGAAATTCGAAGCCAAAGGTCTTGAACGCCAGGGCACCGCCCCAGAGTGTCGAGCCGGCGATACTCGCCAGCAACAGCAGCACCAACAGAGCCGCTCCCAGCATCGTGCGCCGAAACCAGGCGTCGTGTCGGTGATCGCGGGCCGCGCGTTTATCGCTCTCGGATATTGCATCCGGAATCACAGCGGACATGTATTGGGTGTTCTCAGTCATGGTAGGTCCACTCGCAAGGAAACCCTGTCAACGAGCGCTCGGTGACAGGGGTTAGCCGGATAACGTCGAGTTACTTTTTGAACTCGGTTTTCCAGTAGTCTTCGATCTTGCTGACCAGCGAGGCAGGCAGAGGTACGTATTCCAGTTTTTCAGCGGAGCTCTGGCCTTTTTCCAGGGACCATTTGAAGAAGTCGAAAGCCGCCTTGCTCTTCTCGGCGTTTTTCGGTTCCTTGTACATGATGATCCAGGTGGTCGCGGTGATCGGCCATGCCGTCTTGCCCGGCGCGTTGGTCATGATCAGGTTAAAGTCTTTGGCGTTGGCCCAATCAGCGGTGTCAGCAGCAGCGGCGAAGGCTTTGGCGTCAGGCTTGATGAACTCGCCCGCAGCGTTCTGCAGTTGGGTGTAAGCAATTTTGTTCTGGGTAGCGTAGGAGTACTCGACGTAACCGATCGAACCCTTGATCTGTTTTACGTAGGCAGACACACCTTCGTTACCCTTGCCGCCCACGCCCACTGGCCATTGAACGGCCGAGCCGGTACCTGGACCCGATTTCCATGCGTCGCTGACTTTGGTCAGGTAGCTGGTGAAGTTGAAGGAAGTGCCCGAGCCGTCCGAACGGTGAACCACGGTGATGGCGGTTTCTGGCAGTTTTACGCCCGAGTTCAGTGCGACGATCGCAGGATCGTTCCACTTGGTGATTTTGCCCTGGAAGATGTCGGCGAGAACCTGGCCGCTCAGCTTCACGCCGTTGGCTTCGATCCCTTCCAGGTTGACGATCGGCACGATACCGCCGATCACGCTTGGGAACTGACCCAGGCCAGCGGCCTTGAGGTCATCAGCCGACATCGGGGCGTCGGACGCGCCGAAATCTACGGTTGCCGCCTTGATCTGAGCGATACCGCCGCCCGAACCGATCGACTGGTAGTTGATACGGTTGTCAGCGGTTTTGCTGTATTCCTGCGACCACTGAGAGATAACCGGGAATACGAAACTCGAACCAGCGCCCGTCACATCAACGGCGTGTGCCATACCCGACAGGCACATCGAAGCCATCAGAAGCGACAGGCGTTTTTTAGTCAGCAGAATCACGGCAATACCTCAACAAGAGAATTTTGTGTGTGTGGTCACAGTTGACGACCCGAGGCAGATTTAAAACCGGAAACATTTCTGTTTGATGACAGTCTTGAGACCGCGCGCAAAAACGGAGGCGTCTGTCAGCCTTTTCCTACATTGCGTAAAAATGAAACCCCCGGTTTCATTGGCTGAGGCCGAAGTTGTCTAGGCGGAGGGAATTTAATAGCAATGCGCCACATATCTCCCCGGCTGGCGTCATTTGTGGCAATTCTTTGACGGCACAGGCGCTGCCCTAGAGGCGTGCAGGCGTGTGGAGCTCCTGAATGCCATCGCCCAAGGCATGCGTTCCGAAGGAATGTGTGTCGAGACTTTGCGGTTGGGGTCTTTACCACCGAGCACGCTTGCTCTGGGACGCGATGGCTGATGTCGGGCTAAATCGCTGCAGCCAAACGCCCGATGTCCGCCATCAGCGCATTGATCTGATCACCGCTGGCTTTTGAGCCGGTGTAATAAGCCGTGAGCAGAATGGGCGGCCGGTCGCCGGGCCAGATAACGGCCACATCGTGACTGGCGTTGTTGGCCCCCGAACCGGTTTTATCGCCGACGCGCCAGCTGCCGGGGAGACCCGCGCGCAGTTTCTTGTCGCCGGTCTGGTTGTTCACCAGCCACGCCGTCAGCTGATCGCGGGACGGCAGCGTCAGTTCGTCGCCCAGCACCAGGGTGTTCAGCGTTTGCAGCATGGCGACGGGCGTGGTGGTGTCGCGCGGGTCCCCTGGCCGGTTCTCATTCAGGTCGGGCTCGCGTCGGTCGAGGCGGGTTTGCGTGTCACCCATCGAACGCAACCAGGCGGTCAGACCGTTCGGACCGCCCATGCTGTCGAGTAGCAAATTCGCCGCAGTGTTGTCGCTCAGCGTCATCGCCGCCTCGCACAGCGAACCGACGCTCAGGCCTTGCCCGCCGACGTGCAGCTCGGTGGTGGGTGAATACGCTACCAGTTGCTCGGCGGAATAGACGATACGCCGCGACAGGTCTTCCTGCTTTTGATCGACCCGCGTCAACACATGGGCGGCAGCCAGGCATTTGAAGGTGCTGCACAGGGCAAAGCGCTCATCGCCGCGATGGCTGATCAGACGCTGGCTGGCCGTGTCCAGAATGGCAACCCCCAGCCGGCCGCCGTGACGACGTTCGAGGTCGGCCAGTTGCTGCTCAATGACTGGGTCGGAAGACGCCCCGGAGCGACGCTCGGCGGCCAGTGAGGGAAGGCTCAATAATGAGGGCACAGCCAGCAACGATGCGCCGAGGAGGGTTCTGCGGGTGATCAAGATGAACGTCCTTGTGAAGGGGCAACGAGCGCCGCACGGCGACTGGCAACTCACCCCGGGGGGAGATGAGACACCGGTGAGCCACTGCGAACGGTGGGTAAACCGGCGCATATCATCCGACCAGACGCTGCCTCATTTCAACCATTGCCAGGGCGAACTTCCTGCTCGCCCTGCCGTTGCGGTTATCGCGGCCGCTCAAATCCCGACACCGAACGCACCCACATGAACAGCCGCAGGGTCGCCGGATTGTCGATGGGCTCATGGCTTGCCGCCAACTCGCCGGCCAGGGACGCCAGCGACTGCGGCAATAACCAGGAGATCTCCTGCTCGGTTGCCTGATAGGGCATCGGGGTTTCATCTTTCTCCAACGCTGGCCATGGGTTCATCGCCGTCTCTCCCGCACACGCATGGATGGTTACAGATCGAGCACCAACGGCCCTGAAGCCGGGACTGCGCAGCAGATCAGCACGTGGTCCGGCGCCGGCATTTCAGCGGGCGGGACCGGGTAATGCACCTGGCCACTGATGAGCCGGGTCTTGCAGGTGCCACAGGATCCGCCGCGACAGCTGAATTCGGGGTTCAGTCCGCGGCTCTCGGCCAGTTCCAGCAGACTGCCACCGGCGGGTTGCCAGCGCGCTTGCTTGGCGGAGCGTTCGAACAGCACCGGCACCGCTTCAGTGGCGGCGGGCGGTTGCTCAAAGGCAACCACCGTTGAATCACCGCTGCGCTTGAGGCTGGACGGGCCGAACGTTTCGGCATGAATGCGCTCATCGCGAACCTGCAGGGCGCGCAGGCCATCGTAGATTTCCTGGGTAAACGCGGCCGGGCCGCACACATAGAAATCGTAGTCGTTGAACGGCAGCAGCGCCTTGAGCAGATCCAGGTCAATGCGACCGGTCAGGTGAAAGTCTTCACCCACACGCGCCGACGCTTCCGGCTGGCTCAGCACGCGGATCGCGGTTAACTGATCGCCAGCCTTTGCAATGAGTGTGTCCACTTCTTCGCGAAACGCCAGGTCGGCCAGACGACGTGCACTCTGGATGAACCAGGTCGCCCGCCCTCCGCGCACGCGTTTGCCTTCGTAGATCACTTCTCGCAGCATCGACAGCATGGGCGTGACGCCGATGCCCGCCCCCAGCAGCACCAGCGGCCGGCGCTCCTGCGGGTCCACCACGAAACTGCCTTGGGGCGCCCGCGCCTGGAGCAGATCGCCGACCTTCACCTGATCATGCAAATACGCCGAGGCCAGTCCGTCGCGCTTGACGCTGATGCGCAAGAATCCGTCGGACGGCGCGCTGGACAGGCTGTAGGTACGAATCAGCGGCGGCGTACGGCCTTCAGGCGCCAGGCGCAGCGGCAAATGCTGACCGGCCTTGAACGCGGGCAAACCGCCGCCGTCGGCAGGCTCGAAATAGAACGAACGAATGCCTTCACTTTCGTCCTCGATCCGCGTCACCCGCATGGGCCGCCATTGATCGCGCAGGGCATCGGCCTGTAAACGGGCGGCGGTCTGCTGCCAGTCGCCGGTCATCAGGCTGTTCGGCGACCACCCCTGGAATTCCCATCGCGAGCGCAACGCCGCCGGCCGACGCACCACCTGCTCCACCCGCACCTGCCAGAGTCGCTCGGCGCCCTGGAACGCCGCGATTTCCGGCCCGTCGAGGATCAGCGTCACCGTGCCCGCCATCTGCAACAGCTCGCCGGTCTGGAAATCAACGAACAGCAGGCCCGCCTTGGGATTGAGCTGGAAGTTACCCAGCGTGTTGAAAAACAGGTTGCCGGCGAAATCCGGGATGGTCAGCACGTCGCCGTCCACCCGCACGAAGCCGGCCTGGCCGCCCCGGTGGGAAACGTCCACCGAACGATGGGGCTGCGCACCCTCAAGGTCGACATAGCTGGCGACGAAGAAGGTATCGGCGCCACGAATGGTGGCGATCGCGGCGTGATCCAGTGAGATCAGAGGCTGCGCTGCCGGACGCTCCGCCGCCGACGCAAGCGGCACCTGCTTGAGCGCCCGCAGCTGAATGTACTGCGGGCAATTGCCGTACGAGTGCTCGACGCTCACGGAAAAACCGTTGTCCCGCACGTCGCTGATGTGCCCGTTGAGGCGGTTGCGACGGCGGGTGTGCAAGTCGATGCCGAGCATGCCCACCGCCGCGCCCGGCGCAAATCCTGCGTCGGCCGGGTCCTCGGCATCCGGGCGTCGGGCGATGTCCAGACGCCAGGCATCGGGGGAATGGATAAACCCCGACTGGGCGTCCAGCAGGCTCGCCCAAGGCCAGCCTTCGGTGTCCACGGCGCCGATGATCAGGTACGGCAGATGCTCGTAGAACTCACGGTGCTGATCGGGCATGAAGTCGCGAATGACGCGCTTGCCCAAGGTTTCCATGCGCTCTGCGACGCCGACGTTGGCCTGCAGAGCGCGCTCGCCGGAATGCCATGGCGAGGGTATTTCAGTGCGAATCTCGTTCATGGCGCGAACTCCCTGGAATCCCGGATGATTACTTGACCAGACCTGCTGCCGTGCGCGGCATTGGCGTGAAGCCCGGCAGGTTCTCGATGCGCGAAAGCCATGCCTGCACGTTGACGTATTCGTCCAGCGAGACGTTGCCTTCAGGCGCGTGGGCGATATAGCTGTAGGCGGCGACATCGGCGATGGTGGGGTGATCGGTGGCAAGAAAGTCGCGGCCGCTCAGGTGCTGATCAATGACACCCAGCGCGTCGTGGGCCCGCTGGATCGTGTCTTTCGGATCGAAGGCCGCGCCGAACACGGTGATCAGACGCGCCCGCGCCGGGCCCAGATAAATCGCGCCGGACGCGGCAGACAACCAGCGCTGTACTTGCGCCGCGCCCTCGGGATCATTCGGCAACCAGCGGCCCGACGGGTCGTACTTCTTCGCCAGGTACACGAGGATCGCCGTTGAATCAGCGACGATGACCCCGTTGTCATCAATCACTGGCACCTGGCCAAAGGCGTTGATGGCCAGAAATTCCGGCTTCTTCTGCTCGCCCTTGGCCAGATCAACAAACTGGATCTTCGGGTCGATGCCCAGCAGCGACAACATCAGCTCGGCGCGGTGAGAGTGGCCGGACAGCGGAAAGTGATAGAGCGTGATGGCGGTCATGGGGTGGGCTCCTGGGCAGGTGGATCAACTCAGCGTGGGGCGGCGGTGCCGCAATGGAGGGCCGCGCTGGTGAAACCGATAGTGGGCCTGACCGCCGGATTGGGAAATGACCAGAATCGGCAATCCACTGTTTCAGAGGATGAAATGCTGAGGGCGAAATCGTGTTGCATTGCCGGCGCGCTGCGCTGAGAACCAGCTATAGGCACCTTCAGAAATATCCCCCGGCCTGCTGCGCGCGATTGCCGCGTTGATCGGGCACAGCAGGCCAGGGGAGACGGCCAAGGTTGCCTCTACCTCACAAAGGGCTCAAAGCCACTGACGCGCCGTCAGCCACATTCCATAACCCAAGGCCATTAGCGCCCAGGCCAGCAGCGGGTGAAACATCACCCGCCAGGCCTTCGCCCGCAGCTCGAAACCGACACCATGGACGAATCCTCCGGCCACGCCCCACATGATCAGCATCAGCAGGCTGTGGGAATAATGGCCGTTGGCGTCGAGCATCGACGCCGGGTGAATCAGCAGCACCAGGCTCAGCGGCACGGCCATCAGCAGGGACAGCACCCGGCCAATGGCGTGCCTGAACGGTGCGTTGAGCGCTTCAGCGGCCACGGCCGCTCTCCAGCGCCGCGGCGTCGGAGGCCTCCAGCCACAGCGCGTTGATGATGCCGAAGCTGCAGGCCAGCAACACGCCGAGAATCCAGGCGAAATACCACATGATCGTTTCTCCTTTAGAGCACGGCTCAGTAAAGGCCGTGAGGGTTGTGGTCGATGTGCGCGGTGGTGACCTTGCCCCGCATCTTGGCGTAGCACCAAAGCGTGTAGCAGAGGATCAACGGCACGAAGATGGACGCGGCAATCAGCATGATCATCAGGGTTTTATGGCTGGAGACGGCGTCCCACAGGGTCAGGCTCGACGCCAGGTCCAGGCTCGACGGCATGACGAACGGGAACAGCGCAAAACCTGCCGTGCACAACGCGCCGACGATGGCCAGGCTGCTGCCCAGGAACGCCGTTCTGCCCTGCCCCGCACTGGCGCCGAGCAATGCCATCAAGCCACCAAAAATCCCCAGCAGCGGCGCAATGACGGTCAGCGGGTGCTGCTGATAATTGGCCAGCCAGCCGGGGTTGCTGGCCGTCACGGTTTTAGCCAGCGGGTTGAGCGCAGCCCCGGCATCGAACGCCGAGGTGATCGCCAGGCCCTGAATGCCGCCGAACACCAGCCACACACCGGCGCCGATGAACGACAGCAGAAACACCAGCGACAGCCACTGGGCCGCACGGCGGGAGCGTCGGGCAATGGCGCCTTCGGTGCGCATCATCAGCCAGCTGCCGCCGTGCAGTCCGAGCATGCTCAGGCTGACCACGCCGGCCAGCAGGCCGAACGGGCTCAACAGCTGCCAGAAGTTGCCGTGATAGCTGGAGCGCAGGGTGTCGTCGAACTGAAACGGCACGCCCAGCAACAGGTTGCCGAACGCCACGCCGAAGACCAGCGACGGCACCACGCCACCGACGAACAGGCCCCAGTCCCAGCTCTGCCGCCAGCGGGTGTTTTCCAGTTTGCTGCGGTAGTCGAAACCCACCGGCCGCACGAACAGGGCAAACAGCACCAGCAGCAGCGCCCAATACAAACCCGAAAACGCAGCGGCATACACCAGCGGCCACGCCGCGAACAGCGCGCCGCCCGCCGTGATCAGCCAGACCTGATTGCCGTCCCAGTGCGGGGCGATGGTGTTGATGACCACGCGGCGCTCGCTGTCGCTGCGCCCGACGTAGGGCATCAGCATTGCCGCGCCCAGGTCGAAGCCATCGGTGAGGGCGAAGCCGATCAGCAGCACGCCGACCAGCACCCACCAGATCATTTTCAGTGTCTCGTAATCGAACATCGTGAATTCCTCAGGCCAGGGCCGGTTGTTTGGCGTGGGCAGCGTCGCCGTGGGCGCCTTGCTCGAAGTGATAGCGACCGGTGTGCAGGCTGCTGGGGCCGAGTCGGGCGAACTTGATCATCAGGTACATCTCGATGATCAGCAGGACGGTGTAGAAGCCGACCAGCGCCACAATCGAACCGAGCACATCTCCCGCCGACAGGGTCGAGGCCGACAGGTGCACAGGCAGCACTTCACCGATGGACCAGGGCTGACGGCCGTGCTCGGCGACCCACCAGCCGGTTTGGGTGGCGATCCACGGCAGCGGCAGGCTGAACAGCGCCCACTTGAGCAGCCAGCGCTTGCGGGTTTCGTTCTTGCGTGCCGACGCCCAGAAGGCACAGGCGAACAACAGCAGCATGAGCATCCCGCTGAGCACCATTACGCGGAAGGTCCAGAAGATCGACGCCACCTGCGGGATCGAATCCAGCGCAGCCTGTTTGATCTGCTGCTCGTTGGCGTCGACGACCTTGTCGGTGTACTTCTTCAGCAAGAGGCCGTAGCCGAGGTCTTTCTTCACCGCATTAAAGGCGTCGAGGGTCTGTGGGCTCTTGTCGCCGCTACGCAGTTGGCCGAGCAAGTCGTAGGCGGTCATGCCGTTGCGGATGCGGCCTTCGTGTTCACGGACCAGGTCCTTGATCCCGGTGACCTGTTTATCCACCGAGCGGGTGGCGATGAGGCCCATCACGTAGGGAATCTTGACGGCATAATCGGTGCGCTGCTCGGCCTGGTTGGGCAGACCGAACAAGGTGAACGCCGCCGGTGCCGGTTCGGTTTCCCATTCGGCTTCGATGGCGGCGAGCTTGGTTTTCTGCACGTCGCCGATCTCGTAGCCGGATTCGTCACCCAGCACGATCACCGACAGAATCGAGGCCATGCCGAATGCTGAGGCGATAGCGAACGAACGCCGGGCGAAGGCGATGTCGCGGCCCTTGAGCAGATACCAGCTGGAAATCGCCAGGACGAAGATCGCGCCGGTGACGTAGCCGGACGCCACGGTGTGGACGAACTTGACCTGGGCGACGGGGTTGAACAGCAGGTCGCTGAAGCTGGTGAGTTCCATGCGCATGGTGTTGAAGTTGAACTCGGCGCCGACCGGGTTTTGCATCCAGCCGTTGGCGATGAGGATCCACAGCGCTGACAGGTTCGAGCCAATCGCCACCAGCCAGGTGACCGCCAGGTGCTGGACGCGGGTCAGGCGGTCCCAGCCGAAGAAGAACAGGCCGATGAAGGTCGATTCGAGGAAGAACGCCATCATGCCTTCGATGGCCAGTGGCGCGCCGAAGATGTCGCCGACGTAGTGGCTGTAGTACGCCCAGTTGGTGCCGAACTGGAATTCCATGGTCAGGCCGGTGGTGACGCCGAGGGCGAAGTTGATGCCGAACAGCTTGCCCCAGAACTGTGTCATGTCTTTGTAGACTTGCTTGCCGGTCATGACGTAGACCGATTCCATGATGGCGAGCAGGAAGGTCATGCCGAGGGTCAGCGGGACGAACAGGAAGTGGTACAGCGCGGTCATCGCGAACTGCAGCCGGGAGAGGTCGACGACTGATTCCGATATCATTTTGGGTTTTTCTCAGAGGATGCGGGTGGGGCGCCCAGTACATGCAGGCCGGCTTGCACTCCGTCGTCCTTGACCTCGACCGGGGCGTCGAACCAGACGCTGCGGATGCCCATGAGCAGGATGAGTTTGATCAGGAGGATCAGACTGATGTCTTTGGCCAGGGGGTGTTTGAGGAAATCGAAAGGACCGGGCATGTTGAAGACTCGTCGGGGTGCGGGGTATTTTTCCTACAGGCCCTTCGTGCACCTTTGATCCAGGTCAATTAAACGCGCTTAGTCGGATGTGGCAGAACGCCACAGTGTTGAGTTATGGCGTTTAAAGAGCGGCGAGATTCGCGGTGCGGCTGGGAGGGTCTGCCTAACGGCAGACTGTTTCGCCTTCGGCGAGTTACTTGGAAAAGCACCCCAAGTAACCAAGGGTGCTTGCTCCTGGTTGGGCCCTTCCTTCGTCAGGGTTCCCTCACTCCGACGACGCTCCGTGGGCCCGCGCCGAACGGACATCCATGTCCTGACGGCGCTCTCGCCGCATCCATGCGGCTCGGCCCACTACGCGTAGTCTGCGTTCGGCCTGCACCCAAGTCGCGTCTGGCGGTGTCTGGACCTTATGTGTACGAAGATCAAAAGCAGATCAAAGGCTTCCCTGGTAGGACCGGCTTTAGCCGGGAAGAGGCCAGTTTGGCCACCACCAAATATGATCGTACCCACGCTCTGCGTGGGTATGCATCCCGGGACGCTCCGCGTCCATTCCCGGCTAAAGCCGGTCCCACTGACTGCACACGGCTTTTTGCATGATCGTACCCACGCTCTGCGTGGGTATGCATCCCGGGGACGCTCCGCGTCCATTCCCGGCTGAAGCCGGTCCCACTGGCTGCACGCGGCTTTTTAGTGGGACCGGCTTTAGCCGGGAAGAGGCCAGTCCGGCACTGGAAATCGGGGGTTGGCCCGCGATGTGCTTAGTCTGGAAGACGGCGAGTTTGCGAGAGGTGGTGCACCGCCGCCGGCGAACCCGGAATCGTCTGTCCATGCTGTTAGGATGCTCGTCAGCATGCCGTCTCAAGTGACGGATTATTCAGCCGATATCCCGGTGTGCAAGGCAGTCGGTTACGGTTGCGCCGGAGTGTTCACGGCCCCAAATCTGTCGCTTTTGCACCCATGAGGTAGTTATCGATGAAACTCCAGTCGCTCATTCACCCACTGGGCAGTGCACTCTGTGCGGCGCTGTTGCTGTGCGTGGGCTCGGGCGCATCGGGAGCTGAATCGATTAACTCGGATGCAACTCGTGTCGAGATCCATGTTGTCACTGAGGAACTCCCGCCCTACAACATGACCCGCAACGGCGTGCTCACCGGCATGAGCACCGAGGTGGTTCAGGCGGTGTTGAAGGAGGTCAATGTGCAGGCCTCCATTCAGTCCATGCCCTGGGCGAGGGCTTATGACCTGGCGCTGCACACCCCCAACGTGTTGATCTACTCCATCACACGCACCGCCGAGCGCGAGCGGCTGTTCAAGTGGGTCGGCACCATCGCCTCGTCGCGCTGGTTTCTGTATTCGTCCGCCAGCCATCCCGTCTCCCTCCTGAATCTGGACGATGCCCGGGACTGGCAGACCGCGACGGTCAATGAAGACGTCGGCGAGCAGTACCTGATGGCGCGCAAGTTCGTGATCGGCCATCAGCTGCAATCGAGTAATCGCTACGAATTCAATTACCAGAAACTGCAGACCGGCCACGTCGACTTGTGGATTTCCGACGAGCTCAACGCTTACTACCTCGCCCGGCAGGTCGGCGATGACCCGACCCGGACACTGGTGCAATCCCTGCGCATCAAAGAGCTGGAAGAAGCCGGCGGCTTCAACATGGCGTTCAGCGTCGGCACGCCAGACGCGACGGTTCAGCTGTTTCAGAAAGGCCTGCAAACCCTTCGCGCCAACGGCACCTACGACGCCATCGCGCGCAAGTGGCAATGAGCATGCAGATCGAAACGCCTTCCGACCCGCCCGGCGACAACCGCCCGATCCCGCGCACAGGACAGCGCACCGGTTCGCTGGCGCGGCGTCTGGTGCTGGCGACGCTGGCGTTCTGTGTGCTGTTCACGGCGGCGACGGTGCTGGTGCGCACCTGGTTCGCCTGGAACACCAATCTGGCGAACATGAACGCCGAGCTGACGCTGATTGATCAGGTGTTCCAGGGCACGCTGTCCAAAGCCGTGTGGGAAATGGATGATCAGGCGCTGCAGACGCAGATCGACAGCGTGGCCACGGCGGCGCCGGTGGGCCGGGTCCAGCTGAAGATCCTGCGGCCCGGTCGCGCCCCGGAAATCCTCGAACGCCAGCACCCCGGCCACATCGGCTCGATCCGCGCCCCGGCGCTGCATCGGCAACTGACCATCGCGCCCTACCCCGGCGCCAGCGAAGTGGTCGGCGAGCTGACCATCGAAGGCGACGAAAGCCTGCTGTGGAAACGCCTGTGGAAAGAAGTCGCGGTCATCATGCTCACCCAGATCATCCAGTCCCTGGCGCTCGCCGGGCTGATCATGGGCATGTTCAACCGCTCGGTAACGCTGCACGTGCGGCGCATTGCCCGGCACCTCGAACACCTGACGCCGCTCAACCTCAAGACGCATCTGACTCTGGAGCGGCGCGGCAAGGCCGGCGACGAACTCGACCTGCTCGAAGCGGGCGTCAATGACCTGCAGGACAAACTGGCCGCGCACCTTGAGCGTCAGGCCCGCGACGAAATCGCCCTGGCCGCCAGCCGCGACCAACTGGCCGAACTGGTCGAGCAGCGCACTGCACAGCTCAAGGCTGCCAACACGCGCCTGGAAGCCCTGACCCGCTTCGATCCCCTCACGGGCCTGGCCAACCGCCGGCATTTCGACGAGCTAAAGGAGCTGGAATTCAACCGCGCCTTGCGTCATCGCCAGCCGCTGTCGGTGCTGATGTGCGACATCGATTTTTTCAAGCTTTACAACGACACCTACGGCCATGCCAGGGGTGATCAATGCCTGCGCGACGTGGCGCTGGCCATGAGCGCCCTGTTCTCGCGCTCCGGCGAACTGGTGGCGCGGCTCGGCGGCGAAGAGTTCGCCGTGCTGCTGCCAGGGCAGGACGAGGACCAGGCGCTGGCCTCGGCCGATCGCCTGCGCGGCCTGCTGGCCCGGCAACAACTGGTACACAGCGCTTCACCGGTCTCGCCTTTCGTGACCTTGAGCATCGGCGTGGCCGAGCTCGACCCGGCGAACATGGAGCACTTCGATCAACTGCTGCAGAGTGCCGACCGGGCGCTGTACCGGGCGAAAAGCCAGGGCCGGGACCGCTGTGTAATCTGAACCGAGAGGCATGCCATGGGAAAAATTCACCGTCAGCGCAGTGTTCTGGTCACTTTCCTGATGCTGTTCGTGTGCCTGAGCGCAGACGCCACGACGCTGCAAGTGGTGACCGAAGACTCCTCCTACAGCGCGCTTGAGGGCGACAAGGTGGTCGGGGTCGCCAGTGAAGTCGTCGAGATGACCCTCGCCGACGCCGGCATCACCGACTACCACATGGCGCTCTACCCGTGGGCGCGGGCCTACGACATCGCGCGGCTCGAAGCGAACGTGCTCATCTACCCGATCATTCGCAGCAGCGCGCGCGAGGCGCTGTTCAAATGGGTCGGCGAGCTGGAACAGGTGACGCCGTCGTTTTACAAACTTCGCGAGCGCCGCGATGTGCTGGTCAAGGACTTGCAGGACGCCAGCCATTACACCGTCGGGGTGGTGCGTGATGATTCGCGGCAGCAGTACCTGGGGGGTAAGGGTTTCAGCCGGATGGTGGTCTCGCCCAATAATCTCGACAATCTGCGCAAACTGATCAGCGGCCAGGTCGAGTTGATCCCCATGCCCGAGCGCGAGGCCCGGGAGCAGTGCGCCGATCTGCACATCGCGTTCGAGGAACTGGAAAGCGTCTTCACCCTCGACGAACTGTCCAAAGGTCTCTACGTCGCCGTCAGCGCCAGCACCCCGGAGGAGACAGTGCAACGAATCGCCGCGGCGTTCGCCCGGCTCAAGCAGGACGGCACGGTGGACAAGGTCATCGCGGGGCAATAAACACCCGCGCCTGACATTCTGCAAAAACTGTTTTGAACCAGAGCAATTCGGCGCCTTCACGCTTTCACAAATCCTTCACAATCGTTTTGGAAAACTCCGCGCGGCCTGTCCCGCCTACCCTTCCGGCAGCCATTGACTGACTCACCCGACGTCTCGGCCCCAAGGATGGAAATGCCTGATGCACCCGTAACCCAGGCACTGCATGGCCCCTTATATGGAAATGAATTCGATGGTCAAACCGGTCACGTCTACCCGTCTGGTGATGCTGTTTTCCCTGTTTCTGGTGGTGTTTTATAACCTGGCGACCTGGCGCGCGCTGATGGATCTGGCGCAGTTACAGGGCGTCAAAGCCATCGCGTTCTATATGTCGTTTGCCTTCCTTTTGTGGGCCGCGATCACTCTGCTGCTCACGCCCTTCTCGTTTCGCCCGACGCTCAAGCCGGTGCTGAGCCTGGTCGCGCTGTGCTCGGCCGCCGCCGCGTATTTCATGAACACCTACGGCATCAGCATCGACACGACGATGATGCAGAACGTGCTCGAGACCAACCCCGGCGAGGCCCAGGCCTTGTTGAGCGGTAAGCTGTTTCTCTACCTGAGCCTACTGGGCGTGCTGCCGATCGCGCTGATCTGGTGGCTGCCGGTGACCTATCGCCGCGTGCTGCCCGGGCTGGTCAACAAAGTGCTGGTGTGCGTCGGCTGTGTGCTGGTAATCGCCGCTGCCGTCGGGCCCTTTTACTCGACCTACGCACCGATCTTTCGCGATGAAGACAAGCTCACCCACTTCATCAACCCGACCAATTACATTTACGCCATCGGCAAGCTGACCAAGCAGACCGTCGCCATCAAAGAGACGCTGAAAATCCAGACCGTTGGTGCCGATGCGGCGCTCAGCCCGCAAGCCCAACAGCGGCCGAAAAAGAGCCTGATGATCTTTGTCGTTGGCGAAACCGCCCGGGCGGACCACTTCTCCCTCAACGGTTACGGGCGGGAGACCAACCCGGAGCTGAAGCAGCAGGACATTCTCAATTTCACCCACGTGGCCTCGTGCGGCACCTCTACGGCCGTCTCGGTGCCGTGCATGTTTTCCAGGTTCCCGCGCACCGACTACAGCGACAAAAAGGGCAAGACCTACGAGGGCCTGCTGGACATGCTCCAGCGCGCCGGTTTGAAGGTGGTGTGGCTGGACAACAACAGCGATTGCAAAGGCACCTGCCTGCGCGTACCCCACCGTGACGTTCCGAAAAACCAGCCGAGCCCGTTCTGCGACGGTAAGATTTGCCTGGACGAATCGCTGCTGGTGGGCTTGCAGGACTACATCGACTCGCTGCAGGACAATGCAATCATCGTCCTCCATTCCGATGGCAGCCACGGCCCGGAATACTACGATCGCTACCCCAAGACCCTTGAGCGTTTCACGCCCGTCTGCCGCACCAATCAGCTGGGCAGTTGCACGTCCGACGAGCTGAAAAACGTCTACGACAACACCATTCTCTACACCGATCATTTTCTGTCGCAGACCATCGAGCTGCTCAAGCGCAACCAGGACAAGGTCGATGCCTCGATGATCTATGTCTCGGACCACGGCGAGTCTTTGGGCGAAAACGGCATCTACCTTCACGCCGCGCCCTACGCCATCGCCCCTACGGCGCAGACCCACGTGCCGATGGTGATGTGGTTCGGCCACTCGACCCTGGAAGACGCCGGCGTTGATCGCCATTGTCTGGCTGCCAGGCAAGACCAGCCGGACCTGAGCCATGACTACCTGTTTCATTCGGTGCTAGGCTTGCTCGGCGTCACCACCATGGAATACCAGCCGGTGCTGGACCTCTTTCACAGCTGCACGCGCGCGAAGGGATGAGCTGAAATGACCTGCCATGACCCGGTGAAACAGCGTGATAAACCGGTGTTCTGGCGGGACGCGCAGTTGCCCTTCATTGAGGCGCGCTCCATCGAAGACGGCCGCAAGGTCTGTTATTCCCGCCATTCCCATGAAGTGTTTTCCATCGGCGCGATCACCGCCGGCCAAAGCACCTATCTGCACGAGAAAACCACCCAAACCATCACCACCGGCACCGTTGTGGTGATGAACCCCGGCGAGGTCCACGCCTGCAATCCCATCGATGATCAGCCCTGGTCCTACCTGATGCTGTACGTGAACGCGCAGTGGCTGGGCGCGCTTCAGCGCGATTGCGGGGTGAGCAACGGGGGCGTGTTTCGGGGGTATCCGGCGACCCACAGTCGTGACCCGCTGTTGTTCGACGGGCTGCTGGCGCTGCATCGGCGGCTGGTGGATGCGCGACTGGAAACACTGGCCAAACAAGAAGCCGCTGTCGGGTTTTTCACCTTGGTCGAGCAGCGCCTGGGCGGCTCGACGCTGACGCCCAGACGGGCCAATCCCAAGGTCGAACGCGCGGCGCGGTACCTTGATGCGCATTATCTGCAACCGATTCAGCTGGAGGACTTATGCGCGGTGGCGAATCTGTCCGAGGCCTACCTGATTCGTGCGTTCGAGCAGCATTACCACATGACCCCGCACGCCTGGCTGGTCAACCGGCGCATCCAGCACGGCCAGGCGCAATTGCGCAGCGGCGAGCCCATCGCCGACATCGCCCAGCAGAGTGGTTTTGCCGATCAGGCGCACTTTCAGCGGGCGTTCAAAAAGCATCTGGCGGCAACGCCGGGCCAGTACAAGCCCTGATCGGCTGCTGCTGCTCGCCAGCGAGGCTCAGACGTAAAACAGCGACACCGCGCAGCCTGCCAACAGCGCCGCCATGCTGCGGTTGAACACGCGGATGCGCCGAGGGCTGCGCAAGTATGGGCCGAGAAAGGCACCGGCGTAAGCCCAGCAACCCACCGACAGGTAGCACACGACGAAGTAGATCAGCGCAAATAGACCGATCAGTCGCGCCTCGCCATCGGCCACGAACGCCCCCATCCCTGCCACCGCCGCCAGCCAGGCTTTCGGGTTCAGCCACTGCATCGCTGCCCCATGAAGAAAGGACGGCTGGCGGGTCGGTTTGGCGACGTCCAGGTGTCCGTTATCCATCGCCAGCTTCCACGCCAGATACAGCAGAAACGCCACCCCGGCCCAGCGAATCATCTCGGTCAGCATCGGGTAGCGCTGCAGCACTTCATGCAGGCCAAACCCGGTGAACATCAGCAGCACCACAAAGCCGACGGTTGCGCCGAGCACATGGCGCAAGCTGGCGATCAGGCCGAACTGCGCGCCCGAGCTGAGCGCCACCACGTTCACCGGCCCCGGCGATATGGACGCGGCCAGTGCGAACGCCGCCATGGAAATCATCAGGTTCATTGCACGTCTCACCCTTCATTGACTGTGGGGTGAGTGTACGAAGCGCGGCCGGGTGGGCGATTGAACAAAACTGACCAATCGCCGACCGCGTGCTGGAGTCAGTCGTGGGGCTGGGTCAGTCGTGGGCTTGGGACAGGGGCCGCGCCACTTCTTCAAGGGATTTGCCTTCCGAGGCCACGCCCCAGATCGCCTGCACCACGGCGGCCAGCAACATCAACGCGGCGCCGATCAGGTAGCCGAAGAACACCGGGCCGCGCTCGTGGGTGTCGATCAACTCGCCGAACAGCGTCGGGCCGACAATGCCACCCAGCGCCGTGCCGAACGCATAGAACACAGCAATCGCCAGGGCGCGAATTTCCAGCGGGAAGGTTTCGGCGACGGTCAGGTAGGCCGAACTGGCCGCTGCCGATGCGAAGAAGAAAATGATCATCCAGGCGATGGCCTGTTGCGTGACATCCAGAACGCCCTGCTGGAACAGATAGCCGCTGATGGTCAGCAGGACCCCGGAGACGGCGTAGGTCAGGCTGATCATCACCCGCCGCCCCACCACATCGAACAGCCGCCCCAACAGCAAAGGGCCGCAGAAATTACCTAACGCGAGGGGCAGCACGTACCAGCCGATCGAGGCCGACGGCACTTGATAGAACTCGGTGAGCACCAGCGCGTAGGTGAAGAAGATCGCGTTGTAAAAGAACGCCTGGGCGGTCAGCAACGTCAGGCCCACCAAGGCGCGACGGCGGTAGGTGTTGAACAGCGTGTGGAAGATCTCTTTCAGCGGCGTGTGATCCCGCGCGTGCAAACGTAATGGCGAGCCCGTTGGCGCGGAAAGCTCGTGCCCTTGGCGGCGCCGGCGGTCTTCAATCCCTTCCACAATCACCCTCGCCTCCTCGCCCTGGCCATGAATCAACAGCCAGCGCGGGCTTTCCGGCAGCCACAGGCGCATCAACAGAATGATCAGACCCAGCACCGCGCCGATGCCGAAACACAGGCGCCAGCCCATGTCCGCGCCGACCCACGGGGCGTCCAGCAGCACGATGGAGCCGACCGCGCCCAAGGCTGCGCCGTTCCAGAAGGTGCCGTTGATGGTCAGATCCACCCAGCCGCGAAACCTCGCCGGGGTGAATTCCTGAATGGTCGAGTTGATCGCCGTGTACTCGCCACCGATGCCCATCCCGGTGAGGAACCGGAACAGCAAAAAGCTCCAGAGGCTGAAGGAGAACGCCGTGGCGGCGGTCGCGGTGATGTACAGCGCGAGGGTGATGAAGAACAGTTTGCGCCGGCCCAGACGGTCGGTCAGCCAGCCAAAGAACAACGCCCCCAGCACCGCGCCGCAGATATAGGCGCCGCCGGCAAGGCCGATGTCGGCGTTGGTCAGGTGCAGGACCGGGCTGTCTTTCAACGCCCCGGACACCGAGCCGGCCAGCGTGACCTCCAGCCCGTCGAGCAGCCAGGTGATGCCCAGCGCAAACACCAGCAACGTATGAAACCGCCCCCACGGCAGACGATCGAGCCGGGCCGGCAGGTCCGTTTCAAACACTGCGCCTTTGGGGTCTGCCGCTACTGCCTGAACGCTGCTGATGGCCATGAGTCGTCCCCGTGGATCGTAAGTGATCTGTGGGTTCAGAGTTCGCGGGGGGCGTGGGAGTTCAGCCGCACTCAACACCCGAGCCGGCTTGCTGGCGAATGCGCTGGGGCAGTCGCCTCAAGGGTGGCTGGCCGTCACGGTTCGCCAGCAAGCCGGCTCCTACAGTAGGCGTTAAACGTTAAACACCGTCACCAGCTTGGTGTTCAGGTAGGCCTCGATCGCCTCGGTGCCTCCCTCGGACCCGTAGCCGGAATCCTTGATGCCGCCGAATGGCACTTCAACCAGACCAATGCCCTGGTGGTTGATCGACAGCATGCCGGCTTCGATGCGGGTGCTGAGGATGTGGGTGGTTTTCATCGACGAGGTGAACGCATATGACGCCAGGCCAAATGGCACGCGGTTGGATTCCTTGACGGCATCCTCCACTGTGTCGAACGGCACCAGCAGCGCCACCGGGCCAAACGGTTCTTCGTTCATGATGCGCATTTCGGTGGTCAGGCCGCTGATGACCGTGGGCTGGAAGAAGTAGCCCGGCCCTTCGATGGCCTTGCCGCCGACGTGGACCTTGGCGCCCTTGTCGCTGGCGTCCTTGACCAATGCGTTCAACGCCGGAATGCGTCGCTCGTTGGCCACCGGGCCCATGGTCACGCCCTGCTCCAGGCCGTTACCGACCTTCAACTCGTGGGTGTGGCCGACGAACTTCTCGACGAATTCATCGAACACGCCGCGCTGAACCAGAATCCGCGTGGGTGACACGCAGACCTGCCCGGCGTTGCGGAACTTGGCAGTTGCCAGGGTGCGCGCCGCCAGGTCGATGTCCGCGTCGTCGAACACCAGCGCCGGGGCGTGGCCGCCGAGCTCCATGGTGGCGCGCTTCATGTGCTGACCGGCCAACGCTGCCAGCTGCTTGCCCACCGGGGTGGAGCCGGTGAAGGTGACTTTCTTGATGGTCGGGTGGGCAATCAGGTAGCTGGAAATCTGCGCAGGGTCGCCGTAAACCAGGCCGATGACGCCCGCCGGAACGCCGGCATCAACGAAGGCGCGGACCAGTTCGGCAGGCGACGCCGGGGTTTCTTCCGGGGCCTTGACGATGATCGAGCAGCCGGCCGCCAGCGCCGAGGACAGCTTGCGCACCACCTGGTTGATCGGGAAGTTCCACGGTGTGAATGCCGCCACCGGACCGACCGGTTCCTTGATGACTTTCTGCTCAACCGAAACATTGCGCGATGGCACCAGGCGGCCATAGGCGCGGCGGCCTTCTTCGGCCAGCCAGTCGATGATGTCGGCGGCAGACAGGGTTTCCATGCGCGCTTCGGCCAGCGGCTTGCCCTGTTCCTGGGTCATGATGTTGGCGATGTGATCGACGCGGTCGCGCAGCAGATTGGCGGCCTTTTGCATGATTTTGTAGCGGTCGTAGGCCGGGGTGCTGCGCCAGGTGTCGAAGCCGCGCTCGGCCGCTGCCAGTGCCTGGTCCAGGTCGGCGATGTCGGCGTGGGCCACGGTGCCGAGGGTTTCGCCGTCGGCCGGGTTGATGACGCTGAGGGTGCGGCCGTCTGCACTGGCGCGCCATTGGCCATCGATGAACAGTTGAACGTCTGGGTACATGGGGAACTCCGGATGCGGGACGTTTCAAGAAATAGGGGTGGTCAGGGCTATTTTCAATGGGGCTGAAGGAGATCAAGGGCGTCGGCCTGGGGGCCGACTGTTTCGCCTTCGGCGAGTTACTTTTGAAAAGCAGCAAAAGTAACCAAAACTGCCTGCTCCTGGTTGGGCCCTTCCTTCGTCAGGGTTCCTTCACTCCGGTCTCGCTCCGTGGGCCCGCTGCCATCCGCCATCCATGGCGGGGGGCAGCTCTCGCCGCATCCATGCGGCTCGGCCCACGGAGCGAGACCTGCGTTCAGCCTGCACCCAAGTCGCGTTTTGCGGTGTCTGGGCTTTTTGTGTACGAAGATCAAGAGCAGATCAAGGGCTTCCCGGCTGAAGCCGGTCCTACAAATTGCATGCGGTCTGTCGGCTGCATGCGGTCTGTAGGACCGGCTTTAGCCGGGAAGGCGCCGGTGGGTTCACCATAAATCTTGATTGTTCCCACGCTCCGCGTGGTTACACCGCCCCGGACGCTCCGCGTCCTTCAGACCACGCGGAGCGCGCTAGATCTGCATTAACTGCCGGGCGTAGGCGTGGAGCACCTCGCGCTGGATCATGAAGCTGGCGTATTTGCCGTCGCGCAGGGTGGCGATCAGGCCGGCGCGTTCGAGCTCTTTGGTGTGGTGGGAAACGGTGGCGGCGCTGACCGGATGGACCTTCAGCACTTCGGCGCATGCCAGCGCCTGTTCGCTGTCGCCGATCTGGACCAGGATCCGGAAGCGGCGGCTGTCAGCCAGCGCCCGGGCTATCAATGCGAATTGCGAGTCACTTAACGGAAACTGCTGTGCCGTGCTCATGATGATCGTGACGCCTCAGTAAAAACCTCCTTGTCCAGAGATACTGCAGTGCCAATCCGACAGACCGATGACGGTCACCCCTGATGGCGATCACCATTATGGAGGCTCGCGGCGACGGATGGTTCATCGTCGGGAGAATTACCCTGCAAATCACCTGACCTTTGCCGCTGACCTGCGAAGTGTTTTCTGGCATTCTGCGCGCCCTTTTTCCCACGGCCGATTGCCATGCCAGCATCCACTGACCTTATTTACGGACTCGATGACCGGCCGCATCTCACCGCCGCTGTCTTCGCGGCGGTGCAGCACGTGCTGGCCAGTTTCGTCGGCATCATCACCCCTACCCTCATCGTCGGCAGCGTGCTCGGGCTCGACAGCGAAGTGCCCTACCTGATCAGCATGGCGCTGTTCGTCTCGGGGCTGGGCACCTTCATTCAGGCCAAACGCTTCGGCCCGATCGGCTCAGGCCTGCTGTGCCTGCAGGGCACCAGCTTTTCCTTCCTCAGCGTAATTCTCAGCGCCGGGTTTCTGGTCAAGAGTCGCGGCGGCGGCACCAACGAAATCCTCTCGACGATCTTCGGCGTGTGTTTCTGCGCAGCGTTCGTCGAAGTCGCCCTCAGCCAGTTCATCGGTAAATTGCGCAAGCTGATCACCCCGGTGGTCACGGGCACGATCATTACCCTGATGGGCCTGTCACTGTTGAAAGTGGCGATGACCGACATGGCCGGCGGCTTCGGCGCGAGCGACCTGGGTTCGGCGGCGAACATGGGCCTGGCCGGCCTGGTGCTGATGACCATCGTGGTGCTTAACCGCTTCAATATCCCGCTACTGCGCCTGAGCGCGATCATCATCGCCCTGACCCTGGGCTTCGCCGTCGCGTGGTTCATGGGACGGGTGGATTTTGCGCAGATGCCCCACGTACCGATGATGAGCCTTCCGGTGCCCTTTAAATACGGGTTTTCCTTCGACCTGCTGGCGTTCATCCCCATCGCGGTGATCTTTCTCGTGTCGCCGCTGGAGGCCGCCGGGGACCTCACCGCCAACTCGATGATTTCCCGGCAGCCAGTGACCGGGCCGCTGTACATCCGGCGGATCAAGTCGGGTCTGCTGGCAGACGGGCTGAATTCGGTGCTGGCCGCGACGTTCAACAGCCTGCCCATGGTGACCTTCGCGCAAAACAATGGGGTCATTCAGCTGACGGGCGTGGCCAGCCGCTACGTCGCGTTTTTCATCGCCGGGATTTTGGTGCTGCTGGGCCTGTTCCCGATCATCGGCGCTGTGCTGCAATTGATGCCGAAGCCGGTGCTGGGTGGCGCGACGCTGATCATGTTCGGCACCGTCGCGGTGGCGGGCATCAAGATCCTCTCGGAAGCCGGCCTGCATCGGCGCAACATGCTGATCGTGGCGATTTCCCTGGGCATGGGCCTGGGCGTTGCTGCCGTGCCGGAAGTCTTGCGCGAGCTGCCCAAGGCGCTGCACAACATTTTCGAATCGCCTATCACCGTCGGCGCGTTTTGCGCAATCATCCTCAATATCTTTCTGCCGGAAGACTATCAGGAGCCGGAGCTCACCGAATTCGATCCGGAAGCGGCGACCTTCAAGGTGCTGCAGGATCCACCCTCACAGCCCTGACGCCGAGCCCGATACGGAACCTGACGCAGAACCTCTCCCGGCGCGCGAGGTCGCACAGTTGAATCGTCAGGATGGTTCAAGGGGCGTGTTGCGCCCCAACTGCCTGCCACGGGAGTCACCGATGCCGCTACGCACGATCCGCACCCTCCTCGCCGGCCTGACCATGGTGCTGGCGCTAAGTGCCTGTGCGCTGTTTCCCAATCGCGACCCGCTGAACATCAACGTGGTCGGCATCGATCCCCTGCCCGGCCAGGATCTGGAAATCCGCTTCGCCGTGAAGCTGCGCCTGCAGAACCCCAATGACACCGACATCCAGTACGACGGCGTGGCGTTGAATCTGGACGTCAACGGCCGCTTGCTGGCCTCAGGCGTCAGTGACCAGAAAGGCACGATCGGCCGGTTCTCCGAAGGCGTGCTGACGGTGCCGGTCACCGTTTCAGCCTTTGCCGCCCTGCGCCAGGCGGTGGGCCTCGCCGATCAGCAGCGCCTGGACAACCTGCCCTACGAGCTTCACGGCAAGCTGGCCGGCGGACTGTTCGGGACTATGCGCTTTGAGGACAGCGGCACGCTGAGCCTGCCGAAGCCGGCTGGCGGCAGTTGGTGATAGCAAACTGCATCACCGGCTTCACGCTTTTAATGGGACCGGCCTTAGCCGGAAAAGCGGCAGGCGCCACACCGCAGAAATCCGGCAAAAATGACGTCCCCACGACTGGCCTCTTACCGGCTAAAGCCGGTCACACAAATGGGCGGGATTGACTGCCTCAGCCCCGCGCCGCCGCCACCTGGCGATTGACCTCGGCGCGCACCATGTTGGCGTACTCCGGCGGCGACATGGCATCGAGTTCGCCGCGCACCCACTCCGACCATTTGCCCTTGCGCTTGGCCCGTTCGCCCATCAGCCGGGCGGCGTCGCTCTTGGCCTTGCCCAGATTGCTCTGCCACAGATCGAACAGACGAGACTTTTCGTCCTCGATGGCGGCGCGTTCCGGAAGGGTTTTATTGGCCAGGTTGTAGCTCATGATCAGTACCTCGATGTGCAAAACGAAACGCTTGAACGGAGCCGGTGACAGGCTCGAAAAACGTCAGCATCTTACACCCGCCGACGGTGAATCCCGACCCCATTCGTTGTACTTTTTGGACGCTCGCGTAATTGAGCTGCAACTTTTCAAGCGCTCAAAACTCCATTGCACACTGCCATAACCACTGAAAGGAAATTTGCCATGGCTCGTAAAACTGCTGCCCAGAACGCCGCTGTCGAACAGATCAAGGATCAAGCGTTCAGCGAACTGGCCGCCCTCATTGAAGAGTCCGACAAACTGCTCAAGGACAGCGCCTCACTGGTAGGCGAAGAAGCCGACACCATGCGCGCCCAGCTGAGCCAGAAGCTCAAGCAGGCACTGGACTCGGTAGGCAGCGTGCGCGAACGCGCCAAGCCAGCCGTTGATGCCACCGAAAACTACATCGGCGGCCACCCATGGCAGACCGTGGCGGTCTCTGCGGGTTTCGGTCTGGTGGTAGGTCTGTTGCTGGGCCGTCGTTGATTAACGACGTTTGAACGGCTTACGGATAGGTTTCAGTCGGGAAGTATCAGGCATCGACTCTGATTTTGAGGGTGCTTGAGCTGGCCTCTTCCCGGCTGAAGCCGGTCCTGCGACGGCGTAATCCGCTTGGTAGGACCGGCTTTAGCCGACAAGCCCCTCAAAAAATCTTTATGACCGCGGCGCGATCACTTCCAGCTGTGACAAACGATGGCCTTTGACCATCGCGCCATCGATCTCCGTCTTCGCCTTCTCGGCGTCTGCCTGAGACTCGAACGGCCCGATCATCACCACTTCCCTGCCATCGACCTTGACCACGTAAGACGGGTAATGGTGCTCGACCAGCCAATAGGTCATGTCGCTCAGCGCTTCCTTCAAATGGACACGAATGGTCCATTGCTGCGACGCCGGCGTCGGTGCTTCAGCGGTCGAATCAGTGCTCGGAACCTGGGCGGGCGTCGCTGCCTTGCCGCCATCACAACCCGCCAGTATCAGCACCGCCACCATCATTGCCATCTTGCGCACGTCTGTTGCTCCTCGTTTGAAGTGGCGGGAGTCTACCATCGCATGAGGAGGCGAGTTGTTACGCCCAGCCGCTAAACCGCTCGACAACAGCGCTGAACCGCGCCCCAAAACTCTCCAGTCACAACGATCTGAGAAGATTGCCGCCACCGTTACACATTAGGCCGAACCCAATGATGGCACTGTGGTCAATCTCTCAAGTCTTTTCGCAGGCGCGTCTTTCATGACATTCACCTCAACTAATGCGAGCCTGCGCTCGGCTGACAGGGTATCGTTGCCCGCCCGCCACCCAGGCGCGCAATCGACGAAACCCGATCTATCGTGAACACACCCATGACTTCAGCGACGCCCGCGCCGATGACTGACCGTTCTCACCGCCAGGCTCATGCATCCGAGCAGCCGCCTGCCCCGGCGATCGCACAGACGCGCGCCGATCAGTGGATCATCTGCGAGCACTGCGACTCGGTCTATGAGGCCATGCCCCTGAACAAGGGCGAGGCCGCCTATTGCCTGCGCTGCGCTGCGATTCTGCGTCGCAATCATCGGCTGACCATCGAGCAGTTGCTGGCACTGAGCATCGCCGCCTGCGTTCTGTTCATCTTCGCCAACGTATTCCCGGTCATCAGCATCAGCATGCAGGGCCTGCACAACGAGGTGACCCTGTGGGGTTCGGTTCAGGCGCTGGCCCAGGGGCAGATCACCCTGATCGCGCTGGTCGCAGGACTGGCTATCATTCTTGCGCCGGCGCTGCAGATCGCCTTGCTGTTCTGGGTGCTGGCCCACGCCAACCGCGGCGAGATCGCCCCCGGTTTCAAAATGTGCATGCGCACCCTCGAACACCTGCGGCCCTGGAGCATGCTGGAGGTGTGCCTGCTGGGGGTTCTGGTGGCCATCGTCAAACTCGGGGGCATGCTGGACGTGCACGCGGGCGTCGGCCTCTGGGCCATGGCCATGCTGATGGTGCTGATTGTGCTGATTGCCGGCAAGGACATCCGCCGGCTGTGGGACGAACTGGGAGTCGGGCCTGAATGAACGGCATTCCCTACGCCCGCGAGTACAAGGTCACCCTGTGCCACGTCTGCAGCTACGTCTGCCCGGAAGACGCCCATGAATGCCCGCGCTGCGATTCGCCGGTGCATCGGCGCAAGCCCAACAGCCTGACGCGCACCTGGGCCTTTCTGATTGCGGGGCTGATCTTTTACATCCCGGCCAACCTGTTGCCGGTGATGTACACGACGATGCTCGGCAGCAGCAGCGAGAACACCATCATGAGCGGGGTCATCGAGTTTGCCGAAAGCGGCTCGTGGGACATCGCCATTCTGATTTTCATCGCCAGCGTGGTCGTGCCCTGCATCAAGTTCCTGGTGCTGGGCCTGCTGCTGGTGACATGCCAGCGCCGCAGCACCTGGGCGATGCGCGAACGTTCGCGGCTGTTTCGTTTCATTGAGTTGATCGGCTATTGGTCCATGCTCGACGTGCTAGTGGTCGCGATGGTGGCCGCGCTGGTTCAGTTTCGCGGGCTCAGCACCATCGAGCCGCGCCTTGGCATTCTGTTTTTTGGTTTGGTGGTGGTGATGACCATGCTTGCCGCCATGACGTTCGATCCCCGGCTAATCTGGGACGCAGAGGTTGAAGATGTCCGATAACACCCTACCCCCCTCCCCGCCGACCCGACCGCAGGTCAAGGCCCGCAAGGTCCGCGTTTCGCTGGTCTGGCTGGTGCCGATCGTCGCGGCGCTGATCGGCCTGTCGATGGTGGTTCATGACTTCCTCAACGTCGGCCCCAAAGTGGTGGTCAGCTTCCTCACGGCCGAGGGTCTGGAAGCCAAGAAAACCCAGGTCAAGTACAAGAACGTCGTCATCGGCATGGTCACCGACATCGAGCTCAGCGATGACCGCACCCACGTGCTGGCAAGCATTGACCTCAATCAGTCGGCAGCGCCGTTCACCCGCGCCGACACGCAGTACTGGGTGGTGCGTCCGCGCATCGGTGCCCACGGCGTGACCGGCGTCGACACCCTGTTGTCGGGTGCGTTCATCGGCGCCGATGCCGGCAGCTCGGAAGAAACCAAAAAAGACTTCACCGGTCTTGAAACCCCGCCGGCCGTGACCTTCGGCGAGAAAGGCAAGCGCTTCATTCTGCACACCGACGACCTCGGCTCGCTGGACATCGGCTCGCCGGTGTACTTCCGCCGCATCCAGGTGGGCCAGGTCGTGGCCTACGAACTGGCGAAGGACGGCAAGGGCGTCGACGTCGAGATTTTCGTCGGCGCGCCCAACGATCAGTTCGTCCTCGACGATTCACGCTTCTGGAACGCCAGCGGCGTCGACGTCACCCTCGGCGCCTCGGGACTGAAAGTGTCGACGCAGTCCATGGCCTCGATCCTGTCCGGCGGCATTGCCTTCCGCGAACCCAAATACAGCCCGGATGCCAAGCCGGCCAATGGCAACGCTGAATTCAAACTGTTCGAAGACCAGGCCACAGCACTGGCGCCGCCCGATGGCGAGCCCAAATACATCCGCATGCGTTTCAACCAGTCGTTGCGCGGCCTGGTGGTCAACGCGCCGGTGGACTTCCTTGGCGTTAACGTGGGCCGCGTGGTGTCTGTAGACCTCGACTACGACGCGGCGACGGGAACGTTCCCCGGCATCGTGGGCGCCGTGATCTATCCGCAACGTCTGGGTGCAGCGAATGACAAGCTGAAACAGCAAGCGGGCGGTGGTGACGAGGAAGAGCAGACGTCTCGAATTCTCGGCCAATTCGTCGAGCGCGGCCTGCGAGCACAGGTGCGCACCGGTAACTTGCTCACCGGCCAGTTGTACGTCGCCATGGATTTCGACCCCAAAGCAACGAAAGTTGTCTACAACGCCAAAGCGCGGCCGATGGAGATCCCGACGGTGCCAGGCAGCTTCGACAAACTGCAGGAGCAGTTGCAGGCGTTCGTCGACAAACTCGGCAAGATCCCCCTCGACGACCTGGCAAAGAACCTCAATGGCAGCCTGATCGAACTTCAGAAAACCATGAAGCAGGTCAACAGCGACGTCTTGCCTCAGATGCGCGGCGCGTTGCAGCAAGCGCAGAAAACCCTGGGCACGGCCAACGAAGCGCTGTCGGATGACTCCCCTGCGCGTCAGCAACTGGGTCAGGCCATGGACGAAGTGCAGCGCACCGCGCGCTCGGTGCGGGTATTGACCGACTTCCTCAGCCGCCATCCTGAATCGCTGATTCGCGGTCGCACCGGCGACGCGGCGCCCGGCTCATACAAAGGATCATCCTCTTCCCGCGAAATCGCTCCGGAGCCTGCTCAATGACCTTGCGTAACTCGTTCCTTGCCCTGGCCTGTGTGCTGGGTGTGACAGCCTGCGCCTCCACACCGACCCACTATTACACGCTGATAGCGCCGGCCACTCCGGCGCCAGCCAATGTGAGTCAGGCGCCGTTCCAGTTTGAAATGCAGGCGGTGCTCATGCCGGTGCAGGTCGATCAGCCGCCGCTGGTCATCCGCCAGGGCAATGGCAGCCTGGCGATTCTGGAGAATGAACGCTGGGGCGCGCCGTTGGGTGATGAGTTCCATGACGCGCTGACCGGGCAGCTTGAGCGGCGCTTCGGCTCCCGCGACCTGGCGGGTTTGCCTAAACAAAGCGACCAGCCGGTGCTGTCGGTGCGCACCGACGTGCGTCGCTTTGAGTCGGTGCTCGATCAATACGCGCTGATCGACGTGGTCTGGAACCTGAGCCTGCGCGGCAGCGGAGCCGAGCCCGGCACCAAGCGGCAGAGCCTTACCTGCAGCAGCGTCATTCGGCAACCGGCCGGCATTGGCATGGAAGGTCTGGTGGTTGCGCATCAGAAAGCCGTTTCGACGCTGGCCGATATCATCGCCCGCACCGCCACACAATGGGCGCGCCAAGCCGACGCCCGCTGCCCTTCCTGACAGGATGGACGCCGGGGCTTCAGGCGCCCGGCCTTTCCACGTCATGCCCCCTCTTTCAAGCCGCTATTCAAAACGCCAACAGTTGTACCAAACCACTTCGTTCGAATGGTTATCGTACAACTGTTTGAGAAAACTCCTACAACGCGAAATTTTGGGATCCACATTCCCACCGGATGACGTTATTGTCTAGCCCGGTATGAATAGATTAAACCTCATAAGCCGCACCCGTTTGCGTTGATCCGCTCATCCTACCGCCGAGTCGATTCATGAATTCGCAATCAGCTGCTTAACGTCAGGGATTGTCAAATGGAGTTGAGAACATGACAGGCATTGGCCTGCGACTCAGGCAGGAACGCAACAGACTGAAGTTGTCACAGAGCGCAATGGGCGCAATCGGCGGCGTCGAGACGAACGCTCAGGGCAATTACGAGAACGGCACCCGCTCGCCGAAGGCCGATTATCTGCTCCGCATCGCGCAAGCCGGTGTCGACCTGAACTACGTCATGAGTGGCAACCGATCAGCTGCAGACCCGATGAAGATGGCGCCGGTGGCTGATCCTGAAGACAACCCGGACCTATACCCCCATATAACGAAAGTCACCCATCAGCTGCACCGTAATCTATACGGCCTGATCGATGCATCGTTGCAGCTCACGCAGCTCATCGAGGTGCGTAACCACGACGCCCGGTTCAACGAAGCGAAAGTGGAGCTGGAGACGATACGGATTGAAGCGCAGTCGCTGGCCCAGGCGACGATGCGGCTGATCTTCGAGACGTCGCGGCTCATGTAATGCGGCTGGTTGCCAGAGCGGAGGGTGTATGGGGCTTGCGATGTGTGGGGCTGGGCGTGCTAAAAAGGGGTCGATACATCCGCCAAGTGTTTAGCGGCTGGAACGCCGTCTTCCTGAGCAAGCTCAGCCCCACATGATGTAAACCTCAGCGACGCTTCAACCGGTCGATGATCACCGCCAGCAGCAGAATCGTGCCGCGAATCACGTACTGGTAGAAGGTGTCGATGTTCTTCAGGTTCATGGCGTTCTCAATGATCGCCAGGATCAACACACCGGCGATGACGTGGCGAATCATGCCGATCCCGCCGCTCAGGGACACCCCGCCCAGTACGCACGCGGAAATCACCGTCAGTTCGAAACCCTGACCGACCATTGGCTGACCCGAGGTCATGCGCGAGGCCAGCACCACACCGGCCAGCGCGCCGATCAGGCCGTGCACAGCGAAGATAATGATCTTGGTCCGGTCGACGTGTACGCCAGCCAGCAAAGCGGCTTCCTGGTTCCCGCCGATGGCCAGGGTGTTGCGGCCGTACGTGGTGTAGTTCAGCAGCCAGCCGAAGAACAGAAAGCAGACGATGGTGATCAGAATCGGCACCGGCACCCCGAACAGCTGGCCGTTACCGAACACAAAGAACGCCTCGTCACCCACACCCACGGCCTTGCCGTTGGAGAAGATGTAAGCCAGTCCGCGCACGATCTGCATGGTCGCCAGCGTCGTGATCAACGCATTGATGCGCAGCTTGGCGATGACGATGCCGTTGATCAGGCCCACCACCAAACCCATGGCGAGCGCGGCCGAAACGCCGAGAAACACGCTGTCGGTGTCACGTATGACGATGGCCGCGATCACCCCGGAGCACGCCAGCACCGAACCGACCGACAGGTCAAAATGCCCGGATGCCAGGCAGTAGAGCATGGTGCAGGCGGCGATGCCGACCGTTGAAATCGCCAGGCCCAGGCCGCGCATGTTCAGCGGCGACATGAAGTTGTCGATCAGCAGGGCACAGAGCACAAAAATGCCCAGGGCGGCCATCAGCATGGCCCAGTCGTCGACGAATCGACGCAGGTTCATGCCTTGGCGGGGAGCCGTCAGGCTGGATTCGGTAGACATACGCACCTCGTTCTTATTTTTCATAGCCAGGTTTTGATAACCAAGTTCATAGCCGGGTTTAGCCGCGGGTACGCGGCAATGCCAGCTGCAGCAGGCGCTGCTCGTTGGCTTCTTCGCGGGACAACTCGCCGGTGATGGCGCCTTCACTCATGACCAGAATGCGATCGGAAATGCCCATTACCTCCATCAGGTCGCTGGACACCACGATGACCGCGATGCCGTCGGCGGCAAGGTTGTGGATGATCTGGTAGATCTCTGATTTCGCGCCGATGTCGATGCCACGGGTGGGCTCGTCCAGCAGCAGCACTTTCATCGGCATCGACAGCCAGCGGCCCAGAATGGCCTTCTGCTGATTGCCGCCCGACAGAAACAGCATCTGCTGCTCGGGCGAAGGCGTCTTGACGTTCATCGATTTGATCTGGTGTTTGGCGTTGTCCCGCTCCCAGCGTCCCTGAATCAGGCAACCGAGGCTGACGTGGCGAGGCCGCGCACCAATGTTGATGTTCTCGGCGACGCTGGAGAGCGGCACGATGCCTTCTTTCTTGCGGTCTTCCGGGCACAGCAGAATGCCGGCGTCGATGGCGTCACGGGGTGAACGCAGGTTCAGCGGTTTGCCTTCCAGTTGCAAGGTACCGGCCTGACTGCGCGTCAGCCCCGACAGCATGCGGAACATTTCGGTCCGACCGGCGCCCACCAGGCCGAAGAAGCCGAGGATCTCGCCCTTCTCCACCGCAAAACTGGCGGGCTCCTGCAGGCCGGGGCCCATCAGGCCGGTCACGCGCAGGCTCGACCCCTGATGCTGACGCGGCCGATAGTTGTAGATGTCCTGAATGTCGCGCCCGACCATGCAGGTCACGAGGCGATCATGGTCCAGCTCGGCCATGTCTTCGAAAGTGCGCACGAAACGCCCGTCTTTGAACACGGTCACGGCGTCACAGACGCGGAAGATTTCTTCCATGCGGTGGGAAACGTAAAGGATGACCCGACCTTCGTCACGCAGCCGGGTGATGATCGCCATCAGCCGATCAATCTCCCGCGCCGACAGGCTACTGGTGGGTTCGTCAAAGGCGATGACGTGGGCGTTACGCGACATGGCCTTGGCGATTTCCACCAGTTGCCGCTGCCCCAGGGAGAGATCACCCAGGCGGGTGTTCGGGTCGATCTCGTCGGCCAGGCCTTTGAGCAGTTCCCGCGCCCGGCGAACCATGGCCCGACGGTTGATCATGCCCCAGCGATTGGGCATGTGGCCGAGCAGCAGGTTTTCCGCCACCGACATTTCCGGGACCAGGTGCAGTTCCTGGTGAATCACTGCCACGCCGGCCGCGATGCTGTCAGCGGTGGATTTGAACGCCAGATGCTGATCGCCGATCTGCAGATCGCCACTATTGGGCTGGTACGAGCCGCCGAGAATCTTCAGCAGCGTCGATTTACCCGCGCCGTTCTCGCCCATCAGCGCGTGAACACTGCCTGGCCGAGCTTCGAAATTGATGTCCGACAGCGCCTTCACACCGGGGAAGGTTTTGCCGATCCCGTTGAAGCGCAGGCTGCCGCCGTGCTGAACCTGTTGCTGAACCGATGCCTGTTGCATGAACCACCTCCACCCCGCCCCACCCATGCCGGGTGGAACGGGGCCTTGCAGATATCCGCCTGAGAGCCAGGCGTCCCGACTCGACTGCCGCGCTTACTTGTACAGACCGATCTTGGTCAGCACTTCCTTGAAGTTGGCACGGGTGATCAGCGTCACGTCGTCCATCGCGGTGTATTTCGCAGGCTCTTTGCCGGTGGTGACCCACTCGTACATCTGCAGGGCGGTGTTGTAGCCCTCTTTGTCAGGGCTGGGCAGCATCGACCCGAAGAAGCCGCTTTCCTTCTTCTTCAGCTCGTCGATGGCGTCAGTACCGTTGATGCCGATGCCGATAACGTTGGCCGGCGCGAAGCCTGCGCCCGCTGTGGCACGCACGCCGCCCAGAACGGTGTTGTCGTTCATGCCGCCGACGATGAGGTTTTTCGCCCCGCTTGGCAGTTTCGGAAGGGCAGCGCCGGTGGAATCCATGCTGCCCGGCACGTCGAGGGTTTTCTGCGGCGCGAAGAGGATGTGATCCTCAGGCAAACCGGCTTTCTTCAACGCATCCACCGAACCGTCGGTGCGCTTCTTGCCGGTGTCCAACTCATTGTAGGTGTTGATGATCGCGTAGGTTTCTTTCCAGTCCCAGTTGCGATTCTTCGCTTCGTCGGCCATGGCAGCGCCCTGTTTCTGGCCGACTTCAAACGCCGCCATGCCCAGGTACGGCACGTCTTCCATGAACTTGCCTTTGGCGTCGACGAAACGGTCATCGACAGCCATGACTTTCAGACCATTGGCTTTGGCTTTGGCGACGATGGACGGGCCGAGGGAGACGTCGGGCGGGCAGATGACAAACCCTTTGGCGCCGTTGGCGGCAAGGCTGTCGATGGCAGAGAGGGTTTTTTCACCGTCGGGAACGGCAATCTTGATGACTTCGAAACCGTGGTCCTTACCGGCCTTTTCGGCAAACTGCCATTCGGTCTGGAACCAGGGCTCTTCAGCCTGCTTGACCAGGAAACCGATCTTGACCTTGTCGGCATCAGCGGCGGATACACCGGCGCTCATGCCAAGAATGGCGGTGGCAACAGCAGCACAGCACAGGGAACGAATCCCGTGGCGACTCAACATAGCTAACTCCTTATTTTTATTGACTAGCTACAGCGTTCAGCAGTGAGTGTCGGGGCGGTATGCAGGTGAAAACAGCGCAGGCCGCTCGACTGAAAACAGTCATATCATATTATCAATGAAGCCTATGTAACCGAGTGTCACACCTCACCGGCACAGGGTTTGGGTCACCCCGCAAAGCGGTGCGAGGCCATACCCTTGACGCCGATTTCCATCTGAATTACGGACCCATCCAGCTCCAGCGCGCCCTCTGCAGGCCGCGCGCTGGTCACAAACAAAGTGCTCATGTCCGGCCCGCCGAACACGCAGCTGGTCGGGTGACTGACCGGCAGTTCGACGATTCGATCAACGCTGCCATCGGGGGCGAAGCGGATCAGGCAACCGCCACCCCAGCGGGCATTCCAGACAAAACCGTCTTCGTCCATCGCCGAACCATCGGGTGCGCCGCGGGAATGCTCATGGGCCCAGACTTCGCGGTCGCCCAACGAGTGATCGTCGTTGATCGGGTAGCGATAGATCACGCCGTCCAGGGTGTCGGCGGTAAGCACGGCGGAATCGGTTTCCGGCCAGACCAGGGTGTTGACGATGCCCTGCCCGTTCAGCAAAGCCGCGACCGAGCCATCGCCGTCGACGCGGTACAGCCCGCCCGAGCGGCGCTCGATCGGCAGGTCGCCGCCCTCCTCGTCAAGGTTGTTCTGCATGGTCCCCAGCCACAGCCGACCCTGCCGGTCGCAACGGGCTTCGTTGGCACGGTTGCCCGCCACGGGATCGGCGGCACACAGTAGAGAAATAACAGGTTGATGGGACGCGGAATCGAGGTCCAGACGATGGACGCCGCTGGCGAGGGTGACCAGCGCGTCACCTTTCGTGGTGGGTATGAAGGCGGAAACCGGCTCGTTGAACTGCCAGTGGGACAGCCTGCCGGCGTGAAGGCGCAGCGCGCGGAAGCCAGCGATATCAACCCAGTACAACGCCTGGTGGGCAGGGTCCCAGAACGGCCCTTCGGCCAATTTGAAACGCTGGTCGCAGACCGGCAGCCATTTCATGGAAAATTTCCTGCTTATTATTGTAGGTCCGTGAGCCACTCAAAAAGCTCACCTGCGAAACATCACACTGGGCCAGTCGTCAAGTGCGCGATAACGGTTGTTCCCGAGAACGGGCCATCACTTCACCGGCGTTTTCAATCAAACTCATGCAGGCCCAGACACCCCGCGCCGAATCCCGGTTGGCGATGGCGTCCGCCAGATCCTTGTGCAACGGCAAGGTTCTGCCCAGCTCACCGGGCACCGCCGATGACACTTCAAACGAGATCGCCAGCAAAGCGCCCAGTGCCGGCAGCATCTGCTCAATGAACTGGTTATGGCTCGCCGCGAGCACCGCTTCATGGAAGCGCTGATCCGCAGCGTTGTAATCACCCAGGTCCGCCACACTGGCCTCAAGCCCCTGATAATTGGCCTGGATCCTGGCAATCTGCTCCGGCGTCGCCCTTTCACAGGCCCAACGCACGGCCATCGGTTCAATGGCGCGTCTCAAATCCAGCAGGTCCAGCACAAAACTTTCCGGCAGGCCCTTCGCCGCCAGCCAGCCCACCACTTGTGGGTCAAACAGATTCCAGCTGCGCACCGGCAATACCCGCGTGCCCACCTTGGGCCCGACCTCCAGTAACCCTTTGGCCACCAGTGTTTTGATGGCCTCGCGAATCACCGTACGGCTGACCCCGAATTCTTCACCCAACGCCGCTTCAACCTTCAGCGACTGCCCCGGCACCACATTCCCTTGAGCAATCCAGGCTCCCAGGCGGTTTACCGTCGACGCGTGAAAACTGCTGCTCATTGATCCGCCCCTGTTTGCGGTGTGTTCCGCAAATAGAGGCTAATGATCATACGATTAGGCGTCAACCGCCTGTACAGACGGGCAATCCTGGGCTAGACCTTCCCGCATCGGACAGCAGACTGCCTTTCGCCAAATAGTATTACAATTTATTTTTAAAGCGAGTGATTTTGATCTATAACTCGAAATATCAGGGCTATCCAGATCAAATAGTATGACCAATCACCGAGCACCGCGCCGTCACGCTGTCGCGACGGTCGCAGCGCTCAGAGCAGCAAGGGTGCTCACTTCAGAGCACATCCATAAAACGCCCGTAAAAACGTGCGCATAAAAACAAAAGGATCGACGCAATGAGAAAGACGCTTATACCTGCCCTGGGCCTGTCGCTGATGGCCGCCGCCCTGCAAGTGCACGCTGCCGGACTGTCCACCGAACACGGCGCGTTCGGCAAACTCGCCGATGGCACCCCGGTCGAGAAATACACCCTGCGCAATAGCCAGGGCATGCAGGCTACCGTGATCACCTACGGCGGCACGCTGCAGTCGCTGCTGGTGCCGGACAAGCACGGCAAGGCTGAGGACGTGGTCCTGGGCTTCGATGATGTGGACGGTTACGTCAATGGCACCGCATTTTTCGGCGCCACCATCGGCCGCTTCGGCAATCGCCTGGCAGGCGGCAAGTTCTCTCTGGATGGCAAGAGCTATCAGGTGCCGCTGAACGACAAGACCAACTCACTGCATGGCGGCCCGAAAGGCTTCGACAAACAGATCTGGAAGGCTCAGGAGGTCAAGGACAAAGGCTCGGTCGGGGTCAAGCTGACCTACGTTTCGGTCGATGGCGAGATGGGCTTCCCCGGTACGCTGAAAACCGAGGTCACCTACAGCCTGAACGACAAGAACGAGTTGCGCATTCAGTACCACGCGACGACGGACAAACCGACCGTCCTCAACCTCACCAACCACAGCTACTTCAACCTGGCCGGCGCTGGCAACGGTGACATCCTTGACCAGGTGGCCGTAGTGCACGCCGCACACTACACGCCGGTCAACGAGACGCTGATCCCGACAGGTGAGCTGCCGCCAGTGGCCGGCACACCCTTTGACTTCCTCAAGCCTGTCGCCTTCGGCAAGCGCATCCGTGAAGACAACGCACAGCTGAAGTTTGCAGAAGCGACTCAAGGCGGCTACGACCACAACTGGGTGCTCGACACCAAGGGCAAGCTGTCGAATCTGGCGGCGGATGTGGTCGATCCTAAGTCGGGTCGCCGTTTGCAGCTGTTTACCACCGAGCCTGGCGTTCAGCTGTACACGGGCAACTTCCTAGACGGCACTGTCAAAGGCAAGGGCGGCAAGATCTACCCGCACTGGGGCGCATTCACGCTGGAGACCCAGCACTACCCGGACTCGCCTAACCAGCCAGCCTTCCCTTCCACGCGCCTGGACCCAGGCAAGGCCTACACCCAGACCACTGTGTTCAAATTCCTGAACAAGTGACCGTTTGAGTGTAAAAACGGCGCGGCAGGACGACTGCAAAGGTCGTCACTGCCGCACCGGACAGTGCTTGATGCCGCCATCGCGTCGCTGAAACCGCTCAAAACCGGGGGTTTGCCACTCATTTGTAAGGGTGGCTGACCGTTTACTCATCGTTCTGTACTAAAGCTAACCATTTGGCTTAGAACGGTAACTTCGAGTGAATTTTCCTGGCGGTGACGACTCAGTTACACAGAGAGTGACTGATAGGGAGGTTTGCAAGCGTGGCACAGTACAAGCACTTCAGAATCGATTACCTGCTGCACGGGAGCTACAAAAGCTTCTACATCAGCGCCGAAGTCATGGATAACGCATCCGCCTGGCACTGGGCTTCGGTGGATGCCGGGTTTGGTCAGATTCCCAAATACCGGTCGGACCGAGTCCCGAAAGTGACCAAGCCCAAAGCCGAGCAACTGGGTTTGACCGACGTCGAGTGGGCCGAGTCCTGATCAGCCGATCAGGCCCTTTGCTCTGCTGACTTATTCGCTGACCTGACACCTGACTTTTCCCGTGCGGAAATTGGCCTCGGCAGCGCGTCATTCTCGACGCGCTGCCGAGCAGTCCGACGCCTGATCTCCTCCTCGCTTTACCCCGCCCCTTCCAAGCCTGATCCGAAGAGAATTCTGACGATTAACCCGCTGGATCGGCGCCATTGGTAAACCTGATCATTAAACGACCATTGTCGCTAAAGCCATGCAACTACAGGCTTACAGAAACTTATCCACAGAGATATTCACGCTTTCCGTGGACAACTATTTCAACGATATAGCGTTGACTTTGTTGCCCTTTCCGGCCTAGCCAGCGTTGAGAGAAAGCCCTCCAATTCCACGATTTCCGGCCTCACGCGGCGCTGAGCACTCGAGCCAATGTCGCCTTGACCTTGCCGATTCCATCGTGCAAAGCCTGCTCGATTTCCGCCATCGTGATCACCGCCGCCGACTTGCCGGCGGCCGGATTCACCACCAGCGCCAGGCAGGCATATTCCAGTTCGAGTTCACGCGCCAGAGCGGCTTCCGGCATACCGGTCATGCCGACGATGTCGCAGCCGTCACGCTCCAGCCGCGTAATCTCGGCCACGGATTCCAGCCGCGGTCCTTGGGTGCAGGCATAGACGCCGAAATCGCTGTGGGCGCACCCCTCGGCCGCCAGCGCTGCAATCAGTCGAGCCCGCAATGGCGCGCTGTAGGGGAAGCTGAAGTCGATGTGGGTCACGTGCTCCAGGTCATCGGCAAAGAACGTGTGCTCGCGACCGCTGGTGTAGTCCACCAAATCATGGGGCACGCAGAAATGACCGGTGCCCATGTCAGGGTGAATCCCGCCCACGGCGTTGACCGCCAGAATCGCTTCGGCCCCGGCCTGCTTCAGCGCCCAGATGTTGGCGCGGTAGTTGACCTTGTGCGGCGGAAAGCGGTGCGGGTGCCCGTGACGAGCCAGAAACATCACCTCGCGGCCGGCGTATTCGCCGAGCTGGATCTCGCCGGACGGCGCGCCATAAGGGGTATTCACGGCCAGGGACTGACGTATCGTCAGCCCTTCGAGCTGGGTCAGGCCGGTGCCGCCGATAATCGCGTAAACAGTCATGGGAATTCCTTAATCGATCAAATGAGCAGCGCGCAAGGCGGTCAGCGCCGCCAGCCAGCGGGGATGCTGGCGGTATTCGGTGGACGCAATGCCCTGGCCACGCATTCTGTGCAACCGCGCCGCAGGAGGCAAAACCTTCAAGCGCTGGGCCGCGCTCAAGGCCAGCTCGGCCGCAGCGCGGTCGTTACAGACCAATCCCATGTCGCAACCTGCGGTAAGCGCCGCCTCGATACGGCTGGCGGCGTCACCCACGACATGGGCGCCTGCCATCGACAGGTCATCGCTGAAGATCACGCCATCGAAGCCCAGCTCGCCGCGCAGAATGTCCTGCAGCCAGCGGCGGGAAAACCCCGCCGGCTGCGAGTCAACCTGGGGATAGATCACGTGGGCAGGCATGACCGCTGCCAGGTGTTTGCTCAAGCGCTGGAAAGGCACCAGGTCGTTGGCGCGAATCGTTTCCAGACTGCGCTCGTCATGGGGGATGGCCACATGAGAGTCAGCCTCGGCCCAGCCATGCCCGGGAAAATGCTTGCCCGTGGCGGCCATGCCTGCCGCATTCATGCCGCGGATGAACGCGCCCGCCAGTACCGCCGCCCGCTCAGGATCGCCTTCGAACGACCGGGTGCCGACGACCGCACTGCGTTGGTAGTCCAGATCCAGCACCGGCGCAAAGCTGAGGTCCAGCCCTACCGCCAACACTTCGGTTGCCATCAGCCAGCCGCAATGCTCGGCGATGCTTTCTGCATTCGGATGACCGGCAATGGCGCGCATCGCCGGCAGCCGCACAAAACCCTGGCGCAGGCGCTGCACCCGGCCGCCCTCTTGATCGACAGCGAGCAGCAACTCGGGACGAATGGCACGAATGGACGCACAGAGCTCACGAATTTGCCGTGGGCTCTCGATGTTTCGCGCGAAAATGATCAGGCCGCCCACTTCGGGCTGACGCAGAAACTGACGGTCTTCGGAGGTCAGCCAGGTACCGGCGACGTCCACCATCAGGGAGCCTTGCAGGCCAGAACTCATAGGAAGATCCTTCAACAACCAATGCTCAGGCCGGCATGGTGAGGGATCGAAGGATGTGATGCAAATTACGCCACCGCCAGCCGGTGGCGCTGCTTAGACCTTGGCGGGCAACGGTGCCGAGGTTTTGGTCCGAGGCCGAAGTTGCGCGGTGAGCATGGCGTTGTCGGTGACGCCCGTTTCGGCGCGCATGCCGGCCGCCAGGAACGGCACCATCAGGCGCATGACCTGCTCGATCGACGTATTGACGCCAAAATCGGTCTCAGCGATAGCACGCAACGCCTTGATGCCGGACATGCTGAAGGCCGCAGCGCCCAGCATGAAGTGGACCCGCCAGAACAGCTCGATGGGGGGAATGCGCGGCGCCGCTTCGTTGACCAGCAGCATGTAACGGCGGAACACCTTGCCGTACATGTCTTCGAGATAACGCCGCAAGTGGCCCTGGCTCTGGCTGAACGCCAGGCCCAGCAGGCGCATGAAGATGGACAGGTCATTGTTGCTGCGCGGCTGCACGACCAACGCCTGCTCGACGAGGATTTCGAGCAACTCTTCAAGGGTCGGTTTTGTTTCAGGCTTGGCCTGGCGGCGCTCCAGCTCGCGGTCGAGACTGACGCAGAACGGCCCGAGGAAGCGGGAAAATACCGCCTGGATGAGGGCCTTCTTGGAACCGAAGTGGTAGTTCACCGCTGCCAGATTGACTGACGCCTTGCTGGTGATCAGCCGCAACGAGGTTTCGGCAAAACCCTTCTCGGCGAACAGCTGCTCCGCTGCATCGAGAATTCGTTCAACTGTTTCCGACTGAGCCATGGTTCAACGCCTGACAAACACGTGTTTGAAACATACGTTTCATACACAACACTGTCAACCCTGAGCGTCCGCTTTCTGTCCATGCAGTCACGGGCATTTAACCATACAAACCGGGGCCTGTAGCCATTCATGGCAGGGGGTGGCTGCACGCGTGGCGAAAAGGACCATTGCCAAGACCCAAGCACTGTATATAATCCCAGTCACTGTATAAAAAGCCAGAGCGATGCACATGATCAAACTGACGTCACGCCAAGCCGAGATTCTGGACTTCATCAAGCGCTGCCTGGAAGACAACGGCTACCCGCCGACCCGCGCCGAGATCGCTCAGGAGCTGGGCTTCAAATCGCCCAATGCTGCCGAAGAACACTTGAAAGCCCTCGCCCGCAAAGGCGCCATCGAGATGACCCCGGGCGCCTCCCGTGGCATTCGCATCCCCGGCTTCGAAGCCAAACCCGATGACAGCGGCCTGCCCATCATTGGCCGCGTCGCAGCTGGCGCGCCGATCCTGGCCCAGCAGCACATCGAAGAATCTCTCGCAATCAACCCGGCCTTCTTTCACCCAAGCGCGGATTACCTGCTGCGCGTCCACGGGATGAGCATGAAAGACGTCGGAATTCTCGACGGCGACCTGCTGGCCGTCCACACCACCCGCGAAGCACGCAACGGCCAGATCGTTGTGGCGCGAATCGGTGACGAGGTCACGGTCAAACGCTTCAAGCGTGAGGGCAACAAAGTCTGGCTTTTGGCCGAGAACGCCGACTTCGCACCGATCGAAGTGAATCTCAAAGATCAGGATCTTGTGATTGAAGGCTTGAGCGTCGGCGTGATACGCCGATAAGGAGAACGTAGATGCAGCTCCCACAGACACCGCAACAACATGCACAACTGCCGCTGTTCGAAGCATTCATGGCGCCCGGCATGCCAATGCTCGACGTTCCACTGTTGCAGGTCCCGACGCTGGCAGAGATTGCCGAGTCGCCCTGGAGCAACGAACCAGAAGTCTTTAGTGAATTGTCTTTGCGCGGCGCTGCCGGGAACTGCCTCAATCTACTGGCGCCGATCCTGCGCGAGTTGAGCCAGGACACCAATGATCGCTGGCTGACGCTGGTTGCACCCCCCGCCAGTGTGACTCAGGCGTGGCTGCGTGACGCGGGTCTGAACCGGGAACGCATTATTCTGATGCACCCGCGTGGGGCTCAGAGTGCGCTGGAACTGACCCGTGAAGCGTTGCGCCTGGGTCGCAGCCATACGGTGGTCAGCTGGATCAATCCAATCTCAGGCAGTGCGCGCCAGCAACTGGCAGGCGCAGCACGTATCGGCGATGCGCAGAGCCTCAACATCCGGCTGGGCTGAGCACGTCGGCAGAACTAATCAGGGTATGTAGAGCGTGAAGGCGCTTCTTGCGAATCGAGAAGCGGGATGGCGTGTGAACGGGCTGCAGATCCCGAGGATCAATGCAGCACGCGCGGCCCTTCTTCATCCTTGGTCAATTCGCCTTCGGCCAGACGGCCTGCCATCTGCACACCGACGCTGAGCATCGCCTTGGCGACTTCAACGTGCTGACCCTGCAGGAACGCCTTGGCGTCTTCCGAAAAATTCAGGGTAACAAGGGATCCTTCATCTTCAGCGCGGCGCAGCTCGATGCGGCCGTCAGGCAGTTCAACAATTTCCAGAAACGAAGTTGGCATCAGTGCAGTTCTCCACGAAAGGCTGGCATTGTAACAGCCAGATGACTCAGTCCCTAGCCCATCGATCACTCCGTATCAGCTCTCGCTCAGGCCTTCTCTGAACCGGATTGCCAGGCTTTTGAGCTGCTGGCGCCAATGTTCCATCTCCTCGCGCGACAATGCCTGCTCAGGCTCTTCGTCCCCCCCACTGCGATGATCAGCGGCTGAGTGACGTCACCCTTGGGTTTGCGCGGCGCCCTTGGCGGCATGAACAACGCTTGGTAGGAGGCCAGCAATTGCGCCAGCCACGTTTCGCGGTTGTGGGCGAGCTCGACCAGTTCGCTCATTTCCGGAATGGCGATGGCTTCCAGCACCTTCGGCGACAGCAGGTCCTCGGCACGGGGGGAGCTGGCGTCTGGCAGCCGGTAGTAGCCGGCGATCTCGTGACACAGCCCCAGCAAAGCGCCGTAGAGATGAAAGATCGCCGATTCACGCTCGGCCTGCTCAAGCCCCTGGGCGTTCATCGCGCGGCTGTCTCTGGCCTTTGCCATCGCTTCCAGCGCCAGTCCTGCGAAGAACAGCTTCTGGTTGGTGCGGGTATAGAGTTCGTGAGCCATAACGGTGGCCTCGGTAGAGATGAGTGAATCGCCAGCCTGCCTGCCAGCCTGTAAGGGCTCAGCCGCAGACGAAAAAATCCCTCGGAGCGCACGAGCACGCCGAGGGATTCTTTTAACGCAAAGCATCGGAGCTGACCAGTCGGATCGAGTTAAACGATTAACGCTTGTCCTCGACCTTCCACTTGCCGCCGTCGTAGAACGCACGCCAGCCGGTAGGCTTACCTTCCACTTCGGTCTGCACGTATTGCTCCTTGGACTTGCGGCTGTACCGGATCACCGCCGGACGACCGTCGGGGTCTTTCTTCGGCGCGTCACACAGGAAGTGATACTTCGGATCGATCTCGTCCTTGTGCGGCGCGATCTCCATCACCAGCGGTGCACGGGTCTCGCGGTTTTTCGGGAACTGGCTGGCCGCCAGGAACAACCCCGAAGCACCATCACGCAGGATGTAGGTGTCATCAACCTTGTCGCACTTGAGCTCCGGCATCTTCACCGGGTCCATCTTCGGCGGCGCCGCTTCACCGCTCTTCAGCAGCTTGCGGGTGTTCTTGCAGTTGGTGCAGCCGAAGAACTTGCCGAAACGGCCCGTCTTGAGCTGCATTTCGCCGCCGCACTTGTCGCACTCGACGCTCGGGCCTTCGTAGCCCTTGATGCGGTAGGTGCCCTCTTCGATCTCGTAACCCGAGCAGTCCGGGTTGTTGCCGCAGATGTGCAGCTTGTGCTTCTCATCCAGCAGGTACGCATCCATCGCAGTGCTGCAGATCGGGCAACGGTGCTTGCCACGCAATACACGGGATTCGGACTCACCCTCATCGTCGTCGGCGATTTCGTCGCCCGGCGTGAGGTTGACCGTGGCCTTGCAGCGCTCTTTCGGCGGCAGGCTGTAGCCCGAGCAGCCGAGGAACACGCCGGTGGACGCGGTACGAATCTGCATCGGGCGACCGCAGACCTTGCACGGGATGTCCGTCATCACCGGCTGGTTGGCGCGCATGCCGCTGTCAGGCGCTTCGGCCACTTCGAGTTTCTTTTTGAAGTCGCCGTAGAACTCGTCAAGAACGTTCTTCCAGTCGCGTTGGCCGTGGGCCACGTCGTCGAGGTTCTCTTCCATGCCGGCGGTAAAGCCGTAGTCCATCAGGTTCGAGAAGCTTTCGGACAGACGCTCGGTGACGATGTCGCCCATCTTTTCCGAATAGAAACGACGGTTGTGCAGGGCCACATAACCACGGTCCTGGATGGTCGAGATGATCGCGGCGTAGGTCGATGGACGACCGATGCCGCGTTTTTCCATTTCCTTGACCAGGCTCGCTTCCGAATAACGCGCAGGCGGCTTGGTGAAATGCTGGCTTGGATCGATCTTGATCAGCTTCAGCTTGTCGCCCTGTGCCATGTCCGGCAGTACGTCGTCATCGCCCGGCTTGCTCATTTGTGGCAACACGCGGGTGTAGCCGTCGAACTTGAGGATGCGGCCCTTGGCGCGCAGCTCGAAATCGCCAGCCGCGACGCTCACGGTGGTCGACAGGTATTGCGCAGGCGGCATCTGGCAGGCCACGAACTGGCGCCAGATCAGCTCGTACAGACGCTCGGCGTCACGCTCCATCCCCGTCAGCTTGCTTGGGTGCGTGTTGACATCGGAAGGACGAATCGCTTCGTGAGCCTCTTGCGCGCCTTCCTTGCTGCTGTAGACGATCGGCGATTCCGGCAGGTACTTCTTGCCGAACTCGGTTTCGATGTAGGTGCGGGCCATGGCCACTGCGTCAGCCGACAGGTTGGTCGAGTCCGTACGCATGTAGGTGATGTAACCGGCTTCGTACAGACGCTGGGCCATCATCATGGTTTTCTTCACGCCGTAGCCCAGGCGGTTGCTCGCGGCCTGTTGCAGCGTGGAAGTGATGAAGGGCGCCGACGGTTTGCTGCTGGTCGGCTTGTCTTCACGCTTGCTGATGCTGTAGGCCGAGGCCTTGAGCTTCTCCAGCGCCGCCATGGCGGTCGCTTCGTTCAGCGGTTTGAAGGCTTCGCCTTTTTCACGGGCGACTTCAAAGCGAACGTTGGCGCCTTTGGCGGTGCCGAGGTCCGCGTGGATCTCCCAGTACTCTTCCGGGTTGAACGCACGGATTTCACGCTCGCGCTCCACCACCAGCTTCACGGCCACGGACTGCACACGGCCGGCCGACAGACCGCGGGCGATCTTCTGCCACAGCAGCGGCGACACCATGTAACCGACGACGCGGTCGAGGAAACGGCGGGCCTGCTGGGCATTCACGCGGTCGATGTCGAGCTCGCCCGGTTTGGAGAAGGCTTCCTGAATGGCTTTCTTGGTGATCTCGTTGAAGACCACACGCTTGTAGCGCGAATCGTCGCCGCCGATGGCTTCGCGCAGGTGCCAGGCAATGGCCTCCCCTTCGCGGTCCAAGTCCGTCGCGAGATAGATGGTGTCGGCGTCTTTGGCCAGGCGGCGCAGCTCGTCGATCACCTTCTCTTTGCCGGGAAGGATTTCGTACTTGGCCTTCCAGCCGTGCTCCGGATCGACACCCATCCGCGCCACGAGCTGGCGCTTGGCCTTTTCCTTGGGCGACAGCACGGGCGCTTCGGCCACGGCCTTGCCGCGTTTGGCAGCAGGCTCTTTGGAGGCGCTAGCCGAACCGCTGGTGGGCAGGTCTCGGATATGGCCGATACTCGACTTCACCACGTACTGGTTGCCCAGGTACTTGTTGATGGTCTTGGCCTTAGCCGGGGATTCCACAATGACCAGCGATTTGCCCATGGATCGGAAAATTCCTAATGCGAGAAAAAAGACGTCAGAGCCGTCGAGGCCCCGCTATATATAGTGGCTGAAAGGTGAGGTCAAGCAATGGCTGCTGCAAGGACCCGCCTCAGGGCCGGGGAAAAAGATCCGGTTCAGCCTGAACCAAAGCAAAGCGCGGCACTTGCTCGCCGTCAACCTCAACTGACTGCAGAAACATGCTCAAAGGGCGTACCCACAGGCCGTATTCGCCGTACAGCGCTTGATAGCACACCACTTCTTCTTCGGTCTCCGAATGCCGCGCGACACCGAAAACACGGTATTCGGGGCCTTTGTAGTGACGGTAGAGACCTGGCTGTAGCGGCATGCGGGGGACCTCGGGTGTGACAAGAAAAAAAGTGGCGAAAATACATTTCCGGAAAAAAACAAAAGCCGGGGCACCAGGCCCCGGCTCGCACACTGACACCGTTTAGACGCGTTCGAATACGGTGGTGATGCCCTGACCCAGACCGATGCACATGGTGGCAACACCCAGGGTGCCGCCATTCTGCTTCATCACGTTGAGCAAGGTGCCGGAAATCCGCGCCCCCGAGCAACCGAACGGGTGACCCAGGGCGATGGCGCCGCCGTGCAGGTTAACCTTCTCGTCCATCTTGTCGAGCACTTTCAAATCTTTCAGCACCGGCAGGGCCTGTGCAGCGAAAGCTTCGTTGAGCTCGAAGTAGTCGATATCGGCGATGCTCAGCCCTGCGCGCTTCAGCGCTTTCTGGGTCGCCGGAACCGGTCCGTAACCCATGATTGCAGGGTCGACACCGGCCACTGCCATCGAGCGGATCACCGCCAGCGGCTGGATGCCGAGGTCCATGGCGCGCTGGCCGGACATGACGATCATGCACGAAGCACCGTCAGTGATTTGTGACGAGGTGCCGGCCGTGACCGTACCGCCTTTCGGGTTGAACGCAGGCTTGAGGGCGGCCAGGCTTTCCAGCGTCGTCTCCGGACGAATGGTCTCGTCGAAGTCGAACATCTTCAGGAAACCGTTCTCGTCGTAGCCCTGCATCGGGATGATTTCGTCCTTGAACTTCCCTTCCAGCGTGGCCTTCTGCGCCAGCCTGTGGGAGCGCACACCGAACGCATCCTGCGCTTCACGGGTGATGCCGTGCATCTTGCCCAGCATTTCGGCGGTCAGGCCCATCATGCCCGAGGCTTTGGCCGCGTACAGCGACATGTGCGGGTTCGGATCGACACCGTGCATCATGCCGACGTGACCCATGTGCTCGACACCACCGATGACGAAGACATGACCGTTGTTGCTCATGATCGCCTGAGCCGCCGTGTGCAACGCGCTCATCGACGAACCGCACAGGCGGCTGACCGTCTGCGCAGCGGAAGTGTGCGGAATCTGGGTCATCAGCGACGCCATGCGCGCGATGTTCCAGCCCTGCTCCAGGGTCTGGTTGACGCAGCCCCAGATCACGTCCTCGACTTCCGCCGGGTCGACCTTGTTGTTGCGCTCAAGCAGTTTGCTGATCAGGTGCGCCGACATGTCTTCGGCGCGGGTATTGCGGTGCATGCCACCCTTGGAGCGGCCCATCGGTGTGCGACCGAAGTCGACAATCACGACGTCTCTCGGATTCAAGCTCATATCTTCACCTGTTCGTTGGGCACTTAGCCGAAGAAGCGCTGGCCGGTCTTGGCCATTTCACGCAGCTTCGCAGTGGGGTGGTACAGAGCGCCCAGATCAGCGTATTTGTCCGCCAGGGCAACGAATTCAGCGACACCGATCGAGTCGATGTAACGCAGCGCGCCGCCACGGAACGGAGGGAAACCGATGCCATAGATCAGGCCCATGTCGGCCTCGGCGGCCGTGTCGACGATGCCGTCTTCCAGGCAACGCACGGTCTCAAGGCACAGCGGGATCATCATCCAGTTGATGATGTCTTCGTCGCTGACTTCACGCTGCTCGTAGATCACTGGCTTGAGCACTTCCAGCACAGACGCGTCGACCACTTTCTTCGGCTTGCCCTGCTTGTCGGTCTCGTAGACATAGAAGCCCTTGCCGTTCTTCTGGCCCAGGCGATT